>PMMN01000061.1 GCA_003162235.1 Actinomycetota bacterium | reverse complement strand
AACGCCGCCTCCTCGAACATCACGGCGACCGAATCGGGCGCCAGCGGCTCTACCGGCGCCTTCACAGTCAACGCCGGCACGGTGAGCTCGGGCACGATCTCGACGCCCGGTAGCCAGACCGCCGGGACTCAGTTCTCCGTCTCGCTGACGGCAACCGACGCCTACGGAAACACGGCAACCAGCTACGGCTCGACGCTCTGCGTCACCTTCTCAGGGGCGGCCTCGAGCCCGGGCGGTAATGCTCCGGCCTATCCGGCCCAGGGCACTTGCGCCGCCGGACAGAGCTCGGTCACCTTCACGAACGGCATCGCCCCGGCCAACGTGACTCTCTACAACGCGGCCTCGACGATCCTCACCGTCACTTATCCCGGCTACAGCAGCTCGAGCGGCGCCTTCACGGTCAACCCGGCTCGGGATCAACTCCTTCGGCTTCGCCGGCGTGGGAACACAAACGGCCGGCACCGCCTTCTCGGTCTCGCTGACGGCTCTGGATCTCTACGGAAACACGGCGCCGACCTACACCGGCACGCAGTGCCTGACCTTCTCCGGCGCGGCTTCGAGCCCGGGCGGCAACGCCCCGGCCTATCCGGCCCAGAGCACCTGCGCCGCCGGCCAGAGCTTGGTCACCTTCGCGAGCGGAACGGCCAGCCCGAGCCTGACTCTCTACAACGCCGCTTCGACGACGCTGACCGTCACCGGCTCGGGGAAGAGCGGCTCGAGCGGCGCCTTCACCGTTAACCCGGCCGGGATCAACTCGTTCACCATCCCCAACCCCGGCACGCAGACGGCTGGTACTCAGTTCGCGCTCACGCTGACCGCCAAGGACGCGTACGGAAACGTCGCGACCGGTTACACCGGCTCGAAGACGGTCGCCTTCTCGGGCCCGCTGAATAGCCCGAACAGCACGGCGCCGAGCTACCCGGCCTCGGTCACCTTCACGAGCGGCGTCGGCTCCGCCAACGTGACGCTCTATAACGCCGTCTCCTCGAACATCACCGCCACCGAGTCCGGGCACTCCGGCCCGACCGGCACCTTTACCGTCAACTCGGCTTCGATCGATACCTTCAGCATCGGGAACGTCGCCGCCCAGACAGCCGGCACGCCCTTCGGCACCCACCTCATCGCCCAGGACGCCTGGGACAACACGGTGACGAGCTACACCGGTGCGCAGTGCATCGCCTTCTCGGGTCCGGGCGCGAGCCCCGACGGCCATGTCCCGGTCTACCCGGCCCAGAGCTCGTGCGGCGCCGGTCAGAGCTCGGTCAACTTCGCTAGCGGAGCCTCCAACCCGGATCCGAGCATCACCCTCTTCAGGGCCACGCCCTCGACGCTCTACCCCGGCACGCAGACGACGATCACCGCCACCGACAGTCCCAGCGGCAGGAGCGGCTCGACCAATCCCTTCAACGTCAACGGCACCGCACAGAGTCGCTTCCTGATCATCCCCACGACCACGACACCGGTGGCCGGTAACGCCGACAACCTGACGATCGTGATGGGCGACCAGTACGGAAACCCGATCAACAGCTACGGCGGAGCCACCGGAGCCAATTACGACCTCAACTTCACAGACACCACGACCGGCGGCGGAGCCATCGGCACCTACCGCCCGACGGTTACCCCGAGAACCAGCACCACCGGAACGAACTTCGGAACTAGCACCTCGATCACGTTCGTAAACGGAGTGGCGCAGGTCAACGCCGGCATGAACGGCGTCATGCGGCTCTACAAGGTCGAGGCCGCAGCCGTCACGGTGAGGCAGAACACCGGCACCGCGTACACGAGCAACGCGGTCACCTTCAACGTGCAACCGGCCGCGATCACTGCGTTTAACGTCGCCGACCCCGCGGCTCAGACCGCAGGAACCGCCTTCAACCTCTCGATCACCGCCACCGACACCTACGGAAACGCCACCGGAACCCGCTGTCTGACCTTCTCGGGTCCTGCCAACAGTCCCAGCGGCACGCCTCCGAGCTACCCGGCTCAGGGCTCCTGCGCCGCCGGCCAGAGCGAGGTCACCTTCACGACGGCGCCCACACTCGTGCCCGTCACTCTCTATCGGGCCGCGGCGACGACTCTCGCCGTCACCGACGTCGCATCCGGATTCACTCACACGACCGCCTCCTTCACCGTGAACCCGGCCGCGATCGATCACTTCTCGATGACGGCTGCAACGACAACTCCGACCGTAGGCCAGGCCGACAACCTCACGATCACTGCCCTTGACCTGTACGGCAACACCGCTACCGCTTACACGGGCTCGCACAACCTCACCTTCTCGGGCGCGAGATCGATCAGAACGTACAACCCGACAGTCTCGAACAGCTCAGGTACGGCAACAAACTTCGGAAGCGCTACGGCGATCAACTTCACGAACGGCGTTGCCTCTGTCACCGGAGCCAACAACGGCGTGATGCGCCTGTACAGGGTCGAGACCGCTCAGGTCGTTGTCAGCGCCGGCACCTACAGCAACGGCGGCGGCCTGCAGATCACGCCCATCCCGGCCGCGATAAGCGGGCTCTCGCTGGCGGCGGAGAAGATCGTAATCGCGCCCGGCGCAACCGACAATCTGACGGTCAGGGCGATCGATCAGTACGGCAACACAGCGCCCACCTACACCGGCTCGCACACGATGACCTTCGCGGGCGCGACCGGAACTGCGACCGTGACCAACTCAACAGGCACGGCCCGCAACTTCGGACAGACGACGCCGCTCAACTTCACAGCTGGCGTTTCGACGGTCTCGGGATCCGCGAACGGTCAAATGCTGATCGCCACCTCTCAGCGAGCGAACGTCACAGTGACCGACGGCACCTACACGAGCGCCGCGCTCTCGGTCGTGGTGAGCGGCGTGACAGCCTCGGCGATCAGCGCCGGTGGCTTCCACACCTGCGCCCTAGTTGCCGGCGGAGTCGAGTGTTGGGGTTACGACAACCAGGGACAGCTCGGTAACGGTAACACGACCAACAGCTCGACCCCGGTCCGCGTGGTGGGTGTCGGAGGTACCGGTTACCTCACCGGTGTCTCACAGATCAGCGCGGGTAAGTACCACGCCTGCGCGCTCGTCTCCGGCGCCGTCTACTGCTGGGGCCAGAACGATTACGGCCAGCTCGGCAATAACACGAGCGGCGCGAACACCGACAGCTCGACCCCGGTTCGCGTGGTGGGTGTCGGAGGAACCGGTTATCTCGCCGGCGTAACTCAGGTAAGCAGCGGCGGCGGTCACACCTGCGCCCTGCGTTCCGACGGAACCATCGACTGCTGGGGCTACAACCCCTTCGGACAGCTCGGTAACAACGACACGACCAACACCGACCATCCGGTTCAGGTGAGCGGGATCACGAACGCGATCCAGCTTGCGGTCGGTCACAACCACACCTGCGCGTTGCTTTCCGACCAGACCGTCTGGTGCTGGGGCTACAATGTCTATGGCGAGGTCGGCGACGGGACGACCGGGAACCGCTCCACGCCCGTTCAGGTCCTGGGCGCCAGCGGCGCCGGCTCTCTCGGCGGTGTTACCTCCATCGGCAGCGGTAGGTTCCATAGCTGCGCGCTGATATCAGACGGCACCGTCTACTGCTGGGGCGACAACGAGAACGGCGAGCTCGGTAACGGAACGAAGTCGACCGTGAACTCCGTGCCCGTCCGCGCCGGCACCATCACGACCGCCTCGACGATCAGTGCCGGCGAGTACCACAGCTGCGCCGTTCTCCAGGACGGGACAGCACAGTGCTGGGGCGCGGCCGCCTTCGGCCAGGTCGGAGACGGGACGACTGCCGACAGCTCCAGCCCCGTCACGGTCATCGGCCCGGGTGGTTACGGCACGCTCACCGGCATCGCCACGGTCAGCGCCGGCGGCGGAAACTGGCCTGACGGAAACGGAACCGACAACTACGAGCACACCTGTGCGCTCCTGACCGACGGCACGGTCGTCACCTGGGGACAGAACATCTACGGACAGCTCGGCGACGGGACGACCACGATGAGTATCTCTCCCGTCGGCGTGCTTCTGCAGTAGGCGGTTACTGACAACGCCGGGCCGCGGCGCTGGCAGAAGCCGGCAAGGGACACTGGCTCGTCAGCTCCGACCGCGAGCTGCGCTTGCGCGCCGGCAAGCGCACTGGGCACTCGATCGGTGGCGGCGCTTTTCTTCGGCAGCTTCTCTAGAACCGCAGGCGCGAGAAGAGTCTCCTCCCATTAGCTACGCTCGATCACGAATGCCCGGCCGGAGACGACAGTGGATGCGGCGGCGTGTTTTCGAGCCCGCCGACGGCATGATTCCGCCCGAGCGCCTGCCGGTACGAGTGCGCCCGCGCGGAGCCCACCCGACCGGAGGCGAGGCGTTACGGCGCTGGGCGCTCGAGTCACGCCCCCGTATCGAGCGCGCCTCGCGCATCCGCGAGCTCGTGCTCGGAGCGCAGGACGGGCTGATCGGGACGCTGGGGCTGCTCACCGGTCTCGCCGTCGCGGACCGTTCCGGGGCGACGATCGTGATCGCCGGCGTCGCCGAGATGGCCGCCAGCTCGCTCTCTATGGCGGCCGGTGTCTATCTCTCCAGCCAGGCCGAGAACGCGCTCTTCCGCGGCGCGATCGCCGACGAGCTGGCCGAGATGGACGATCATCCGGAGATCGAGCGCCGAGAGCTTCAGATCCTGCTCGAGGAGGAGGGAATCCCGAGCGAGGACGCCCAGACGGTGAGCGAGATCCTGGCCCGTCACCCTCACTCGCATGTGCGCATGACGGTCGAGAAGGAGCTCGGACTCGCCTATGGCGAGCACCGCACGGCTTTGGGCGATGCACTCGTCGTCGGGGCGATGTTCGTCGCCGCCGCGTGGGTGCCGCTCTTCCCCTACTTCGCCTGGGGAGTGAGAACGGCGCTCGCCGTCTCGCTCGCCGCGACAGCGACGGCTCTGTTCGGCCTGGGAGCGCTGAAGGGCCGGATCACCGGGTTGCGCCGCCTACGCAGCGGCCTGCACGTTCTTGCGGTTGGGGGCGCCGCCGCGCTGATCGGATTCATCGTGGGCGAGCTGATTCCGCACCTGATTTGAGTCTGAGCTCGTCTCGGGGTGAAGCGTCGACCGGGTGCGACCGGCGCGTATATGGCTAGAACGCTCAACCGTGCCTGCCGCCGCCTACTCGGTCAGACGGCGAAGGGTTTCGACACGAAGCTGGCACATTCGCGAGCGCCTTTTCTCGATACCTTGTTACGCCCCGTGGGTGGGTGGGGGGAGGAGAGGTGGGTCCCGCCCGATTTGGGACTTCGAGAAGACCCTTCCACAACCACACGGGTGGGTGGCTCCGAGTGCTTGATAAACAGCGTCTCGCCCCGCCGAGCGTCGGCGTATCTCAGTCTGAAGGAATTCGCTCACAGAACCGCGCCCCGCGGCCGAGTATGAGACCTGGGAATACTGACCGAGCCTGGTCGTTTTTACCTATAGCGTGAGGAAGGTACGAAACGACCGCGGAAACCGCGAACGTAGACCCGCGGCCAACACGGTTCTCGTCGGTAGCATTCCCGGTTGCCTAGGCCCTCACCCCGGATAAAGACTGGAGTCTGATGAGCGCGTTTGCGCAAGAAACACTGGTAGGGGACTTCTCTGATCTGAAGTCGCCTCTATCCGAAGAGGAGGCGCTCGTCCAAGCCGACCTCTGCCTGCAGTGCGGCGGCGTATACGCGACCGCCCCCTGCACCGTCGCCTGTCCGGCCGACGTCGATGTTCCCACCTTCATTGCCCAGATCGCAGCAGGCGACCCCGGCGCGGCAGCCCTGACCCTCTTCGAGCAGAACATCCTCGCTGCCAGTTGCGCCCGCGTTTGCCCGGTCGAGGTGCTCTGCCAGGCCTCGTGCGTGATGAACAGCCAGGACGAGGCGGCGATCGAGATCGGAAGACTGCAGCGCTTCGCCGCCGACTGGGCCTACGCCAACGGAGTCGCTCCGCGCAAGAAAGCCGCCGCTAACGGTCACAAGGTGGCCGTCATCGGCGCCGGTCCCGCCGGGCTCGCTTGCGCCGGGGAGCTGGCCGCGCGTGGCTACACCGTCACCGTCTACGACGAGCGCGCCGAGGTCGGCGGGCTGATCCGCTACGCGATCGCGCCCTTCCGCCAGCACACCGAGCCGCTGCCCGCCGAGGCGGTCGCCCTAGCCGGGCTTGGAGTCGAGATCAAGCTGGAAGCGAAGATCGACAGCAAGAAAGCCCTGGCCGAGATCGAGAAGGAGGTCGAAGCGATCTTCCTCGGCATCGGTTACGGCGAGGACGTTCTGGTGAAGACGCCCGGCGACGATCTCGAGGGTGTCTGGGAGTCCCTTCCCTTTATCGAAGCGCTCAAGGACGGCAACCCGCCCCAGGTCGGGCGCAGGGCGGCCGTCATCGGCGGCGGCAACACGGCGATGGACGTCGCCCGCGAGGCGCTCAGGCTGGGCGCCGAGGAGGTCACCGTCCTCTACCGGCGCACCCAGGCCGAGATGCCCGCCTTCTACCACGAGTACGAAGAGGCGCTCGAGGAAGGCGTCGTCTTCAAGTGGCTGACGCTTCCGGTCGCCTTCAAGGGCGAGAACGGCCGCCTGACGGCGGTCGAGTGCCAGCCGATGAAGCTCGGTGAGCCCGACGACTCGGGCCGCCGCCGCCCCGAGCCGATCGAAGGCGCCGACTTCGACCTGCCGGTCGACACGATCGTCAAGGCGATCGGCCAGCGTCCGCGCGAGGAGTTCCTGAGCCTGATCGACGGGCTCGAGCTCGAGTGGGGCCGGATCAAGATCAACCCGGAGACGGGCCAGACGACCAATCCCAAGTACTTCGCCGCGGGCGATGCGATCAACGGCGGCGCGACGGCGGTTCAGGCCGTCGGCGGTGCCAAGGTCGCCGTCGCCGGTATCGAGGCCTTCGTGCAAGGAGAGAAGAGATGAAGGAAGTTCGCTGGCACGCACGCGCCGGCCAGGGTGCGAAGACCGTCTCGCAGCTGCTTGCAGAGGCTGGGCTTCTCGCCGGGTCGAGCGTGCAGGCCTTCCCGGAGTACGGCCCCGAGCGCCGCGGTGCGCCGATGCGCGCATACACCCGCATCTCGGACAAGGCGATCCGCCGTCACGACCCGGTCGCCGCGCCCGACATCGTGATCGTGCTCGAGCCGACGCTCGTGAACGAGATGAACGTCGCCGAGGGGCTCTCGGACGACGGCGTCGTGCTGGTCGACACCAACGAGCTGCCGGAATCGCTGAAGGGCGTCAACGCACGCGCCATTCCAGCCCTGAAGATCGCCCACGACCACGGGCTGAAGTTCTCGAACGTCGTCATGCTCGGCGCCGCGGCTGCCGCGGGCGGTATTCCGCTCGTGAACATCCAGGACGCCGCTGTCAAGAAACTCGGAAAACGACTCGACGCGGACTCGCTCCGCGCGGCAATCGCGGAGGGATACGCATGTCTGGCCTGAGGCCCTGGCAAGAGCTCTCGCCGGGGGGCACGATCAGGCCCACCGACGCAGAGAAGCCCAAGACCGGGAGTTGGCGCACCGGCATCAAGCCGCTCGCCGATCTCTCGAAGTGCACCAATTGCCTGCTCTGCTGGCTCTATTGCCCAGACTCGGCGATTCTGCTCGAAGACACGACCTTCGTCGGCTTCGACGACTACTTCTGCAAGGGCTGCGAGGTTTGCGCAGCCGTCTGCCCCGTCGGGGCGATCGAGATGGTGCCCGAGGAGACAGAAACCCCCGCTGGCTGGGTGATGAGGAGTGATGAAAGTGGCAGTTAAGACTCAGGAAGGAGCCCAGCTCCTAACCGGCGGCGAGGCCGTTGCCTACGCAATGGCTCAGATCGATCCGGACGTCTTCCCCGTCTACCCGATCACCCCGCAGACCCCGATCATCCAGACCTTCGCAAAGCTCGCCGCCAACGGCAAGGCGACGACCGAGATCGTCAACGTCGAGTCCGAGCACTCTGCGATGAGCGCGGCAATCGGCTCCGCTATGGCGGGCGCCCGCACGATGACCGCCACCTCGTCACAGGGCCTGGCCCTGATGGCCGAGGTCGTCTACATCGCCGCGGGTATGCGAGCCCCGATCGTGATGGCGGTAGGCAACCGCGCCCTCTCGGCGCCGCTCAACATCCACTGCGACCACTCCGACTCGATGATGATCCGCGACTCGGGTGTGATCCAGATCTTCGCCGAGAGCGTCCAGGAGGCTTACGACCACGCGGTGATGGCGGCGCGGATCTCCGAGCATCCCGACGTGATGCTGCCCGTGCTCGTCTGCCAGGACGGCTTCACGCTCACTCACTCGGAGGAGCCACTGGTCCTTACTCCCGACGAAGACGTCAAAGACTTCGTCGGCGAGTACAAAGTGCCGCTGCCGCTTCTCGACACCGAGCAGGTTACGACCAAGGGGATCTTCGCCCTGCAGGACTACTACACCGAGCTCCGCTACCAGATGAACGCGGCCATGGAAGCTGCGGAGACGGTGATCGCGGATGTCTTCGCCGAGTACTCCCAGCTGGTCGACCGGCCCTTCAGCATGCTCGAAGAGTACGAGCTCGAGGGCGCCGAGAAGGTGATCTTCCTGATGGGATCTACGGCCGGCACGATCAAGGACGTCGTCGACGACTTGCGTACCGAAGGCGAGAAGGTTGGACTGCTTCGGCTCGTCTCTTACCGCCCTTTCCCCGCCGAGGCGATCCGAAGGGCGCTCGAGCCGGTCAAGGAAGTGATCGTGCTCGATCGCTCGGATGCGCCCGGCTCGGTGCCTTCGCTGCACGCCGAGATGGCGGCGGCGCTATACGGATCGAGTACGAAGTTGCGTGCTCACGTCTTCGGCCTCGGCGGCCGCGAGCTGGTTCCGGCGGAAGGCCGGGCCATCTTCGCCGGCGAGGCACCCACCCACATCGGACTACGGAGCTAATCCACCATGTCGAGACTCAAGCGGATTGCTAGAAACCAAAACGGCGTCCAGCCGCTCGGCGGTGGACATGCTCTCTGCCAGGGATGCGGAGCCCCGGCCATCGTCCGTACGGTTCTAAGCTCGATCGAGACGCCGGTCATCGTCGTCAACGCCACCGGCTGCCTCGAAGTCGCCACCTCGCGTTACCCGATCACCGCCTGGAACGTGCCCTGGATGCACACCGCCTTCGAGAACACGGCAGCCGTTGCGAGCGGCGTCGAAGCCGCCTTCAAGGTCCTGAAACGGCGCGGAACGCTACCCGGCGGCGACAAAGACGTCACGATCGTCGCTTTCGGCGGCGACGGCGGCACCTACGACATCGGCCTGCAGGCTCTGTCCGGGGCGCTGGAGCGCGGACACCGCTTCCTCTACGTCTGTTACGACAACGGCGC
>PMMN01000093.1 GCA_003162235.1 Actinomycetota bacterium | reverse complement strand
GTGCCAGAAGCCGATCAGCAGGTAGGACGAGAGACCGACCAGACCCCAGCCGACGAGCAGGATCAGGAAGTTGGCCGCCTCGACCAGTAGCAGCATCGAGAAGATGAAGAAGGCGATGTAGGCGAAGTAGCGGCGCTCCTCGTCGTCGCGGTCCATGTAGCCGATCGAGTAGCCGACGATGAGCGTGCCGACGCCGGAGACGACGAGCATCATCACGAGCGAGAGCGGATCGACCAGGAGCGCGAGCTTGAAGCTGAGCGCGTGCGTCTCGACCCAGCCGAAGGCTGTGCTGACCGTCTCGCGGTTGCTTGCGTGGCGGTCGAGCGTGGCGGCGAAGGCAACGATCGCGGCGATGAAGGAAACCGCAGTCGAGGTTGTGGCGAGGTAGCCGGCGGCGCGGCGCGGCAGCCTGTTCCCGGCAAGCGCGATTGCGAGCGCGGCTCCGAGCGGAGCCAGCAGGCAAACCCAGGCAGCGCCGGCGATCACTTGCGCAACCTCGAGAGCAGGTCTACGTCGATCTCGATCTTCCGTCGCGCCATCGCCACCACTAGCCCGAGCCCAACCACGACCTCGGCCGCGGCGACCGCCATCACGGCGAGCGCGAACACCTGGCCGTCGAGCGTTCCGTGCCCGCGCGCGAACGCGATCAGCACCAGGTTGGCGCCGTTCAGCATCAGCTCCAGCGCCAGCAGCATGATCAAAGGATTGCGGCGCAGCATCACACCGGCGGCGCCGATGGCGAAGACGGCGCTGCCGACGCCGAGATACCAGGCGATGCCCGGACCCAGCATCAGCGTCTCCCCCCGGTTCTCGTGCGCCGGCTCTGGGCGCCGAGGATGACGCCGCCGATCGCCGCCACGAGCAGCACGATCGAGATCACCTCGAAAGCGAGCAAGTGGTTGCTCAGGAAGAGGCGCCCGATCGAAGCGGGGTCGCCGAAGTTGGCCGAGACGTGCTTCGCATGCTTGAGCTGGTTCGTGGCTGCGAGCGCGATCACGACCAGGAGCTGGGCCAGGAGCGCGACCGCGGCGAGAATGCCGCCCAGCGTCTGCCAGCTCGGTCCGCCTGTCCAGGCGACGTCGAGATTCCAGCCCACGTAGGCGATCACGAACAGGAACATCACCATCACGGCGCCGGCATAGACGAGCACCTGGGCGGCGGCCACGAACTCCGCCGACAGCAGCAGGTAGAAAACGGCCAGCGAGACCAGATTGCCGATCAGCGCCAGTGCCGCGAAGAGGGCGTTTCGGAGCAGGACGACCGCCAGCGCCGAGCCCAGGCAGCCCGCGGCGGCGGCGAACCAGACGATCCAGACGATGATGTTTTCTGCGCTCAACTGTCTGTCTTGTAGTAGGGAGTCGGGGTGTCGTACAGCTCGGGGTCTGCGACCGGAGTGTGCTTGATCGGCTCGGCCAAGAGCATGTCCTTGGTGTAGATCAGATCGCTGCGCGAGTACTCGCTGAACTCGTAGTCGTTGCCGAGCGTGATCGCGTCGAAGGGGCAGGCGAGCTCGCAGTAGCCGCAGAGGATGCAGCGGCTGAGGTTGATCTCGTAGATGCGGGCGTAGCGCTCTCCGGCCGAGACACGGTTCTCGGCAGTGTTCTCGGCCGCGACGACGCGGATGCAGTCGACCGGGCAGGCGGCGGCGCAGAGCGAGCAGCCGACGCACTTCTCGAGCCCGTTGGAGTGCCGGTTCAAGCGGTGGCGGCCGCGGAAGCGCGGATAGACCGGGCGCTTGTACTCCGGGTATTGCTCGGTCACCGTGCCGCGGAAGATCTGCTTCAGCGTCACGCCGAAGCCGCGGACCGTCCCTAGCACCGTCTGCCCGATCATTTCAGCACCACGAAGAAGGCCGTGGCAACGGCGTTCACGGTCGCCACGGGCAGGAGGACTTTCCAGCCCAGGTTCATCAGCTGNNACCATCAGTGCCGAGATCGTGATCATGTGGACGTACTCGGCGATCTGGAACAGGCCCCAGCGCATGCCCGAGTACTCGGTGTGGAAACCGGCGACCAGCTCCTGCTCGGCCTCGGGCAGGTCGAAGGGCGCGCGTCCGACCTCGGCCACACCGGCCACGGTGAAGCAGGCGAAGCCGACGATCTGCGGCACGACGTACCAGATCGTGTCGTGTTGAGCGGCGACGATCCCGGTCAGCGAGAGCGACCTCGACATCAGCACGACGCCCAGCACCGACAGCGCCAGCGCGACCTCGTAAGAGACGAGCTGGGCGCCGGTGCGCATGGCGCCGAGGAGCGCGTACTTCGACTCCGAGGCCCAGCCGCCGAGCAAGACCCCGTAGCTAGAGATCGAGCCGATCGCGAAGATCAAGATCAGCGAGATCGGGACGTTCACGACCTGGCCGTTGATCTGGTAGCCATAGAGCTCCCAGCCGCCGCCCCAGGGGATGACCGAGAAGGCGAGGAAGGCCATCGTCGCCGAGAGCACCGGCGCGCCCAGATAGAGAGCGGGGTGGATCAGCCGGTCGGGCTGGAAGGGCGCCTTGCGCACCAGCTTGATCAGATCGGCGAAGGGCTGGATGATCCCGAACGGGCCGGCTCGGTTGGGGCCGAAGCGACGCTGAAAGCGACCCAGCACCTTGCGCTCGATCAGGGTCATGAAGGCGAAGGCGAGCAGCAGGACGTTGATTACGACCAGCGCCTCGATGGCGCCGATCCACCAGACCTCGGCAGTCGCCAGTGGCAGTACGGCGCTCATGGTCTGCTCACCTGTACGCCCAGCGCCAGCTCGGAGCAGTGCTCCGCGGCGATCCTGACCGACCCGGGTCGAAGAGCGGCGTTGATGCGCGCGCGCAGCTTTACCGAGATGCCGTTCGAGCGAACGACCACGTCGTCACCGTCTGCGATCGCGCGCCGGTCGGCGTCCTCGGCCGAGATCTCGACCTCGGGGAGCGGACGCTGGAAGGCGAGCTGCGGCACGTGCTCGACCACGGGGCCGGAGAAGAGCGCCCGGTAGCGAATCAGCTCGAGCGGACCGCCGCGAACCGTCGGCGGAGCCTCGGGCTCGGGAGCCTCGACCGGTCCGGCCTTCGCGCGCGCCGGAAGTGGAGCCCGGTCTCCAAGCGAGGAGGGCGAGATGCCGTCGAGCGCCTTCGCGGACAGCTCGGCGAAGATGCCGGTGGCCGACGCTGGAAGGGTCACGCCGATACGCTCACCCAGCTCCGCCAGCCAGGACAGCTCGGGGCGGACGGGCGCCGCGGCGACTCTGCGCAGGCGCTGCAAGCGACCCTCGAGATTGCGCATCGTCCCCTCTCCCTCGAGGTAGCTGGTTGCGGGCAGCACCAGGTCGGCCCAGGAGGCGGTATCGCCGGCAAACAGGGTCAGCGCCACAGTCCGGCGGGCGCGTTCGGCCAGCTTGCGGATAGCGGGGTCGTTCGCAGCCTCGTCGCCCGACACGAGCAGGAGGCCGATCTGCTCGGGCTGGTGAGAGGACTCGTCCGCGGCCGCCTCCCAGGCTTCGGCGACACCGCGCGGGTTCGGGGTCGAAGGCAGGTAGAGGGCGCCCGATCCGTCCTTCTCGTGCAGGCCGAGCGCGTGCGCGAGCCCGGCGAGGTGAGCCCCGCCGGCGCCGCCGCGCCCCGACCAGATCAGAATCACGCGCTCCGCCTTGCGCAAACGCTGTCCAAGCTCGTTCGTCTCGCCGGCCAGCTCGCGGCAGGCACCGGCGCCGTCGCCGGGGGCACGCTGGATCTCGCCCGCGGGACCGATCGTGGTAAGTCGCGTCCCGTTTCGCCGCGCCAGCCTGAGCCAGAGATCGACGACCGGCGCCCGCTCGAGCACAGGGCTCTCCTCGAAGACGACGATCTCCTCGGCGGCGGCGAGCGCCGAGAGTGGCACTCGGTAGGGATCGAGTGCGTCCAGCGCCGGCTCCGGAAGAACGACGCCGTCCGAGTGGGCTCCGCGGCGCACGATCGCCGCCAGCGAGTAGGCGACCTCCAGCGTCTCGGTGCCCGAGAGCGCCAGCACGACCTCGCCGTGCGCCTCGCCGATCAGGCGCTCGAGCTCGGCGAGCGCCTCGTCCCAGTCCAACTCCTCGACGGCGCCCGCTTCGCCGCGGCGGTACCGCGGCGAGTGGATGCGCTCCTCGGCGTAGAGGTGGGGAGAGCTGAAGCGGCCCTTGTCGCAGAGCCAGCCGCGATCGACCTCGGGGTGGTTGCGCGAAAGCACGCGCTGGACGCGGCCCTCCCTGCTCTGCACGGTGATGTTGCAGCCGACCGCGCAAAGACCGCAAACGCTGGCGGCCCGCTCGTACTCCCAGGGCCGCGCCAGGAAGCGGTACTGAGTCGAGGTCAGCGCTCCCACCGGGCAGAGTTCGACGATGTTGCCCGAGAACGGGCCCCGGTAGGGCTCGTCCTCGAAGGTGGCGATCATCGTCAGCGCACCGCGATTGACGGCGACCAGCTCCTCGTCCTCGGCTACCTCCTGCGAGAAGCGCGTACAGCGGTAGCAGAGGATGCAGCGCTCGCGGTCGAGGGCGATCGTGGGCGAGATCGGGATCGGCTTCTCGAGACTGCGCTTGCGGAAGGTCATACGCGTCTTGCCGGGGCCGTAGCGGAAGCTCAGGTCTTGCAGCGGACACTCGCCGCCTTTGTCGCAAACGGGGCAGTCGAGCGGATGGTTGAGGAGCAGAAACTCGATCGTGGCGTTCTGGCCCCGGGCGGCCGTCTCGGAAGTTCGGGCCGTGTGCACGACCATGCCGTCCTGCGCCGGGGTGGTGCAGCCGGTCTGGAGCTTGGGCATGCCCTCGATCTCGACCAGGCACATGCGGCAGGCGCCGACCGCCGAGCCGATCCGAGGCTCGTAACAGAAGACCGGGATCTCGATTCCGGCCGTCGCGGCGGCCTCGACCAGTCCTGTCCCCTTCGGAACCTGCACCTGGCGCCCGTCGACGGTGATCGTGATCAGCTCCGGGGCGCTCATCGAGCCGCCTCCTGACGAACGCGACCACGGTAGAGCTCGTCGACGGGGGAGCGCACTCCTTCAAGCGAGCTGGAGCCGCCAAAGGGGCAGCCGCCCTGGTCGATGTGAGCCTCGAACTCCTCGCGGAAGTGAGTGACGTAGCTGGCCACGACCATCGCGTCGGAGTCGCCGAGCGGGCACAGGCACTTGCCGAGCATGCGCTCGCATACGTCGACCAGGAGGTCGAGCTCGGCATGGCTCGCGCGCCCCTCCTCGATCTTGCGCAGGAGCGTCTCGATCCAGCGCGTCCCCTCGCGGCAGGGCGTACACTTGCCGCACGACTCGTACATGTAGAACTGGCCGATGCGCAGCCCGAGCTGAACCATGCAAGCGCGCTCGTCGATCGCGATCACCGAGGCCGAGCCGAGGAAAGAGCCCGCTTTCTGGAGCGTGTCGAAGTCCATCGACATGTCCACCTGATCGGCCGTGAGGAGCGGCGACGAGGAGCCGCCTGGGATGATCGCCTTGAGCTTGCGCCCTTCGGAAATACCGCCGCCGCAGTCGTAGATGAGCTCGCGGAAAGTGGTTCCGTGTGGCAGCTCGTAGTTGCCGCGGCGAACGACGTTGCCCGAAAGCGAGAAGAGCCGGGTGCCGGTCGAATCCTTGACGCCGATCTTCGCGTAGGCGTCGCCGCCGATCTCGATGATCTTGGGCACGGTCGCGAGCGTCTCGACGTTGTTGATCAGAGTCGGGGAGTCGTAGAGGCCGACTATCGCCGGGAAAGGAGGCTTCGAGCGCGGCATTCCGCGCTTGCCCTCGAGCGACTCGAGCAAGGCCGTCTCCTCGCCGCAGATGTAGGCGCCGGCGCCCCGGTGAACGATGATCGGGACGCTGACCAGGCCGGCGCCCTCGGCCTCGGCGAGCGCCGCCATCAGGATCTCGTACTCGCTCAGGTACTCGCCGCGGATGTAGACGAAGCACGCCCTGGCGCCGATCACGGCCGCGGCGATCTGAATGCCTTCGATCAGGCGGTGGGGCACGCGCACGATGATCTCGCGGTCCTTGAATGCACCCGGCTCCGACTCGTCGGCGTTGACGACGAGGTAGATCGGGCCGTGCGCCTGCGCCGGCGAGGGGAGGAAGGAGGCCTTCTGGCCCATCGGGAAGCCGGCGCCGCCGCGCCCGCGGAGGCTCGCCTTCTTGATCTCCTCGAGCACGGCCTCGCGTCCCATCTGCCGCGCCTTCTCGAGCGAGACGTAACCGCCGACTCGCCGGTAGTCCTCGAGCGAGCGCAGGTCGCCGCCGCCGGTGCCGGCGAGAACGAACACGGGCCGGTCGTTAACGCTCACGGCGCAGCTCCTCGACGATGCCCGGCACGTCCTCGGGCTTCACCGGCTCGCGGTAACGGTGGTCGACCGCGACCACGGTGCCGCGGCCGCAGCCGCC
>PMMN01000081.1 GCA_003162235.1 Actinomycetota bacterium | reverse complement strand
GCGCGAAACGACAAGCTCGAGAAGCAGATCGAGCAGAAGGTGACCCAGTTCAAGGAGGCCGATATCGACCGTCGGCGCCTGGAGCGCGAGCTACGGGTGCGCGAGGCCGATCTCTCGGTCGGNNCGCTGGCGCTGGCGATCGACCGGCTAGCCGAGAGGCGCGAGGAATTGCGCGATCTCGAGCTCTCGCTCGATGCCCGCAACGAGGAGATCGAGGAGTTGCGCCTGGTCGTTCAGGCCGACGTCGAGCGGCTGGCCGAGGCGACCGGCGGCGATCCCGGCAAGGTGTGCGACGTGATCACGATCATCGACTCGCTGGAGGAGCGAGAGCGCGCCCTCGACGAGCGTGAGGAAGAGATCGCAAAGCAGCTCGCCGGCGCCCGGCGCAAGCTGACCGAGGCCGAGCGCCGGAACGCCGCCGCCGCAACCCTGGAGTCGGACCTCGGCCAACGCGAGCGCGAGCTTGACGAGCGCGAGCGAGACATCGAGAGCACCAACAAGCTGGTTGAAGAAAGGCTGCGCCGGCTCGAGCGCAAGGAGCGGCGGCTGGAGCAGATCGAGACCAGCTACGAAGAGCGGCTCGTCGATTTCGAGCAGCGCGAGGCCGAGGTCGACGCCAAGGAACGCCGGGCCGCCTCGGTCGAAGCCGACTGCGAGCTGCGCAAGCAGCGCCTGGAGCGACGCGAGCACGCGGTCGAAGAGGGCGAGGAGCGATTGGCCCAGAAGGAACAGGATCTGCAGAGTTGGGTCGGTCCGCCACAAGGCGACCTGACCGGACGTGAGGGCGATTGGTGGGCCAAGCAGCTCGGAAAGACCAAGGCAAAAGAGGCGTCGTCAAAGAAGGAAGCTGGAAGCGGCAGGCTGCGGGTAATCAACTGACTATCGAGTGGGGGGAATCGATGGACGCATGGAACGATGAGGGCAGGGTCTACCTCCTCGACCAGGAGCCCGTACCGATGCTGGGCATGTTGCACGAAGACGACGCTCCGCCCGGGCGGAGCGAGCTCGACGCGAAGATGGTGATGGTCGACGCCACGTCGATCCTGCTGGAGCGAAGTCGCTTCGAAGCGGCGACGGCTCTGTATGCCTGCGAGCTCGGCCTGGAAGTCGGCGCGGCTCCCCCTTCCTACGCCGATACTCCGGTCTGGGTGAACCTGAAGGCTCCGGCAGAGCTCGTCTTCGCGCTCGAGAACTTCGAGCGCGACGTTGCCTGGTTCGTACGCGAGGCGATCGCCGAGGCACTCCCGCGCGGCTACGAGGTCGCAGAGTACGTCGTGCAGGCGTGCATCTCGCCCACGCCTTGCGACGACGAGGGACGCGCAGCCGCCTAGGCAAACGAGCTAAACCGGCTCGGCTAAAGTCCCGCCGTGGGCGAGCCGCCGCATGAGAGCAAGACCGCAAGCCGCGGCTACTTCGACGGCGAGGCGACCCGCTCCGAGACACACCGCCGCTGGCGCCGTGTGAAGTGCCGGCAGTCGCTCACGCTCACCGATGCCGGCCTCGGAGAGATCAAACTGCGACGGCACCAAAGGCGGCGGTTCGTGATCGTGCTGGCGCGAAAGGGCTAGGCCCAGGAGCCGTCCCGGATCTCTTCCATGCTCCGGCCCGAGCGGACGGAGCGATCCTGCTCGGTCACGTCCTTCGTCGAGGCGAACCGGTCGCGCTTCTTCACCAGTAACCAGGTCTTTTCGCCGGCGCGCGCGAAGCGGATTAGCGCGAACTCGCCCTTCAGCTTCTCGCCCGCGACGATAAAGGTGAACTGTCCCCGCTCGAGCCCGTTGCGGAAGGCCTCCTCGCTTCCCTCCCGGTCGGTCTCGTTGAGAGCGAGGAAGGTGCCCTCGTCCCAGATCATCACCGTGCCGCCGCCGTACTCGCCCCCGGGGATCACGTCCTCAAAATCCCGGTAGTCGAGCGGATGGTCGTCTACCGCCATCGCCAGGCGCTTGTCGCTGGGCTCGAGCGACGGCCCTTTCGGGATCGCCCAGCTCTTGAGCACGCCGTCCAGCTCGAGGCGCAGGTCGTAGTGCAGCTGCGTGGCCTGGTGCTTGTGGACGACGAAGCGGAGCGGCTCGCGCGCAGGCACCTCGTGGACATCGAACTCATCGGCTTGTTCGGCGTTGGTTTTCATCGAAGTGGATCGAACGAGATCATGCCCGATCTGCCAGCCCCGGCACGCTGTCTGAAAACGCGCGCCTCAACCTGCTGCCTGTGCCGGTGGAGAATCCGCCGATCGTCTTCTTTACGACGCCCGCTGAGCGTCCGCTTGCGCGGTCACTCGTCGGGAACCGGCTGCGGCTTGAGCGCCGGTAGCGACCGCGGCTCCGCGGTCGGCGACGACTCCGCCTCGGTGCTGGTGTCGGAGTGGCCGGGCCACCAGATCAGGTGCCCGAGCAGCGCCGCGATGCTCGGGATCAGCAGCGCCGCCATTCCGAAGGAGACAATCGCGATTCCTACCGCGATCGTGAAGCCGAGCTGAGAGAGCAGCCCGATGCCGCCGAGCATCAGCGAGGCGAAGGTGCCGGCGAGAATGATGCCCGCCGCAACAACAGTCGGCGCGGCGTGCTCGACTGCGAGCTCGGCCGACTTCCGCGGGTCGTTGCCCTCACGCGCCTCTTCGCGCAGGCGCGTCGTCATCAGGATGTTGTAGTCGGTACCCATCGCGATGACGAACAGGTAGACCATCAACGGTAGGAAGAAGGTGACGCCGGTTTTACCTTCGACTCCCTGGAACACACCGACCGACGCACCGAGCGTCGCCGCGAAGCCGAGCACGACCGCGATCAGCAGCACGATCGGCGCGATCAAGCTGCGCAACACGATGCCGAGGATCAGCGCGATCATCAGGGCCGCGACCGGGAAGACGACGCCGTAGTCGCGATTGAGTGCCGAACGCACGTCGGCAAAGGCTGAGGTCTGACCGCCGACGAGCACCGTCCCCGCCTTCTCGCTTGCGTGCGCCGCGCGTCGCAGCGGTCCACCTGCCAGGTCGAGCGCGGCGTTGTCGTAGGGGCTCGTCTTCAGCTCGACCGAAATGACGGCCGCCTGTCCGTCGCGGCTCGTCTGCGCCGGAGCGACCTTCGCAACGCCCTTGACCGCGCGCAAACGCTTGGCGATCCGGTTCAGCCCGGCCTTGTCGGTGGCCTTGGCGCCGGCGACGTAGACGAGCGTCGGGTTGAGGGCGCCCGCCGGGAACGACTGTTTGAGTGCCGTGAAGCCCTTCGCCGACTCCGTGTTCGAGGGGAGCTGGCTGGAGATGTCGTAGTCGGCCTTGAAGAACAGGGCGCCCGCGGCGAGCGCGATCAAGAGCGGCGCGACGATCAGCGCCATTCGCCCGGGGCGGCGGCCGATGAATTTGCCGACTCGGCGCGCCACCTTCGCGTCCGGCTCCTTCTTCCAGCCCTTCGAGGGCCAGAAGGCGTGCGTGCCCATCAGGGTGAGCAGAGCCGGGATCAGCGTCAGCGCCGCCAGCAACATCAGAGAGATTGCGATCAAGAAGCCCGGCGCCATGTTGCGCATCGAGCCGAGTGACGAGAGCAGGAGCGCCAGGAAGGCGGACATGACGACCAGCGCCGAGGAGGTGATCGCCTGCCCGACGCGTGCAATCGCGAAGATAATCGCCGTTTTCGGATCGTCGCCGGCGCGCAACCGCTCCCGGTAGCGGAAGAGCAGGAAGAGCACGTAGTCGGTGCCGATTCCGAACAGGACGACGACGAGCAGCGTCGTCAGATTGTCGTCGAGCGTGAAACCGATCACCTTGGCCAGCGAGGCGAGCAGCGCCGTCGTCAGCGAGTAGATGCCGGCGATGGCGACCACAGGCATCAGCGCCGTCAGTGGACCGCGGAAGACCGCTCCCAGCAGGATGATGATCAGCGCGATCGTGGCGATGCTGACGATCTTGATCGCCGACTGCGCCGCGTCCATGCCGTCGGTCTGGATTGCGGCCTCGCCCGTCAGCAGCGTCGACAGATTGCTGCCCGCAAGCGAGGCTCGCGCCTTCAGGCGCAGAGTCTTGACGGCGTTCTGGACGGGCTTGTCGTGGGCGATGCCCTTGAAGTCAACAGAGACGAGCTGCGCGCGCTTGTTCGGTGAGAGCTGCTGGTCGCTGGTCGCGACGGCGGTGACACGCGGGATGGACGCGCTCTTCAGATCACGAACGAGTTTCCCGATCCGGACCCGGTCGGCAGAGGTGAGCTTGGCCCGGTCGGTGCGGCGAACGACGAACATCGCGGTCGCGCCCGACCCTGCCGCAAAATGCTTCATCGCGACCACGTTGGCCTTTGCCGATTCGTACGAGCCGGGGACGAAGCTGCCCTGGTCGGCGCTCGTCACCTCGGAAAGCTTTGGCGAGATCGGCACGATCACCGCGATTGCCACTACCCAGGCTGCGATTACCTGCCACGGATGGGCGACAACGAATTTACCGAGTTTTTCGAACAGGGCGCGCTCCTATCGTGCGAGGGAAAATGGGACATCTGTGTCCCGTTGCGGCTCAGCATAGATGTGGGACAGCGATGTGTCAAGACGGGACATTTATGTCCTATAATGCGAGTGATGGGAATCAGTGATAAAACCGCTGCGACGATTCTCGAGGCCGCGTCCCACGTGCTGGCCATTCGTGGTGAAGCCGGCAGCATGGCTGAGGTAGCATCGGCAGCAGGCGTTGGCCGCTCGACCCTCTATCGGCACTTTCCGACCCGGGAGGCGCTGCTCGAGGCGCTGACACGAATGGGGCTCACCGAGGCCGGCGATCGGCTGGCTGAGGCGAAGCTCGAGAGCGTGCCGCCGCTGGAAGCGCTCGCGCGCGCGATCCGCACGATCGTCGTCGTCGGCGACCGCTACATCGTTTTACTCGAGGCCCAAGTGCAGCTCGATCCGGCCGCCAGCGAGCACGCGGTCGTTGCTCCTCTCCGGCGTGTAATCGAGCGCGGCCAAGCCGACGGCACGATCCGGACGGACATCGACGCCATGTCGTTGCTCGAGATACTGGGTGGTCTGATCGTCGTCAGCATCCGTCTCGCCGCCGAGCACCAACGGGGAGTCGAGGAGACCGCCGCCACGATCCAGCGCGTATTCGTCGAGGGTGTCGGAACTCGGTAGGCGGAGAGCAGTTCGAGCAGTTCCGGTCCGAGTGTTCGGCCTACCGTAAACAGCGGTCGCGGTCTTCGGTCTCGGAGCCGAGAGTCCTCACACGACCGGCGTAACTACCTCGAAAACGGGTAGAAAACCTGTAGCGAGCCGGATAGGAGGGAATCTCATCGACACGCACTTGGTAGTTGGAGCCGGGCCGGTCGGATCGACCACCGCGCTGCTCTTGGCCGAAGACGGCAATCGCGTTCGGCTCGTATCGCGGTCGGGATCGGGGCCGGACCATCCCGGCATCGAGAAGGTGACGGCCGATGCTGCCGACCGGGCGGCAATGCTGCGCTTGGCGATGGGAGCGGTCGCCGTCTACAACTGCGTGAACCCCGCGTATCACCGCTGGCCGACCGACTGGCCGCCGATTGCCTCCTCCCTCCTGCAGGCGGCGAAGGAGTCAGGCGCAGTGCTCGTGACCGTGAACAACCTCTACGGCTACGGGCCTGTCGACCACCCGATGAGCGAAGGGGACGAGTTGGCGGCCACAATCGCGAAGGCCCGAGTACGGGCGAACATGTGGCTCGAGGCCCGCGCCGCCTACGAGGCCGGCCAGGTGCGTGCCACTGAGGCTCGCGCCTCGGACTTCTTCGGCCCCAGGGAGACATCCAGCCACTTCGCGCGGATGATCCCCCGGGCGCTCGCCGGCAAGACCGTGCGGGTGTTCGGCGACCCCGATACCCCGCACAGCTGGACATACCTGCCCGACGTGGCCCGCACACTCGTGCTCCTCGCCCGCGACGAGCGCGCCTGGGGACGACCCTGGCACGTGCCCACGAACTCGCCGCTCTCGCAGCGCGAGGCGGTGACGGCCCTGGCGGACCTGGCCGGCGTGCCCGCCCCGCAAGTGCGCGGGATTCCCGGCTGGGTTGTGCGTGTCGCCGGGGTGGCATCTCCCCTGCTACGCGAGCTGCACAAGGTTCTCTACCAGTTCGAGCGTCCGTTCATTCTCGACTCCTCGGCAGCCACAGAGACGTTCGGCCTCCAGCCCACGCCCATGCCCGAGGCTCTCGCCACGACGCTGGAGTGGTGGCGCGGGCGCGTTTGAGGGAAATGTGCCCTGCTGCTGGATGCAACACTCGACCCCACCATGGCCGAGACTGCACACACGAGCGGGCAATCGACCATCTCGCTACTCGCCGCCGACGGTCCGGCTGAGGGCGTCGCCGACAGGCTTATGCTCTTCGGGCACTTCGTCGGCGCCTGGGATGTCGAGTCCACGAGCTTCCAGCCCGACGGAACGCGGCTCGATCAGCTCGACGAATGCTTGAGACGGACGTAGGTGGCCTGGACGCGCAGGATGCGGCCGAGTGAGATGCCGAGCTGGTTGGCCTCGATCATCGGCTGACCCTGGCTCGGAGCCTCGACTTTCCTCTCGTCCTCACAAACAGCCGGGGCGGGCCTTCCTCACCAGAAAAGGCCCACCCACTCTCGAGCGGTTAGGTCGGTACTTAATCCACCAACCGCTCAACGGCCACTGCTACACCGCCGGAGAGGACCACGAACACCACCGCGACGCTGATCGTAATCACACTGAGTACGACCGCATACTCGCCGACCGTCTGTCCAGCCTCGCGCTTGCGGCTTGAGCGACCGAACGAACGGATCTTCGAGAACGGCGGCATTCGTGTTCCCCCTCATCCCCCCCGGCGGATCTTTTTCTTACACGGTAGACGCCTTCTGCATCGAGAAAGCGGCGCCGACTCCAAATCCCTCGAGACAGTGATTCCCCCGCTATTTCACTCTTTTTTGGCGATCGAAAAGCGATTCCACTCACCCTCTTCGGGGGAACCGAGACCGGCGCTGGTGATCACGTAGCGCGCCTCGGGATCGATCGACAACGATACCGAGCAAGCAGCCGTAGGCGAGCACCGGGAAGGGCCGGGGCGCCGGCTCTCCCCGCTCGATCCCGTTCGAGCAATCTCGGACATGCCCCGCTTTCACCGAGAGGCGCACGCGTCTTGCTGCGATCATGCGCTCATGGGCTCGGATCGGACAGACCGCGAATGGGCGCGGGCGCTCGAGGTCGCACGCGCCGAGATGAGCTTCAGGACTTCCCGTTCGAGCGGACCGGGCGGCCAGCACGCACAGAAGAACGAGACACGGGTCGAGGCCTACCTCGAGATCGACCCCTGCTCACTCGACGATGCTTCGAAGAAAAGGCTGCGCGAGCGCTTCGGCCGGACCGTCCGGGCGGTTTCGCAGGACGAGCGCAGCCAGCTCCGTAACCGCGAGCTCGCCACCGCGCGCCTGCTCGAGAAGATCGGCGCCGCGCTCGAGCCCGCGCCCGTGCGCACCTCGACCAGGCCTCCGCGCCGGTCAGTTCTCGACCGCCTGTCCCGAAAGCGCCACCGCTCCCTCGTCAAGCGCCGGCGCAACCGCCCCGGCCCCGAGGATTGAGCCGGGGATAGGTCCCTACAGCCTGAACCCGGACTCGAGCTGAGCCAGGCCGGCATCGAAGAGCTCGAAGTAGTCGGCCTTGGGATCGTCGATGACGGCCAGCATCGTCGACATCCCGACGCCGATCAGCGCCCCGGCGAAGGTGCGCACCGCCAGCTCGTCGGCGCGGCGCCCGGCACGCTCGGCGATCAGCTCGGCGATCAGCTGTACGCCACGTGCGAGCTCGTCCAGCATGCGCGCACGCAGGTCGGGGTTGGAGAGCATCAGCCGCTCGCGCTCGCGCTCCTGCTTCAGCTGCTCGCCGGACAGCTCCGAGAAAACAGCGCGGATCGAGTTACGAATCGCCTGGATCGGGCTCAACTCGGGCGGCTGGGCGCGGAACGCCTCCATCAGCGGCGCGTCGTAGGCGTCATACATGAGCACGTCTTCCTTGGCCGGGAAGTAGCGGTAGAAGGTGCTCGGCGAGACTTCGGCCGCCTCGGCGATCTGCTCGATCGTGGTCGCCTCGTAGCCCCGTTCGCGGAAGAGGCGCAGCGCTTCCGTCTGGATCGCGGCCACAGTTTTCGCCCTCTTGCGCTCGCGCAGACCTAATGGCGGGGGATCGGTTTCAGCCGGCGAGCTCATGGCTCAATTCTGATCGAGCGTCGGCCTTTTCGGAAGTCTTTTCAGCCCTGCGTGGAAGGTAGGCGAACGCCAGCACGGTTCCGAGCAGTCCTCCCGCAACGCAGACCCACAGCATCACGTCCATCCCGTGCACGAAAGAGCTTTGGACAGAGTCGAGCAGCGAGGACGAACCGAGCTTGTGCGCCACCGCTACCCCGGCGACGACGCCCTGGCGCACGCTACTGGCCGCCTGGACCGGCAGCCCGGTCAGATCGAGCCCGCCACGGTAGACGGTGTTGAGAACCGAGCCCAGCACCGCCGCCCCGAAAGTCCCACCAACCAAGCGCAGCGCCTGCATCATCCCCGAGCCCGCACCCGAACGCTCCGGCGTGAGCGCTCCCAGCGCCGCATCCATCGCGGTGGGCATCGCCAACCCGATACCGGCGCCGCAGAGAGCGATCCAACCGGCGATGAAGAGCTCGCTGCTGGCGGCGTTCGTCGTTGCGCCCAGACCGAGCGCGATCGAGAAGAGCGCAAACCCGAGTGCGACCGTGAATCTGGCACCGGCTCGTTTCGCCAGTCGCGTGCCGATCGCGGCCGCGACGATCAGCCCGCCAATCATCGGCAGCAGGCGCATGCCGCTTCCCATCGCGTCGGTGCCGATCACTTCCTGGAAGAAGGCCGGTACCGCGAAGAGAAGCCCGAACATGGCGAACGTCATCACCGTGGCAAGGATCGTCCCCCATTTGAAGCCGGAAGAGCGGAAGAGCCCGAGATCGACAAGCGGGTCGCGCACGCGCCGCTCGTTGAGAATGAAGACCGCGAGCACCACGAGCCCGCCGATCATCTCCGCGAACGCAGTGGAATCGCCCCAGCCGTTCTGCCCCGCTTCGATCATTCCGTAGGTGAGCACGGCGAGCCCCGCGCCGCAGGTGACGATGCCGAACGGATCGAAGCGCTGAGTCTTCTCGCTGCGCGACTCCGGCAGGAAGACGCTCACCGTCACGAGCGCGAGCACGACCACCGGCAGGTTCATCAGAAAGACCCAGCCCCACCAGTAATGCGTCAGAAGCCAGCCGCCGAGGATCGGGCCGATCGGATAGCCGAGCATGGTGGCGGCCAT
>PMMN01000071.1 GCA_003162235.1 Actinomycetota bacterium | reverse complement strand
GCTCGGCTGTAAAAACGCGTATTAACGAGTTGAAGGGGAGCTAGTCAATGAGTGTAGGTCATGACGTCAAAGACCTTGGTCAGGCCGCCGAGGGTGTGCGCAGGATCGAATGGGCCGAGCGGGAGATGCCGGTGCTGCGAGCCATACGCGAGCGCTTCGAGAACGAGCGGCCGCTTGAAGGAAAGCGCGTCGCCGCCTGTCTCCATGTCACCACCGAGACCGCCAACCTGATGCGCACGCTCAAGGCCGGCGGCGCCTCGGTCGCGCTCTGCGCCTCCAATCCGCTCTCGACGCAGGACGATGTCGCCGCCGCGCTCGTCGCTGAATACGGAATTTCGACCTATGCGATCAAGGGTGAAGACAACGACACCTACTACGCTCACATCGAAGCAGCCTGTGACACCCACCCCGAGCTGACGATGGACGACGGTGCCGACGTGATCAGCTTCCTGCACGGGAAGCGCCCCGAGCAGCTTTCTGAGGTCATCGCCGGAACCGAGGAGACGACGACCGGCGTCATCAGGCTGAAGGCGCTCGAAAAGGAGGGGCGGCTCGCCTATCCGATCATCGCTGTCAACGAGGCGCTTACCAAGCACCTGTTCGACAACCGCTACGGCACCGGCCAGTCAACGCTTGACGGAGTCATACGCGCAACCAACGTTCTTCTCGCGGGGCGCAGGGTGGTCATCGCCGGGTACGGCTGGTGCGGGCGCGGAGTCGCCATGCGCGCCAAGGGTATGGGCGCCCATGTGATCGTCACCGAGATCGATCCACTGAAAGCGCTCGAGGCGGTCATGGACGGCTTCGAGGTCATGACGATGGAGCGCGCGGCCGAGACGGGCCAGGTCTTCATCACGGCGACGGGCGACAAGAGCGTCATCACCGGCGAGCATGTCGAGCGCATGCGCGACGGGGCCATCCTCGCCAACACGGGACACTTCAACGTCGAGGTCGACATACCGTCGATCAGGGAGCGCGCCCGTGGCACACGCGACGTGCGCGAGTTCGTCGAGGAGTTCGAGCTCTCGGACGGACGCCGCGTGTATGTGCTCGCAGAAGGGCGTCTAATCAACCTCTCGGCCGCGGANNGATCCAGCATCAGGGCGAGTTCGAGCACAAGGTCTACGACGTACCCGCGCCGATCGACGAGGAGATCGCGCGCCTGAAGCTGGAGACCATGGAGATCGAGATCGACGTGCTGACCGAAGAGCAGGTGCGCTACCTCTCGAGCTGGAGCGAAGGGACTTAACGAAACCGGCGCAGGACGGCGCCGGGGCCGGGAGAAGAGGCTGGGGAGATGAAGGCGCTGGTACTGGCTGCGGGGTACGCGACTCGCTTGCGACCCCTGACCGACGAGACGGCGAAGTCGCTGCTGCCGATTGCCGGGCGGCCGATGCTCGACTACGTCTGCGACCGGATCGACGAGGTCGAGGAGGTCGACGAGCTCCACGTCGTTTCGAACGCCCTCTTCGCCGGCTCGTTTGCGCGCTGGGCCGAGACCCGCGCCGGGCGCCTGTGCCCGCTCGTGCACGACGACGGTACAAGCTCGAACGAGCAGCGGCTGGGCGCAATCGCCGACCTGCGCTACGTCGTCGAGCAGGCGGATCTAGAGGGAGAAGACCTGCTCGTTGTGGCGGGCGACAACCTGTTCGACTTCTCGCTACAGGAGCAGGTTGAGTTCTGGCGCTCGCGCTCGTCGCTTGTCGAAGGCGGGCGCGCGAGTTGTGTTGCTGTGCACCGTTGCCGAAACAGCGAGCTTCTCTCGCTCTACGGGATCGTGGAGCTGGGAGAGAACGGTCGCATTCTCAACTTCGTCGAGAAACCCGAGCGCCCGGCCACCGATCTGATCGCCACGGCCTCCTACGTTTTCGCGGGCGAGCACGTCGCCTTGATCGACCGCTATCTGGCGGAAGGAAACTCACCCGACCAACCGGGCAACCTACTCGCCTGGCTGTACTCCCGCGAGCCGGTCTACGGTTTCGTCTTCGAGGAGTTCTGGCTCGACATCGGCGACCACGAGCAGCTGCGAGCCGCCGACGAGCTGCTGCGCGGGCGCCTTGGTCTCTAACGTCACGAAAGCGGCTAGCTCGCGTGACACAGGTGTCGTCCCGCGGGAAAGGGAAGAAGCAGACGCCTGGGCCGCGACAAATCCGGCGCCGAAAAGACACGAACACGGCACGGCTCGCGCTCTAGCGTGAGTGTGTGCCCCTGCTCGAGCTTCTCTTCCCCTCGCGCTGCGCGGCCTGCGGCGAGCCGGGACCCGAGCTCTGTAGCCGCTGCCGCGAGCTACTGCCGCGCCTGCTCGGGCCGCTGTGCGCACGTTGCGGTACGCCGACCGCCTGGCCGGTTGCTCGCTGCCTGGAGTGCGCCGGGCGCCGGATCGGCTTTGCCCAGGCGCGCTCCGCGCTCTCTTACTCGGGACCTGTGCCGAGGTTGATCGGGGCCTGGAAGGAGCGGGGCCAGCGTCATTTGGCGGGCATCGCGGCGGAGCTACTCGCGGAAGTGATCCCGCGTCCGCAGGTGAAGGCGCTCACCTACGTGCCCGCCCAGCGCGAGCGCTCGCTCAGCCGCGGCTTTCATCCGGCCGGAGCGCTCGCCGCCGAGCTGGCGCTTCTCTGGGAGCTTCCGTTGCAACGGCTGCTCGAGCGCGTCGGGTCGCCCAGGCGCCAGCGCGGTCTGGCGCTGTCCGAGCGCAGTAAGAACGTCGAACGCGCCTTCCGAGCTTGCAGGGGGGCTAAGCCTCCTAGCTCGGTCTGTATCGTCGACGATGTCTACACGAGCGGAGCCACCGCCTCGGTCTGCGCCGGGGCTCTGCGCAAGGCCGGTTGCCGCCATGTCGAGGTCGTAGCTTTTGCGAGGGCTGTTCGAGAACGCTAGAGCGGGGTAGAGTGAAAGCGAAGACGAGCGACCGTCCGGCTCGCGGCCAGTGCTTTTCGCAAAGACCAAACACATATTCCGGGCGTACACAGACGGCGCCCAGCCGCGTCCGCTGCCAGTTGCTCGTATGTCGGAACGGGTCACGAGCCCGTTCGATCCCGGAGACGAAGGAGCGCCTGATGCAGCTTCAGGTCAAGGGTAAGAACCTCGAGATGAGCGATACGATCCGCA
>PMMN01000048.1:94521-100270 GCA_003162235.1 Actinomycetota bacterium | reverse complement strand
CCCGACCACGCGCGCCGCATGCTCACCAAGATCTGGGAGCTGCAGTTCGAGGACGGCCACACCTGGCACCAGTTCTATCCGCTCAGCGGCAAGGGCGGGCCGGGCCACTCGACCGAGCTGCCGGACTGGCCGCAGTGGTATTCGGACGATCATCTCTGGCTCGTCATCTCGGTTTGCGCCTACCTGCGCGAGACCGGTGACTTCGACTATCTCAACCAGAAGGTGCCCTACGTCGAGGGCGGCTCGGACACGATCTGGGGCCACATGATGCGGGCGCTTCAGTTCACGCTGGAAAACCGCGGCCCGCACGGTCTGCCGCGCATCGGCTTCTCCGACTGGGACGACACGCACAACATCGACCGCGGCTCGGGCAAGGCCGAGAGCGTCTTCGTGGCCATGCAGTTCTGCCGTGCGCTGGTCGAACTGGCCGAGCTGAGCGACCATCTGGACCGCCCCGAGGCCGACCGCTTCCGCGCCCTGCATGATGAGATGGCGACGGCTGTCAACGACTGCGCCTGGGACGGCGACTGGTACGCGCGCTCCTTCGACGACGAGGGCAAGCCGATCGGCATCTCCAGCGAGGAGGTCCAGAAGATCAGCCTGAACCCGCAGAGCTGGAGCGTGATCGGCGAGGTTGCTCCGGTCGAGCGGGCCGAAAAGGCGCTCGAGTCGGTGCACGAGAAGCTGAACACCGAGTTCGGGATCGCGCTGATCTGGCCGCCCTACCTTCAGGGCACCGATCGCATGCGCGGTACCAGCACCTTCCAACCCGGCGCCAAGGAGAACGGCGGCATCTTCTGCCACGCCAACACCTGGGCGATCATCGCCGCCGCGATGCTCGGCTGGGGCGACCGCGCCTTCGAGTACTACCGCCAGATCATGCCGCTGGCGCGCGAGGACGCCGACCGCTTCAAGGTCGAGCCCTACGTCTACTGNNGTCGCCGGCACGCAGTGGATCCTCGGCATCCGCCCCACCTACGAGGGACTTCGGATCGCACCGGTGATCCCGCGCGACTGGCCCGGCTTTAGCGCCAGGCGCGTCTTCCACGGCGTCGTCTTCGACATCACGGTGAAGCGCGCGGGCGAAGGCAACAACGTCTCGCTCGTCGTCGACGGGGAGCCCGTCGAAGGCGACGTCGTTCCGCTTCCGAGCGGAAAGAGCGAGGTCAAGGTCGACGTAACGCTCTCCTAGGAGTCGCGTTACAGGAAGCGAAGAGGCCGTAAATGGAGCGCGGAGACTTTCACGGCGAAGAGACGCTGATCCTCGAGAACGAGCACCTGCGGGTCGAAGTTCTCGCCGCAGCCGGGCCCCAGATCGTGCGCCTGCAACTCGCCGGCTCGAGTGAGAACGTGCTCGGGGAAGTGCCCGACGTCGGCTGGGACACGCCTTGGGGCCGCTATAACCTGCGCGGCGGGCACCGGCTCTGGTTCGCCCCCGAGAATCCTCCTCTCACCTCGGCGCCCGACGAGGGCGGGCTCGAAGTCGAAGAGCGGCCGAGCGGGATCCGGTTGGCGAGGCTCGAGCCGCAATCCATGCTACGCAAGACGATCGAGCTCGAGCTCGCTTCCAATCGTGCGGCTATTACGTTCAGGCACTGCCTCCGAAACGAAAGCGAGGCGGCGGTGGAGCACGCTTGCTGGGCGATCACGCTCCTACCGCTGGGTGGAACGGCGATCCTGCCCCAGCAACGCGGTCCGATCACAGACAACGAGCTTCTACCCAATCGCGCACTCACTTTCTGGCCCTACAGCTCGGTTGGTGACGCGCGCCTCGAGCTGGGCGACGATCTTGTGCTCGTTCACGGGTTATCGGCGCCGCAGTTCAAGATCGGGTACTTGAACCGGGCGGGCTGGATCGCCTATCTTCGGAATGGGATCCTTCTGAAAAAGAGCTTCGATCCACAGCCCGAGTGCAAGCACGCCGACATGGACTCAAACGCAGAGGTCTACTGCGACGAGCGGTCGATCGAGATCGAGACGTTGGGCCCGCTCTCGCTGCTCGAACCCGGCGCCGAGATCTGGCACGAGGAGCGCTGGCAACTGCACCAAATCGGCTCGGTCGAGCCCGGCCTCGAGCAGATCGCAGCGGCGCTTGCCGAGCTGGACGCCTAAGAACCTCTAACGGAATGAAGACCCGTCGACTNNGCTTTGTTTCGTGAGAGGTTCAAAAAGGCTCTCAGGCGAAGCGCGAGACGGCCGTTACGACAGCGCCTCCGGCAAGCATGTAGATCCCGCTCTTGACGTCGAGGTGGCTGTAGGAACCGGCGGCGCCAAGCGAGAGGTTGTGGTCGACGAGGAAGAGCCCCGTGCGGGCGAGAGCCATGGCTATCGCCGCCAACGCCGCGATCGTGGCAACGCGATGCAGAGACCGGTCTTCGGCGTAGCCCCGGGCGATGCGGGCGACTCCCAACGCGACGATAACCGCGGCGAAGACGAGCATGCCGGTGCCGAAGCGCGAGCCGACCACGTCGAGCGTGGCCGTGCCGCCCTGAGGAACGTTCAACGCCAGCCAGTCCTGCCGCGAGCCAAACGCAACCAATCCGCCTCCGAGAACGAGCAGGACTCCCGCCAACATGCGCGTGAGTATGCCTAACGATGCGACCGGCCGAGAGCCGAAACCGAAACGACTGCACGGGGCGCCGGCATGACTGGTAGTCCTCGGACCTGACGTCGAAGCTATCTGGTCGTTCGACCGGCGAGAAATAGCGAAAACCAGTCGCGCGCCAGGCTGGCGACCTGTTCGAGCGCCCCCGGCTCCTCGAATAGGTGCGTCGCCCCTGGCACGATCTCGAGCTTGCACTCGGCCACCAGCTCCTCGGCGGCGCGGTGGTTGAGGTCGAGCACGACGGTGTCGCGCTCGCCGACGATCAGCAGCGTCGGCGCACTCACGTGCCGGAGCGCCTTTCCGGCGAGATCGGGGCGCCCGCCGCGCGAGACGACGGCTTTGACCAGCTCCGGCCGCTGCGAGGCCGCTAAGAGCGCGGCGCCGGCACCCGTACTGGCTCCGAAGAACCCGATCGGCAACGAGATCGTTTTCTCGCCCAAGAGCAGCCAGGAGCTCGCGGCTAGGAGCCGATCGGCGAGCAGAGAGATGTCAAAGCGCAGAGCCCCCGTCCGCGAATCCTCCTTCTCCTCCTGCTCGCTCAGCAAGTCGATCAGCATCGTCGCCAGACCGGCGCGCTCGAGAACCGCGGCGACACCGCGGTTGCGCGGGCTGAAACGGCTCGAGCCCGAGCCGTGAGCGAAGAGGACGATCCCGCTCGCCCGCTCGGGCACTCGTAGCGTTCCGGCGATCCGCGCCTCCCCCACCGGGATCGTCACCGTCTCCTCGTGTATGTTCACCGATCGATCTCCTCCGCTTTCTCGAGCAGCTCCCGCACGTCGGCATCGGTCAGCTGCTCGAAATAGTCGTACCAGAGACTGACAGCCTGGAACTTCTCGGGTGTCAGCGGACTCACCAGCTCGTCGACCTCGGTGCGCAGGAGCGAGCAGGTCTCGGCCGCCGCGGTGGGGACGGCGACGACGATCCGCGCCGGCGCCTGCACCCGTACGGCGGCGATCGCTGCGCGCATGCTGGCGCCGGTAGCGAGCCCGTCGTCGACGACGATCACAGTCCTACCCGAGAGCGCGATCGGAAGCCGCTCTCCGCGATACAGGCGCTCGCGCCGTTCCAGCTCGCCGCGCTCGCGATCGCTGATCGCGTCGATCAGGTTGGACCTGAGGCCGAGTTGCCGAACTACGTCCTGGTTCAGCACCCGCACGCCTCCGGAAGCAAGCGCGCCGAACGCAAGCTCTTCGTGGCCAGGGACGCCGAGCTTACGAACGACGAACACCTCGAGCGGCGCTCCGAGCATGCGTGCGATCTCGAGCCCAACCGGCACGCCTCCGCGAGCAAGAGCGAGAACGACGACGTCGTCCCTCCTCGCGTAGCCGGAAAGTAGCGAACCAAGGCAGCGACCCGCGTGCGCGCGATCGCGAAAGCGGCCTGGTATCGAAGACTGATCGCCCCGCATTGCTCGCCAGCCCCTCTCGATCGAGATCTCCAGAGGTAAGCATGCAACAAGCGCGAGCCCGATGAGGCTCGGATTCAGGGAATGTTTAGGTAGTCGCGCTATCTTGACCGCGCATCGCCGCCGTACCCAGCTCTGCACCTCTCTCCGGATCCCTTCGACGGCTTGACAGAAGAACGCTTGTTCGTTAGAACAAGCGTTCGCTCTGTTGAGCGTTGACGATCTCGTTAACCCTCTATAACTTTTTGCCAGTTACGTCATTCGCCACTCGACTCAGAGCCCGCACCAAGACCTAGCATGACCGACCTGGGGATCACCGAGAAATTAGAGCCGGAACAGCCGCCGGCGCTCACACGCCTGATCGCATTTATGCGGGAATCGGTCAACTCTCGCTGGGAGATCGCTCGCGAGCTACCGAAAAGCGGCACCGGCGTCACCATCTCGGCCATCGTCCTGAACGTCGCCTTGGGAATCCTGCCGGTGCTTTTCATCCTCGGCACCAGCTTCATGCTCGGTCGCGTCCCGGCGGCGGCAAAGGGCGGCATCCATTCGAGTGCCTGGAACTCGCTCGTCATCGCTTTCCTGCTTGCGGCTTCGGCCTTCGTCGTTATGCAGGTACTGACACCTCTCCAGGCCTCGCTGGGAGAGCTGATCACGAGACGTGTCGACGGCAAGACGGCCGACCGGCTGATCGGCGACGCGCTGCGGACGCCGGGTATCGGCCCACTCGAGGACCAGGAGCTGCTCGACGACCTCAGCGACTCGGCCACGCAGCTCGAGTTCGGTTTCCGCACTCCTGGCCGCGCCTGCGCGGGACTGGTGGCGCTGATCGCCCGTTATCTCCAGCTCGTGGGCCTCGTCGCGCTGGTGGGCGTCGTCTTTTCCTGGCTGGCCGCGGCGGCGCTCTTCGTGGCCACGATGCTCTTCCGCTCTGGGCAGCGCGGCGGCCTGCGCAAGTACTCGGCGGTTTTTCGCGCGAACGCCAGCGTCCGTCGCCGCAACTACTACTTCCGCCGCATCGGCCTTGATCCGCCGGCGGCCAAGGAGTTGCGAGTCTTCGGCCTCGCCCCCTGGGTGCGGGAGCGCTACCGCGAGTCGTTCCTCGAGTTCATGGGGCCGGTCTGGAAGGAGCGGCGACGCATCTACCTCAAGCCCTTCCTCTGGATCACGGCGTTTGCCCTGATCGTTTCGGCCGGCGCGCTCGCCGCCCTCGGTCACACCGCCGCTACCGGAGGAATCGGACTACGCGATCTCGCGCTCACCTTCCAGGCGGCGATCGCGGCGATCAATCTCGGCAGCCACTACCCCGAGTCGGACACACAGACCCAGTTCGGCATGATCTCCTTCGCCGGAATGCTGGGCTTCGAGCGTGGTGTCGAGAAGTACGAAGGGAGCACGGTCCAGCTCGAGCCTGTTCGCGATCCGAAGGGCCTGCCGAAAACGGAGCTGCGCTTCGACCACCTCTTCTTCAGCTACCCGGGTAGCGAGCGAATCGTTCTGAACGACTTCGAGCTATCAATCGAGGCCGGCCGGTCCACCGCCATCGTCGGCTTGAACGGAGCCGGCAAGACAACCCTCGTGAAGCTGCTCGGTCGCCTCTACGAGCCCGACGCGGGCTGCATTCGCACCGACGGCATCGACATCCGCCATTTCCCGATCGACGACTGGCACCGCCAGATCGGCATCATCTTCCAGGACTTCAACTGTTACGAGCTTTCGGCGGCCGACAACATCGGCTT
>PMMN01000048.1:377-94433 GCA_003162235.1 Actinomycetota bacterium | reverse complement strand
ACCACGATCCTGATCTCGCACCGCTTTTCGAGCGTGCGCCGAGCCGACCGGGTCGTCGTGCTCCAGGGCGGCCGCGTCGTCGAGCAAGGGACTCACGAGGAGTTGCTGGTCGCCGAGGGTCGCTACGCGAGGCTGTTCCAGCTCCAGGCCGAGCGCTTCGCCCGCGGCGACGAGGAAGGCGAGGACGAGGAGGAGGAGCTGTGCGAGAGCTGATTCTCGGCGCGCGCACGCTGCTCGGGCTCGCCTGGCGCGAGAACAGGCCCAAGACCACGCTCGCAGTAACGCTGATGCTGGTCGCCTACGCCGCTGCGCCGCTCGTCGGCCTGTCGCTGAAAGATCTGACCAACTATGCGCTCGCCGGAGATGCGGCCAGAGCGTCGATCGCCGGCGCCGTGACCGCGCTGCTCGTCATCTTCGGGCTGACGCTCGGGCACTTCGCGCACATCTGTTACTTCGAGCTGGCCGATACCAACATGCTCGCGATCGACTCCGATCTGATCTTGCTCGCGAACGGCTCCCCGGGAATCGAGCACCAGGAGCGGGCAGACTACTCCGACCGGCTCACGATCCTGCGCGAAGAGATGTTCCAGCTCCAGGCGTCGCTCGAGGCTCTATTGACGAGCTTCGGTCTCGCGGTGGCGATGATCGAGACGGGCATCCTGCTCGCTCTGGTCAATCCGATCCTCCTGCTTATGCCGCTGCTCTCGGTTCCGCCGCTCTTGACCGGGCGCTGGGCGCAGAACCGTCTCGACCGGGCGAGGGACGAGAGCGCGGGCGATATCCGTCTGAGCAGGCACCTCTTCCGCCAGGCAACGAGCGCCGGCCCGGCCAAGGAACTGCGCCTGTTCGGGCTCCAGGACGAGCTTCGCCGCCGTCACATGGAGCTCTGGGACGGCGCGACAAAACGGCTTTGGCGTATTCACCGCTCGAACACGATTGTCCGCGCGCTCGGACAGCTGGTCTTCGCCGTCGGCTACGTGGCTTCGGTGCTCCTGGTCGTCCAGGGCGTGATCACCCACCACGGCAAGCCCGGCGACGTCGTGCTCGCGGTCACGCTGGCGGCCCTGGTCAACGTCCAGGTATCGATCGGGCTCGGGCTGGTTTTCAACCTTCAGGGGATGGCGAAGATCATCGGTCGCTACCACTGGCTCAAGGAGCTCGTCGCCGGTTCCCGGCCGATCGCGCCCGACCGTGCGACGCCGTCGCGAATAGCTCAGGGGATCTCGTTCAAGGACCTGAACTTCCGTTATCCGGGCACCGATCGAGTCGTGCTCGGTGGGGTCAATCTCGACATACCGGCCGGCTCCACCGTCGCCATCGTGGGCGAGAACGGCGCCGGTAAAACCACGCTCGTCAAGCTGCTCTGCCGCTTCTACGAGCCCGACGAAGGTCAGATGCTGCTCGACGGGGTCGACATCCGCCGCTTCGACATCGTCGATTGGCGCGACCGGATCGCCACCGGCTTCCAGGACTTCGCCCGCTTCGAGCTCGTAGCGCGGCAGACGGTCGGCGTCGGCGACCTGCCTCGGCTCGACTCCGAGCCGGCGGTGGAAGGAGCGCTAGAGCGCGCGCACGCCTCCGACGTGATCGGCCGGCTCGAACAGGGCCTCTCGACCCAGCTCGGCAAGAGCTACGCCGAGGGCACCGAGCTTTCGGGCGGTCAGTGGCAGAAGCTGGCGCTGGGACGGGCGATGATGCGCGAGCACCCGCTTTTGCTGGTTCTCGACGAGCCGACGAGCGCACTCGATGCCCAGGCCGAGCACGAGCTGTTCGAGCGCTACGCGGATAACGCCAGGCGCGTCGGCACCGCCACAGGCGCGATCACCCTATTCGTCTCGCACCGCTTCTCGACCGTGCGCATGGCCGACCTGATCGTCGTCGTCGCCGAGGGCAAGGTGCTCGAGTCGGGCAGCCACGCCGAGCTGATGCGCCGCAAGAGCCTCTACGCCGAGCTCTACGAGCTGCAGGCGAAGGCTTACCGCTAGTACCAGCTCGAAGCGCCCGGCCCTGCACTTACACTCCCGCGAGGGTGAGCGAGCTGTACGCATTTGCCGGAGAAAAGGTCTCGGCCTCACGCACCGAGGCAAGCTTCACGGCCGAGGTCGTCCCGCGCGGGCCTTACTCGCTCGCGCTCTCGGCTCGGGGCGCCGGGAATGTTTGCAGACGCGCCCGCGGCGGCGTCCTCACGACTCTGCTCGAGATCGACGGACGGCTCGAGCTCGCCGAGGCCGGGCAACGCTCCGACGGGACGGTCGTCCTGCGCGCGACGAGCGCGAGCGGGCTCGAGGCGCTTCGCTTTCAGCTGGCGCTCGACGACGACCACTCGGCCTTCCTCGAGCGCTTCGCGCGCGATCCTCTTCTCGGCCGTTCGATCCGCGCGCTGCGGGGCCTCCGGCCGATTCGCCTCGCCACGATCGCGCACGCGCTTTTGCGCGCGCTCTGCGGTCAGCTGATCACCGCCCGCGAGGCGCGGGCGATCGAAGCCCGCATCATCCACAGGGTCTCGCCGCGCGAATTCGAGAGCGGTCTCTGCGCACCGCCTACGCAGGCGCGGCTGGCGGCGCTTTCCCCGGCCGAGCTCTGCCGGCTCGGCCTGGCGCCGAGGCGCGCTTCGGCGCTCGTCCGCCTCTGCCGAACGCTCGACCTGGAGCGACTTCGCAGTCTTCCTCCCGAGCGCGTGTTCGCCCGTCTCGGGCGTGAGCGCACGATCGGTCCCTGGTCGCTAGGAGTTATCTGCCTGGAGGGCTTCGGCGGCTACAGCCACGGGCTCAGCGGCGATCTCGGGTTGGTCAAGCTCTGCTCGGTNNCGTGCGCTCGACCTCACGACCGAACACCGGCGCAACGGCAGCGCTCGCTGAGTAGACTCCGCGCGATGAGCGTCGACTCGCGTCGTATAGCTGTCCTGGGCACCGGCAAGATCGGCGAGGCCCTGATCAAGGGTCTGTGCGCCTCGGGCTGGCGTAAGCCGGAGGAGATCGTCGCCACCGATATTCATCCCGATCGCCTGCAGGCGATCAAGGAGCGCTGCGGAGTCGAGACGAACGGGTCCAACCGTGAGGCGATCAAAGACGCCGCGCTGATCGTTATCGCCGTCAAGCCTCAGGACCTGCCCGCGCTGGTGCAAGAGATCGGCGACCTGGTCACTAGCGAGCAAACGGTGCTCTCGGTTGCGGCGGCGGTGAAGACGGCTTCGATCGAGAAGCATCTGTCCGCCAACGTTCCGGTCGTACGTGCGATGCCGAACACCCCGGCGACCGTACAAGAGGGGATGGCCGGGATCTGCGCCGGCGCGCACGCCACCGAAGAGCACATGGCTTTGGCCGAGGAGGTGCTCGCNNTGGCCGAGGCGATGATCGAAGCAGGATTACTACTCGGGCTCTCGCGCGAGATCTCGACTCAGCTCGTCGTCCAGACGATGTTCGGAACGGCCAAGCTCCTGCGCGACGAGCACATCCACCCGGTCGAGCTGCGCGAGAACGTCACCTCGCCGGGCGGTACCACCATTTGCGCCATCCGTGAGCTGGAGCGGGCCGGCGTTCGTGCCGCCTTCCTGAACGCGATTCAGGCGGCGATGGAGCGTTCGCGCGAGCTCGGCGGCGACTGAGCATTTCCCGAGCCGTCGGTTCGCTGCACGCCGATATCCGGCACGTCATATAGTGGAGTTCGCATGTCTGCGACGCCTGGGGACCCCGGAACGCTCGACGTCCTGACGATAAACAGGCCCGAGCAGCTCAAGGCGCTCGGGCACCCGTTGCGCCTGCGCGTGCTCGAGATGCTGGGCGAGGAGACAGCCGAGCCGCTCACGAACCGCGAACTGGCNNGGCGGACGCCGCGAGAAGCCGTATCAGGCGGTCGCCAAACACATCACCGTCGCGCCCGAGCTGCTCTCGGCAGGTGTGTTGAGCGATGTGCACTCGGCCATGCTCGAGGAGGTACAGCGCGGACTTGCCAAGTATTCGCAGGCCGGGCGCTTCCGCTCGCTCAACGACACCGTCCGCATCAACCCTGAGCGCCTCGTGAGCCTGATCGAGACCGCGATCGCCCAGGCGCAGGACGAGCACAACACCGAAGCCGAGCCCGTCGTGGTCTCGGTCTTCGTGCATCCTCCGGCGACCCAGGAATAGGTAACGCCACACATTCCCACGAGGACGAGGGGCCGACGGGGGGGCTTGCCTCTCATCGCCTAACCGGCGCTCTCGCGCGTTTCTGGCCCCGGATCCGGCTCTTTTAGCTATTCTTCCGGCTAGCCGCGCTCTTACTCAGAAATTCCCTGAGCGTCGGCCCGTCTTTTCCTGATGGACACGGCGCGGCAACGCATGCCGCCCTCCCATGCCAGAGACGACAGGTCAACTTCCGACATCGCTCGATTCTCCCGGCGACGATCTCGTCGCCAAGGCCCGGCTGGTTGAAACCTGGGCCGGCGAAGCCTTCCTGCGCGAGGGCGAAGATCCCGCTCCGGCGATGGCGCCCGGAACGGCGCGCAAACGGGCACTCGACGACGCGATCTCGGAGATCGAGAATGGGCGCTCGGAGCCCTCGCCGGAATGGAAGGTGCGCTATGCGCTGATGCTCGGCCTGGAGCGCGTGCTCTCGGAGAAACCGCCGCACTTGGCCTCGGGTCTGGAGCTCCGGCGACACCAGGTCGACGCGCTCGCCGGAATGCTCACCGAGCTGATCGCCGCCACCCAGCGCCAGGTCGAGGCGGCGTTCGCCAACGGCCATCTCCCCGAGGAGGTCGATATCGAGACCGAGGAGGAAGAGGAAGACAACGGTTTCGCCGCGCCTCCCGTGGAAGAGGAAGAGGAAGAGGAGCTTGCGGAGCTGACGCCCGAACAGGATCCGGGCGCAGTCAGGCGTTTCCGTTTCCGCCATCCAACCGCGTCGGGCAAGACGGTCGCGGCGGCGGGATTCGTCGAGGCAGCCAGGACGATCGGCGTGCTCATCCTCACTCACCGGCGTCTGCTCGTGAACCAGTTCCGCCACGACCTCACCGAGACCGGCTACGCCAAGCGCCTGACCGACGTGATTCTGCGCGGCCACCGCGTTCGCAAGTACGCCCCGATCACGATCCAGACCTACGCCTGGTTCGCCCGTCACTACAGCGAGGTCGAGCCGAGCGCCTACCAGCTGGTGATCTGCGACGAAGCGCACACGGCTCTGGGCGAGAAAACAAGCGCCGCCATTCGAGGCTTTCCCGACCCGATCTTCATCGGCATGACCGCTACCGAGCAACTGATCGCCAAGCAGGTCTCGGACGTCTTCCCCGCCTCGGTCGACGATCTACCGCTGCAGGATGCTGCCCGACGCGGGCTGATCGCGCCGCTTCGCTGCCTGCGCGTACCGCCGGTGGCGGCGATCCACTCCGTTCCCATCGTTGGCGGCGACTTCGACGAGCGGGCCCTGGCTCAGGTGCTCGACCACACGGCTCTCAATCAGGCGGCGGCCAGTCTCTACCGCGATCGCTTCGATGACACGCCCGGGATCGTTTACGCGGCCGGTGTCGACCACGCCTACAACCTGGCTCAGGAGTTTCGCGCCGCCGGGATCAAGGCCGAGGCGGTCAGCGGTCGCACCCCACCGGTGAAGCTCGCCGAGACGCTGGCGGCCTACGAACGCGGCGAGATCAACGTCCTGATCAACGCGATGCTCTTGGCCGAGGGATGGAACTCGCCGCGCGCCACCGTCTGCATGCACCTGGCCCCGACCGCCTCCCGACGCGTCTACCAGCAGCGAATCGGGCGCATCATGCGCACCCATCCGCGCAAGGAGGCCGGCATCGTCGTCGACTTCGTTCCTAAGTCGGCCACGCACAGCGAGAAAGTAATCTCGCTCCACTCACTGCTCGACGCCGACTTTTACCGAGAGGGCGCCCGGGTGACGCCGGCGCCGAGACGAAGAATGCAGCGCCGGGCTCGCAGACGCCTCGCTCCGGCCGCCTGGTTGGTGCCGGTTACGCCCGAGGTGCGACGGCGACTGGCCGTGATCGGGCGCGAGTGGCAGCGAGTCGACCCGAAGTACCTGGACTCCGACGAGCAACGCTACTGGGCGATGATCGCTGGGCGCAGCATCCGTTACGAGGAAAGAGCCGAGTTCGTTCGCAAACTGGTCGAGAGCAACACCAGCAAGATCGCCTTGGAGCAGTTCCTTTTCACCTGCGCGGCCGAGAACTCGAACCGCAGGTTGCGTTTGATGGCTCTGGTCGATCGCGTCGGCACTCCCGTCGAGCGAGCCGACTACGACGACCTGGTCACGCTCGTCACTCAGGCGCCAACCTGGGAGAAGGAGCGTCTGCAAGGGATCCGCGTACTTCTGCGGGCACTGGCCGAGGGTAAAGCGAACGCGCCTGACCAGATCCTCATCCGCTGGCTCTGGCGACTCGCGCGCGCCAGCCGCAAGGCCCAGGATCGCAAGGCCAGCGCCGACTTCCCCGATGCCAAGCGCCTGCTCGGCGCCGTGGCCAACTCCCGCGGCCGCCGCCACGAGGAGAACGTCGCCCGGCTCGTCAACTCCGCCCGCGAGCAACCGCTGCACGTCGGCACTGCGCTGCTCGCTTCCGCCGAGGGCTACACGCCGCGCGCCAATCAGCTGATCGAGGCCGCCCGCGAGCAGTTGGCGAGCGTGAGCGAGATCGCGGCCGCTCTGGCCGAGAACCTGCCGGCGCCGAAGCTTCAGTCGAATAGGCGAAGGCGCCGTCGTAAGCGGCGTCCTGGCGCAGCGCAACAAGCGAAGGCCGGAGGCCAAGAGAAAGCGGTCGAGGAGGTAGCGCCTACGGACGAGAACGGCGCGCCGGTCGTAGCCGAGAGCGAGCCCGCAGCCGGTGCCAAAGCGGAGAGCACTGTGGAACCGGAGAAGAAGAACGCCGCTCCCGCCCTCGAGAGCGAGCACGACCTGGCGCCGACTGCGCAGCCCCTCTGAGCCGCCGCGAACCTGTCGTATGAATTCGGTCGCCGCAACGACCGGGATAGGTCCTTAGCCGGCCGGAGCCGTACCGGAATCGTCGCCGTCGGTTTCGCGCTCGCGCAAGAACTTGGCCAGCTCCGCCGCCAGCGACTCTCCGCTCGGGATCTCCGGCTCGAACTCCTCGAACGGCTCGTCCGAGTCGAGTTGGCGTTCGAGCACCTCGACGTAGGTGGCCGTCTCCTCATCGCCGGCGACGGCCTCGCTGACATGCTCGGTGTAGCTGTCGACCGCCTGCTCCAGCTCGCTCAGATCGAGCTGGATGTCGAGCACTCCAGCAACACGCTCGCAAAGGGCAAGCGCCGCACGCGGGCTCGGTGTTAGCGAAACGTAGTGCGGAACCGCCGCCCAGAAGCTGACGGTGTCGATCCCGTCCCTTCGGAAGACATCCTGCAGAACCCCCACGATCCCTGTCGGCCCCTCGTAGTGCGAGGTGCCGCAGTCGAGGCGCTCCAGCAGCTCGCGATCGCCTCCTCCCGCAGTCACGGGCGCGGGGCGGGTATGCGGCACGTCGGCGAGCAGCGAGCCGAGAGTCACAACCAGCTCGACCCCGAGCTCGTGCGCGACCCCGAAAACGAGCTCTGAGAAAGCGCGCCAGCGCAGGTTCGGCTCGACTCCGATCAAGAGGACGACGTCACGATCGAGCCCGGCAACGCGAGCGTGGAAAAATGCGTTCTCGGGCCAAGTGAGCTCGCGCGTCTCACCGTCGACGAGAGAGACCTGCGGCCGCGTCGCCTGGAAGTCGAAGAATTCCTCCGGGTCGATCTCAGCGAAGCGGGCGGCGTTCCAGAAGCGGGCGAGATAGCCGGCGGCGAGAGTCGCTCCCTGACCGCCGTCGTTCCAGCCCTGGAAGGCAACAACGAGGATGGGCCGGCGGAGTTTCGGCTTGGCTATGAATCTGAGCGCACTCATCTCGACAGTCTACGTATGTAGACGATGGAGCAGACAGGCGATCGACAAGCCCGAGCCCGGGTAGGGGCCGCAGTCAGACAGCAGGTAGCAGCTAAGCCAGCAGGGCTTCAACCGCAGGGCATTCGCCACAACAATCTCGTCTGCGCTCGTCGAGCGACGAGCGGACAACACCGGTCCCGTCGGGTCACGATAGGGGCGCGCCGCCAAAACCCTCGCGCCCCTCGAGGCCCCCGTTCGCTACCAGTTCATGTGTCCGCCGCCGTGACCTTTCGGCGGTGGAGCCGTCGTCGAGGCCGCGACAGTATTGGCCGGCGGCTTAACCACAGCAGCCGAGACAGGGCCTGCGAGGACCGCCGCAGCGAAGATCGCAGTGAGGGCGATCGATGCCAAACGCTTTCGCATACTTTCCTCCTTTCTCTTAAATCCGAAGGTCTTGCATGATCTCGGCGGCGCGCCTATACAGCGTCGCCGCCTCTTCCTGGGTTTCGCGCGCTACGGCGAGATCGCCGAGCGCAATCAGCGTGCGCGAAAGGTTGCCGGTCGCGCGCATACTCTCGAAAAGCTTCTTGATCGGTGTGAGAGTCTCTTCGGCTTCATCGAGTCGGTCCTGGGCGAGTAGCGCCCTCCCGAGCACCAACCGTGCTTCGCCGTCGTGCTCCGGATCGTCTTTGCCGTCGCCGATCAGCTCGATGGCGAGGCGCGCCTGCCCTTCCGCCCGAACGGGATCGCCGGTCTCGAGGTGGAGGCTCGCGATCGACGACACGACCGCTCCGCTCTCGTAGTTGGCGCCGAGATCGAGGAAGATCCGGTAGGCACGGGTCAGACTGCCAAAGGCTTCGTCGTGCTTGCCAAGCAGCGCCTGGCAGAGACCAAGGTTGTTCAAGACCTTGCCGAGCTGAACCTGATCCTCGACCTCCTCGTACTTCGCCTTCGCGCGCTCCGCATAGGTGCGGGCGAGCACGAAACGGCCTTCGCGCTCGGCGATCATCGAAGCCTGCATGTAGGAGGCGCCGATGACCCGCGGGTCGCCGAGTTGCTCGGCCAACTCGATGGCACGCTCGGCATCTTCACGAGCAGCCTCGATGTCGCCGACTCTCTTATATGCGGCGGCGCGGAAGGCCAGTACCTGCGCACGCAGCGAATCCGAGGCGAGCGACGAGTGCTCGAGAAGCTTGTGCGCTTCACTCAGGAGCGTGATCGCGACGTGCGTACTCCCGAGCTTGACGCGCGCAACGCCGAGCTTGAACAGCGCCTCTGCTCGGAGTGCGTCGTCGAGCTCGTTTTCGTCGACAACCTCTCGGGCTTGCGTGAGCACGTCCAAGCCCTCGCGGATCTGCCCGTGCTCCATGAGTGCCCAGCCCTCACCGAGAAGCCGGCGGGCGGCAAGCTCCGGCGATCCGGTCGCCGCGACAGCGGTCGTGGCATCGGCGAAGAGCTCTAGCGACTCCTCGAACTCGTGTGAGCGCGCAAGCGCCTCGGCTCGCGCGAGCATCGCTTCGACATGCGCGCGATCCTCGGTGGTCACGCCGTGGGCGAGATAGCCCGGATCGATGGTCAGTCGTGAGGACAGATAGTCGATCGTCTCGGGCGTCGGTCGCGTCTTCCCGAGCTCGATCTGGCTGATGTACTCCTTCGAGAAACGAGCGCCGGCCAAATCGGTCTGCGTCAACCCGAGGGCAACGCGGCGCTGGCGTACGCGCTCGCCGAGCCCGATCTTGGGACGCTGGCGATCCGGCGCTCCTACGGCATGGGTGTCCGAATGGACTTGCGGCATTTCTACCCTTTCAGATCCTCCTAGTCAGCCCTCTCCATCACAATCACCCGTTCGGGTAAACGCCGCTGCACAGCGCACCCGAAGAGGGTATCCGGATTTGCGCGACGCGGCGAGCAATCCCTCCTCACCGTTTTCGCCCGATCCTAGCGAGTTCGGGATTTGCAGGTACTTTTCACCAAATGCGGGAGAAGAAATCACTTGACTGAGCTACTTGACTGCACGCGGGAGCGGCCATATAGTGAGGGCACTCCGATCGAGTCAGACGCCAGATACGAACGGAGCGGAAGAAAGGTCAGCGACGATTGCACCGGAGTCGTGGCTGGGCCGCAGAGTCATCGCTCTCGGTTTGTCGCCAAGACCAATCTTCTCGGGAAAGCCCCCTGGAGCCGCAGCCGGGGGTTCTCCCCAGATACAGGATTGAGCCCCGAGTGCCGCAGCCGGGGCTTTTTCCTTTCTCGAGGACTTTCAGCTCGCTCGGAGCATGATCACGAACAGCCCGATCGAAATCGGGCCAGCGTCCAACACTTACGATTCCGATCGTCGACGAGGTGCGCGATCATGATCGTCGATCAGTAGTGCAGCTGCCGGAACTGTGCAGCGGGATCGAGCTCNNTCCACGAAAGCCTTGTGCGCGATCGCCAGCTTTTGCTCGGCGGTCGGCCGCGGCAGATGGATTCCCTGCGCGGCGGCCTTGCGCAAGGTCGTCTCATAACTGGCCCGGGCCGCATTAGCCACGCTCGAGCTCCGCGAGGCCATGACGGCGCCGAGCAGCGCGATCCCGAGCGAGCCGCCTACCTGGCGGAAGCTGTTCAGCACCGCCGAGCCCACACCGGCCTTGTCGACCGGCACCGTGGCCATCGCGGCTGCGGTCGTCGGCGACATCGCCATCGGCATCCCGACCCCGCCGATGATCATCGCCGGCAGAAGCCCCGAGTAGGTCGTGTGCAGCCCGACCCGCGAGAAGAGGTAGAGCGAGATCCCCACCAGAGCCATCCCGGAGGCCATCAGCCAGCGCGAGCCCAGACGATCGGAGAAACGCCCGGCGAAGGGCGCCACGAGAATGACGAGGACGGTCATCGGCAGGAAGCTGGCGCCCGCCCGCGTCGGCGAGTAACCGAGGATGTTCTGGACGTAGAGCGACATGAAGAAGAAGACGCCGAACATCGCCAGCGAGACGAGAAGCGCGACCAGGATCGAGCCAACGAAGTTGCCGATCCTGAACAGTGACAACTCGAGCATCGGTAGCCGTTGATGCAACTCGAGCAGGACGAAGACGGTCATCATCACGCCGGCAAGCACGAACAGGCCGACGATCAACGGCGAAGTCCACCCCTTGCCGTTACCTTCGATCAGAGCGTAGGTCAGCGCGAACAGTGAGGAGCCCGAAGTAAGCAAGCCGGGCAAATCGAGGCTCTGTTCGTGCGACGTATCGCGCGACTCGGGGATGACGATACGCGAGACAACCATCGCCAGCGCGCCCACCGGGATATTGACGAAGAAGATCCAGTGCCAGCTCAGCTGCTGAGTCAGGATACCGCCGAGCAGCGGGCCGACGGCAAGCGCCATCCCAGCCGTTCCAGCCCAGATGCCGATCGCCGTCCCGCGCTGGCGGGGAGGAAAGGCAGTCGTGACGATCGAGAGAGTCGAAGGGATCATGATCGCCGCTCCCACGCCCTGCACGGCGCGTGCGCCGATGAGCACCTTTACGGCGCGCACGTCTATGAGCAAGCCCATGTGATCAGCGAGCCCGCAGGCGAGCGAGGAGAGGGTGAAGATGGCGAGGCCAACGTTGAACATCAGCCTGCGCCCGAGCAGGTCGGCGAGCTTGCCACCGATCAGGATGAAGGCGGCGAAGGTGAGCGTATAGGCGGTAACGATCCACTCGAGCTCGGAGATCCCGAGCCGGAGATCTCGCTTGATCGTCGGCAGGGCGACCGTGACGATCGTGTTGTCGAGCATGATCATGAACAGCCCGAACGCGACCGCTCCCAGCGTCCACCACCTACGATTCGTCTCGTTCACAAACCGCATCCCCGCTCCCTCTCGATCGGATCGGCGCCGGCTCTCCGGTATCACGTTCAGACCTGCTACGGAGATACGGCGCCCGGCAGCCGGATCTACCGGCAACCTGGAAACGAGAGGGTAGCCGAAACGTCCGCGACCACGGTCCGCCTCACGCCGACTCCTTTGGCGATCGGTGTGGATCGGACTGCGAGCATGATAGACTCGGTTTTAGCCCACGAGTCGTAAACCATGGGAGTCCCCTTGCGAATCGCGCTCGCTCAGATCGACACGATCGTCGGCGACATTGCCGGCAACCAAAAGAGGATCGTCGCCGCGTTGGCGGAATCGCGCTCGCAGAAGGCCGATCTGATTCTCTTCCCCGAGCTTGCGCTGACCGGCTACCCGCCCGAGGACCTGCTCCTGCGGCCGGGCTTCATCGAAGCGGCCAGGCGCTCACTCGAGAATATCGCGCGCGAGGTTCGCGGCTGCGTCGCCCTGATCGGGACACCGCACTTCGAGAGTGACCTCTACAACGCCTGTGCCGTCTGCGCGGAGCGCGAGATCAAGGGCTTCTACCGCAAGCGATACCTGCCCAACTACGGCGTCTTCGACGAAGACCGCTACTTCGCCTCGTCGAAGGGTCTCCTCTTGCTCGAGCTGGGCGGCGTCAAGATCGGGGTCACGATCTGCGAGGACATGTGGCAGCCCGGTCCGCCCGCGACCGATCTGGCGATCGCCGGAGCCGAGCTGATCGTCAACCTTTCGGCCTCTCCCTTCCACGTCGGGCGCGAGCTGCTGCGCGAGGAGATGTTCCGGACGCGAGCCCGCGACATGATCTCCTTCGTCGCCTACTGCAATTTGGTCGGCGGCCAGGACGAGCTCGTCTTCGACGGGCACTCGGTGGTGATCGACGACGAGGGCGAAGTGATCGCTCGAGCAGCCGGTTTCGAGGAGGAGCTACTCGTGGTCGAGATAGACCCGACCGACGTGATCGCGCGGCGACTCAGTGACGTACGCAAGCGGGCGCTCGCTCGAGAGCGAGATGCTCCCAAGATCACGCTGGTCTCGCTCCCGGCTCCGAAGCGGCGGCGGCGCACCCGGACGGTGTCCGCTCGCGTAGCTTCGTTCGCAAACGATCTCGAGCAGATGCGACGGGCGCTCACGCTCGGCCTCGGCGACTACATGCGCAAGAACGGCTTCGGCGACGTCGTGATCGGCGTCTCGGGCGGGATCGACTCGGCGCTGACCGCGGCACTGGCGGTCGAGACGCTGGGCGCCGACCACGTCCACTGCGTCTCGATGCCCTCTCGCTTCTCGTCCGCGGAAACCCGGGAAGATGCGAGGCGCCTAGCCGAAAGCCTCGGCACCGATTTCCGTGAGATCGAGATCGAGCCGATGATCGGAGTGTTCGAGAGTGCGCTCGCTCCCGCCTTCGCCGGATGCGAATCCGACCTGACCGAGGAGAACGTGCAAGCGCGCGTACGCGGAGTGCTGTTGATGGCGCTCTCGAACAAGTTCGGCTGGCTGCTCGTCGCCACCGGCAACAAGTCGGAGCTCTCGGTCGGCTATGCGACCCTCTACGGCGACATGGCCGGTGGCTTCGCACTACTAAAGGACGTCTTCAAGACCGACGTCTTCAGGCTCGCTCGCTACCTCAACGAGCAGGCAGGCCGAGAGCTGATCCCGGCGACGACCATCGCGCGCCCACCGAGCGCCGAGCTACGGGACAACCAGCTGGATGAAGACTCGTTACCGCCGTACGCCGAGCTCGACCGCGTGCTCGAGGCCTACATCGAAGAGGATCGCTCACGCGACGAGTTGCTCCGAGACGGCTTCGACGCAGACGTCGTGGAGCGCGCGATCTCCATGATCGACCGGGCCGAGTACAAGCGCCGGCAGGCGCCGCCCGGNNGCCCGGCCAGTCGGTGTTTGCACGCGCCGCTTTAGGCAGCGTCGGCTGCCTGCTCGAGCCGGCGCTCAGTCCGATCGTCATCGCGAACGGGAGTCGGCTTCGGATCTTGCGCCGCCCGGTCGCCGAAACGGTCGCGGTTGCGTACGGTAGCGCCGACGAGACTCACGTTGCCCGTCCGATCGCCGTGACAGCGGAGATAGCAATCAGACTCGGACAGTGTCCGAAGCCATTGCACAATGTGGAAGCTAGATCCGTGGTCGGACGTAGCGCGGGCTAGAGTAGGAGCGCTTGCTTGGAGGCCGGCGCTCAAGATTCGAGCGGGGCCATGGTTAGGCCACGCGCTTCGAGCTGCGCCCAGTAGTGCTCGGCCCGCTCACGGTGCCCGCTCCAGACGATCGCCTGTCCCGTTCTGTCGATCTCTTCGGCCAGCCGCATCCCCGCGTCGTAACTGACGCCGGGAAGTACCGAAGACAGCGCCCGCGCCACGCTGTCGAAGGTGTTGTGATCGTCGTTGAGCACGATCACGCGCCAGAGCTCGCCCAGCCCCCCGCCGCCCCGCGCCGCTCGCTTCGGCTTCGTCGGGCTGACCAGGGTCGCAGACACCGCCGAAGCGTACCGAGATCAAGCCCGGACAAGACTGAATTGCGCTCTCGCTTTCTCGGGGCGCCGTTGAGCGTGCTTCGCCGGAGGGGACAGGGTTTCAGCACGGCCCCGTAGAGCGAGGTGCAGTCAGCGGCTCCCGGCGTCTCCGTAAGGCCAGTCGCGCCTGGCCGCCCGAAACCGCCGGCCGAGAAAGCGAGAGAGCTAGCTCGGGTTTGCGGGAACTTCTTCGGCGACGGCTCGCGCCAGCTCGTCCACTACCGAGAGGAAGAACTCGATCACGACCGGGTCGAACTGGGCGTTTGCGCAGCGGCGCAGCTCCGAGGCGGCGTTATCTCTGTTCATACCGAGGCGGTAGGGGCGAGGACCGATCATGGCGTCGTAGGCGTCGCAGACCGCGATGATGCGGGAGGGCAACGGGATCTCCTCGCCCTTGAGCCCGTCCGGGTAGCCCGAGCCGTTGTAGCGCTCATGGCTGGAGCGGACGATGCGCGACACCTGCGACAGCGACGGCGCGGCGGAAATGATGCGCTCGCCGACGACGGTGTGCCCGCGGATGAACTCCCACTCCTCGCGGTCGAGCGGGCCTGGCTTTTTGAGGATCGCGTCGGGGATCGCCATCTTGCCAACATCGTGCAGCTGCGCGGCCTGGGCGAGCTGGTCGAGCTCCTCGCCGCTCATGCCCAGGCGCCTTCCGACCTCCGCCGCCAGGCGGGCAACGTCGACCAAGTGATCGCCGAGTTCCGGGCTGCGCTCGTGCAGAGCCTGCAGGAGTACGTCCGCAGACTGCCGACCTGCCGAGCGCCGGCCACTGTTCTTGTTCGCGTACATGCGCTGGTCGGCCAGTCGCAGCGAGATGCCGACGTCGTTAGCCTCCTGCGGAAGCAGCACCGACCCATAAGAGCTGCCGATGGCGAAACCCTCACCGCGCTCGGAGAGAGCGGCGGTTGCATCGGCGATGATCGGGCCCTGACCGTCCGAGCCGATACTTGCGATGATGCAAAACTCGTCTCCACCCATGCGATAGGCCTCGCCGCCGTGCTCACGCATGGCGATCTGTACGTTCCGACCGAGCCTCGCCAGCAGCGCGTCGCCGGCCGGATGGCCAAAGCTGTCGTTGTAGTTCTTGAAGCCGTCCAAGTCGAACAGAGCGAGCAGCAGCGGAGCGGTCTCAGCCGCGTCCGGTAGTGCTTTCTGTAGGTCGACGACGAGCTTGCGCCGGTTGCCGAGGCTGGTGAGCGGATCGGTCATCGCCTGAGTCGAAGTGCGTACCCATCGGCGCCCCATGATGAAGGCGATGGCGAGCAGAGCGACGCCCATCAGCGCGACCGGGATCGGGTTGTTCGTGATCACATTGCCCGAGGACGCCGGCGCGGCTGCAACTACCGTCCATTTGTTGGCATCCAGAGAGGCGTTCGAGATCTGCTGCCAAGCCACGCGCAGCCGCCCCTTTGATGTGTTGATCGTGGTTACGCCGCTCAAACCCTTCTGGTGAGCAATCTGAACGAACCGCCTATCCCACGGCGCGGCAAACCCGAGCACGACCGCGGCACTACTGCTGCTGAGCATGATCCCACCGGTCTTTTGATCGATGACGGCGAGATCGAGTCCCTTCAAGCGAGCCCTTGCTACTGCTTCGTTGGCACCCTTGCGGAAGGCGTCGATGTCGAGCTCGAAATAAAGCATCCCGCGCGGCTTGCCCGCGACGGGCGGAAGTAGGGTCGAGTAAGTCACGACCCAACGGCCCGAGTCGGTCGAGACTGTGGATTTGCCGGTATAGACCTGTCCGGGCTCGAGCTTCATCGTCGCCTGAACCCACTGCTGACCTTCCTCACGCAGGGTGTCGAGCTGCGCCGGCCCGTACTCCAGGCCGCGTGCGACGTGCGCGATGTCTAGCTTGCACGGCTCCATCTGCAATTTCCTACCGAAAGCCGAACGCGCGCAACGATCGTAGTTGTTGATCACGCCTGCAGCGCCGAGCAAGTTCGGATAGATGCGGCTTCCGAGGAATAGCAGTACTTGATCTATCTTCTTGCGATTAGCGGCCGCGTGGCCGGGGTCGGTGAAGATGGAATTGAGGATCGGGTTCTGACTCAGCACCTCCGCGGTCGTGCGTGCCTCGTCTTCGGTGCTCTGGAGGCTTGTGCGGCGCTCGTTCACCTGGGTCGCCAATGAGCGATCGAGCGCTTGCTGCGAGTTCTGCTGCTGCTTCAGCATGACCAGGCCAATGCTCAGCGGCACGAGCGCGATCGCCACCACGAGCACCATCACCTTCACGATCCGCATCAGTGCCTCTTTCCCTCTAAGCCGCTTCGGGGACGCGGATTAGATCGGGCAAATAGCGCCGAGGCTTGAGAGTGAATTCGAAAGATCGTATAAGTTGCGGCGCGCGCCGGCTCCGTGCCGGACGACACGTGAGTAATACTCGACCCTGGGACGGCGACATCAAGCGTGCGCATGACCGCCTCCTACGCTCGTAACCGTCGGATAGGTGATCGGCCGCCGGCGGGACGACTTGATCGGATACGAGCACGCACCGTTTGGGGCTCGCGGCTCGGACGGGTCGGCGCTCTTCGTTAGCATGGTCGCGTGACCTTCGAGCGCTCAGTCCTGGCGAACGGGCTTCGAGTCTTGACGGCCCCCATGCCCGAGGCTCGCTCGGTGACCTGCATGATCATGGTCGCCGCCGGCTCTCGTTACGAGACGCGCGAGTCGAACGGCATCGCCCATTTCACCGAGCACATGTTCTTCAAAGGCACCGAGAAGCGCCCGAGCGCCCGCGACATAGCCGGCGAAGTGGACGCGATCGGCGGCGAGTTCAACGCCTTCACCGGCAAGGAGTACACGGGCTACTACGTGAGATGCGCGGCCGAGTCGCGCAGCGTCGCCCTCGACGTCCTCGTCGACATGATCCGCCACTCCAAGTTCGACCTCGATGAGATCGAACGCGAGAAGGGCGTGATCGTCGAGGAGATGAACATGTACTTCGACTCGCCGCGCGACTACGTCGGCTCGATTTACGAGAGCCTCCTCTTCGGTGACCAGCCGCTCGGCTGGGACGTGATCGGGAGCAAGGAAACCGTCCGCGCCGCCACACGCGACACCTTCCTCGATTACCTCGGGCGCTGGTACGCGCCGTCGCGTGTAGTCGTCGGACTTGGCGGTCGCCTGAACGGCGACACGACGGCCGAGATCGAGGCTTTGCTCGGCGATCTCGCTCCGCGCGAAACGGGGAACCCCTCCCCGGCCGAGATCCCTTCCCCGGACAAACCGGGTCTCAGCGTGCATCACAAGAAATCCGACCAGGCTCACCTCGTTCTGGGCACGCTCAGTCACCCGATGCAACATCCCGACCGCTACGTGCTGCAGGTGCTGGCGGCCGTTCTCGGCGGCGGTATGTCTTCACGCCTGTTCACCGAGGTGCGGGAGCGGCGAGGTCTCGCTTACTACGTTTTCTGCCAGAACAACGCCTACGCCGAGACCGGGACGCTTTGCGCGCAGGCCGGCGTGGACTTGAACCGCGTCGAGCAGGCGATCGAGACGGTTGTCGCCGAGCTGCGGCGCATCGTCGACGAGCCGGTGCCCGAACAGGAGCTGGCGAAGGCCAAGGAGTACACGAAGGGCCGGCTCGTTCTCCAGCTCGAGAGTCCCCAGGGCCTGATCGGGTTCGGGCTCCGCCGCGAAGTGCTAGAGGGGCAAGTGGTCGATCCCGCGGACGTGATCGCCAGGCTCGACGCGATCAGCGCGGACGACGTCCAGCGTGTTGCCCGCGAGGTCATCGGCGAGCGCGCTTTCCATCTGGCCTTGATCGGTCCTTTCGAGGACGGCGAGCGGTTCGCACGACTGCTCGCCTGAGCGAGCCCAGCGGCACGATCCGTTTCGCGCAAGTCCAGGTCACCGAACGGGAGCGGTGTTCGAGCGCGGATTCCCGATCGCCGCCTGTGGAAATAGACTTCTCTCTATGGAAGAAGCACTTGCCCGCGCAGAAACGCTAATCGACTCCTGGGCGAACGAGCTTCGCGACGAGCTACCGCCGGCGACGCCGATCTTCGACGTGCATACGCATCTCGGCGAAGATGTGGACGGCATGGTCGGCTCATTCGAGGAGCTGACCGCTATCTGCGATCGATACGGAATCGAGCGCTGCTTCGTCTTTCCCCTCGACGAGCGCGACCGGCACCCGGCGTTCCGCAAGCCGAACGATCGTACTATCGCTCACGCGGAGCGTTCGCAGGGGCGGCTGATCCCGTTCGCGCGCCTCGACCTCGACGAGTCGCCGCTCGAAGAGGCGCGGCGCTGCTTCGACCTGGGCGCACGCGGGATCAAGCTCCATCCCCGTGCTCAGGGGTTCCTGATCAACGACGAGCGGCTCGAGCCGATCGTGGCGCTGGCCGCCGAACGGGGCGCACCGGTATTGATCCACGGCGGTCGCGGGTTGCCGCCGATCGCCGATCATCTGGCGCGATTGGTCGAGCGCTACCCGCTCGGGCAACTGATCGTTGCCCACGCCGGTATCGCCGATCTGGAGGCGCTCGCGCACGCGCTCGGAGGCAAGGCGGGCGTGTTCTTCGACACCTCCGTCTGGAGCCCGATCGACCTGCTCGACTTCCTCCACCTGGTCCCACCGGAGCAGATCCTCTACGCCTCCGACTACCCGTACGGTCAGCAGCCGAGCGCGCTTCTGATGGCAGTCCGCACCGCGCGACTGGCAGGGCTCACCGACGCCGAGCTGCGGATGATCCTCTGGGAGAACGCCGACCGCATCAGCCGCGGCGAGCCGCCACTCCAGCCGAGCAAGCCGCGTGGCAGTCCCACCTTCTCTCAGTCGATGACAATGGCGCGGATTCACCAGTACGTCTCGATGGCGACGCCTCTGCTCTGGACGAGGCAACCGGACACAGTCGGCGTGCTCGGGTTGGCGCTGAACGCCTGCCAGGCGGCAGATTCCCACCAACGCGATCTGCAGCGAATCTGCGAGCTTCTCACCTGCGCCCGCGATCTCTGGCGCGCACTACCCGAGATCGAGGTCGAGCCGGAGCGGCTCAGCGCCAACCGGCTCACTTTCCGGCTCATCCATCTAGCCGACATCCTCGCGGTTACGTCCGGCGCCTGAGCTCTCGCCGGCCGCGAATGTTGCCGGTGCGAGCGATAAGATCTCGTGCGGGGTGAGCCGCCGACTTTCTTTGCTCTTTCTCTTTGCGATGACGCTCGTCCTCACGGCGACCGCACTCGCAAGCGCGAACCGAAGCGGCGAGAGGCGTTCGGCTCAAGCCGGGGGCCCGGCGTCGGCGATCTCGTCCCTGTCTCTCCAGGCGCAGGACGAGCCCACGGCCAGGCTGTGCCCGTTACCTAAACGCTTTCGGCCGGCTTTCGAGCGCGCCTCGAAGAGGACGGACGTTCCGCTTTCCGTACTCGCCGCGATGGCCCAGGTGGAGTCGAACTTCCAGCCCAACGCTATCTCTCACGCAGGCGCGCGCGGGCTTCTCCAGGTTCTCCCGTCGACAGCGCAGGAGTTGAAGATCAACCTCGGCCGCCCAGATGCGGACGTACTCGCGGGCGCGCGCTATCTAAAGCGGATGCTGGATCGCTTCGATTCGCTCGAGCTCGCGCTCGCCGCCTACAACGCAGGCCCAACCGCGGTGGCGAGGGCCGGTCAGGCGCCCTCGGCGGAGACGCGTACGTACGTGAGCAAAGTCCTGGCGCGCTGGCAGCAGCTCGCCGGCTGCTCGTAGGACGGAGAGCGACGGTGGCGAACACTGGAGAGCCTCGGATGTGGCCGGGAGGCTTCGCCTGGCAACAGAGAGGCAAAATGTCACGTATCCAGGCGATCTGCCGATGAGAATCCCCAACATGCGAACACCCGACCCCAAGGGTCAGCCGCAGCTCACGCTGGCACTCGTCTCGTCACTCGAGAGCGGCTCGGCGGCAACCGTGTTCGCAAAGGCGCGCCTGCGCCGTCAGCTCAGCCAGGAGCAAGTGGCCCAACGCTCGGGTATCACGACCGAGCAAGTCCGCTGGCTCGAGGAAGGGCGCGTGTATGCCTTCCGCACCCCGGAGGACGCTCTGGCAGCGGCGGCGTTGCTCGCGAGCGGGCTCGAGATCGACAATTACGAGGCGCGCGAGCTCGCCGGTTTACCCGTTCTCCCCCGCTCGATCCAGCGCAATCCGCGCGGCCGTCTAGCGGTAGTGGGTGCCCTTGTGATCGTCAGCGCCGCGGCCGCAATCATGCTCGGATACGCGCTCCGCGGCCCGGCCGGGCAGGTCCTGTCGCTGAGAAATCACGGCTCCGCTCTGCCGGCGCCATGGAAGACCAAGGTCGACGTTCAGAACGGAAGCGGAGACATCAACTACACCCGCCGGGTCGCTTCCCGGATCGCGGCGCTCGGGTATCAGGTGGTCTCGGTCAGGCGTGCGAGTCGCTTCGACTACAAGCACACGACCGTCTTCTACACGGATGCTGGGAAGGGACGAGCGCTTGCGGAGCGCCTCTCAAACAGTCTCGGCGGCGTCGATGTACTGCCCCTGCCGGCGGGGAAAGACCCTCTCACGATCGACGTCATCGTCGGTCCGGCGAACCTCGCGGTGCGCTAAAAGCTTACTTGGCGCTGCTCTTGAGCGCAGCCAGCTTCGAGCTCAACTCCGGAGATATCGGCTCGCTGATCGCCTGCCGCATGTAGGCGCGGAAAAGACGCTCGAACCGGTAGTTCCGGCGGCAATAACCGCAGGCATCGAGATGCTCCTCGGTCGTGCGCACCGCTTCTTCGGCAAGCTCGCCGTCGAGGTATAGCTCGAGCAGATCTTCACACCCTGTGCAAGGTGTCTCGCTCATGCCTTCCTCTCCGACACCGAGGCGGCCAGGGACTGCCTGAGTAGCCGGCGCGCCCTGTGCAGTCTCGACATAACAGTGCCCACGGGAATGGCGAGGATCTGAGCGGTCTCCTGGTAGCTGAAGTCGCCGAGATCGACCAGCACGAGCACGTCGCGGAAGTCATGGGGAAGATCCGCGAGCGCTTCGACGATGGCGGACTGGGAGAGCCGCTCGATCAGTTTTTCCTCGTCTTCGCCGCTCCGACCTGCCGCCTGCTCCAACCGGTCGTAGAGCGAGTACGCGCCTTCCTCCAGAGGCTGCTCAATCGGCCGCCTCTGCTTTCTTCGCCCGCGATCGATGTTGAGGTTGGTGAGGATCCGCATTAGCCAGGCGCGCATATTGGTGCCGGGTTCGTAGGAGCGCCAACTGCGAAACGCGCGCGCGTACGTCTCCTGCATCAACTCCTCCGCGTCCTCTCGGGAACCCGCGATGTGACGTGCGACCTGATAGACCTGATCCGCATGCTCAAGCGCTTCCTCCTCGAATCGCACACGACTACGGGCCTCCTGCGCTAGTCCACGCGCGTCTTTCTCCGACGCTCGCTCGCTCACCGAGGGCGTCCTAACAACGCTATATGCCTTTGCCAACGCGGGATCATGCCCACCTATTCCCATCCCTCTGAGTCAACAGTCACGGGCTGCACGTCCCTTAGACGTATCAGTNNTGTACCGGCCGCCCCGCCGCTTCCCAGGCGTAGTAGGAGGCGCTCGAACCAAAAGAGCGCTGGAAGTCGACAACCCGGGGGTTGCGACCTACCTCCTTGGCACGCTGGGCGTGTCTGAGGAGATTGGGGTCGTCCCTGTCCTGCCAGACGAGGATCAGATGCGCCGCGGTCATGAACTCGGCGACGAAAGCGCAGCCAGGGGCAGGGCAGGGAAAAGGTTTGGTCGCAACGCAAAACCAGCCGCTGTGATCCTCTTCGCCGTCATCGGTCCAGAGCTCTTCCTCCTCGATCGGCTCGTCGAGGAGAACGGGAGCGGGCGGGCGGCGTTGGGGCTCGAGCTCCATGAGTCAGCCTGAGATCAGAACGGCGCGTGCGGGAGCTCCGTCCGAGCCGACGATATCGAGCGGAAGGCAGACGAGCCGGTAGTCACCTGCCTCGACTCCGCGCAAATCGAGACCCTCGAGCAGGACGACGCCGTCCGAGAGCAGCTTGCGATGCGTCTCGGGCGCGCCGACCGAGAGGTAGTCGATCCCGACAAGCCGGACACCACGCTCCACCAGAAGCGCCGCCGCCGCCGGCGAAACGCCGACGAAGTCGTTCGTGAAACCGTCCCTGTCCCAGAGCTGGGAGTTCCGGGTGGCGAAGATAACCCGCTCGGTGCCGGTGACAACCTCGCGCTCGACCGTCTCCGCGTCTATCTCCTCCGCTACAGAGCGAGCGTCCACGATTAGCGCGGGACCGATCAGCGCCTCGAGCGGAAGGTGCTCGACGGACGCGCCGCCTTCGATGAAGTGCAGGGGCGCGTCGACATGGGTGCCGGTGTGGGCTCCGAGGACGAACCGGCTCAGGTTGTAACCGTCGCCCCCCGCGATCGAGCTCACCCGCTCGACGACGGGCGCTGCTTCGTCGTCCCAGACGATCATGCCGGGGCGCACGGGAACGCTGATGTCGATGATCGCCATACCGGCCTATGATCGCGTTTCTACGCGGCCGTGTCGAACCGAGTGGACGCCACCCGGCTCAGGCGCGACGGTCGCGTTCGAGAGCAAGAGGGAAGGGCGGTCAGGGGCGATTGCCGAGCGTGACCGAAACGGTCATCTGCTTGTTGCCGCGGTAGATCTCGAGCGAGATCTTGTCTCCCGGTTTGTGCCCGGCGATGAAGTCTTCGAGCTTCCCGGAAGAGCTACCGAAGTGCTTGCCGTCCACGGCCACGATGATGTCGCCACCTAGCGTGTAGTCCGCTCCGGAGAGGATTACCTGGTGCGTCCCGGCCTTGAGCCCGGCTTTGGCCGCCCCGGTCCCGGGCGTGACTTTCGCGATGAGCAGACCCTGCTTGACGGGGAGCCTGAACTGGATCGCCAGCCCGGACGTGATCGGCTCGATCTCGACGCCGAGGTATGCGCGGCTGGCCTTCCCCGTCTTGATGATCTGAGCCACGACCTGCTTCACCGTGTTCGACTGGATGGCGAAGCCGATGCCGACGTTCCCCTGACCGGTACCGCCAGTCTCGATCTGCGAGTTCACACCGACTACCTGCCCCAGGCTGTTGAGCAGCGGGCCGCCCGAGTTGCCGTGGTTGATGGCCGCGTCAGTCTGGATTGCGGCGATGGGGAAGCCATTCGAGTTGCCCGAGCCGGGAGAGCGCACGGGGCTGGAGGTCGCGCCGTCACCGAGGTTGTAGATGGCGCTGACGATGCCCGAGGTGATCGATCGATCGAGACCGAACGGGTTGCCGATNNTAGTTCGTGACGATGTGGCCCTGCTTGTCGATCACGAACCCGGAGCCAAGAGCCTCCTGTTTCTGCGCCGGTAGCTGGAAGAAGGGGTTGGCCTGTCCTTTTACGATCGACGTGCTCGTTACCTGCACGACGCCCGGAGAGGTTCGCTCGTAGATCTCAGGAATCGTGAGGCCCTTCGCCCCGTTGGCCGGGGTCAACGCCACCGTCGAGGGTGTTTCTGACTGCCCGGTCACAACCGTCGTCGTTTTACCGAGGTCGCCGAGAACGGCGAGCGCGCCCAACGAGATCCCGGCTCCCATGACCCCGGCCAGGAGAACGCTGATCCCTGTTGCAATATGTCGCCCGGTCGGTTTCATCGACGTCCTCCTTTATACACGGCTGCGCTCGAGAGCTGGTTACAGGCGTTTTTCCCACGATTAGGGTTTCGTTAAGCAGCGGCGACGGCGCACAATCGTTCCATCCACTCATCCGTCGGGTTTCCGACGTTCTCGAACTTCCGCCCGTTTGGCCGATAGAGAAGGAAGATTCCGATTGCGGCCTGTAATGACATCCGCTTCGATCAGCGAACGACTCGGCAGCCGGTTCTCGCGGCTCGTAAACGCCGCGACGCCGTACGAGCCCAAAGACCGGTTCGAGGGTGCCGCTCGTAGCTCCGCTGCGCTCGCCGTTGCGTCGGGGTTCGTCGTCGTCGCCTGGGCCTTTATCGCACCGACCGATCGGCGCCTCCCGCTGCTCGGCGTCGCGCTCGCCTGTTTCGCTCTTGCGGCTGTCTATCTGGCTCTGCCCAAGCTCGTGCCCGCTAGATCGGCCGCGTTCGGCCTGATCGTCTCGGCGTCGGCGGCGACGGGAATCGCGCTCGACTCGCGTAGCTGGACGCTCGGCTTCGTTCTCTTCTTCCTCGCGACTCTGCACACGGCCTACTTCTCTCGCTTTCGCGGCGTCGTTGCCCAGCTCACCCTTGCCTCGGGCTCCTTCTTGTTTCTGTCAATCACCTTGCGCGTCGGCAATCGGCCGGTCGTCGACTGGGCAGCGGTAACAGTCGCGCTCGCTTGCTTCTCGCTCTCGGTGCTCTGGGCGAGGCACCTGCTCGATGCCCTGGTCGAGGGCCTCAAAGTGCGAGCGCATGGACAGAAAGTGATCGCGCAGCTCGGACAGCAGGCCCTGATCGAAACCGACCTCGAAGCCCTGATGCAGCAGGCGGCCGACGCGGTTGCCGACACGCTGGCGCTGGAGCGGGTCGTCGTCTTCGAGAACGTCCAGAGCGGCGAACTGATGCCCATGCGCGCCTGCGCGGGATCGCTAACCGAGGCGATCGAGCACGATTCGACGCTCGAACTCGACTCCTTCTCCAAGTACACGTTGCTCGCCAAGGAGCCGGTTCTCGTTACCGATCTCGCTGCGGAGACTCGATTCAAGCCGACGCCGATTCTGCTCGAGCTCGGCATCGTCAGCGCCGTCAACGTTGCGATTCCCGGCCGCGATCATCCCTGGGGCGTACTGTGCATGCGAACGACCACGAGGAGAACTTTCAGCGCCGACGACACCGACTTCTTGCGCGCCGTCGCAAACATCATCGGCTCGGCGATCGAGCGGCGCCGGAAAGAAGAGTCGCTGCAGACAAGCCGCGCCGGCGCCGCGGAGTTGAGCGAGCGCCTGAGCGGCGTCATCGACGCCTCGCCGATGGCGATCATCGAGATCGACCTCAACCGGCGCGTCACGATCTGGAACAAGGTCGCCGAGAACGTCTTCGGCTGGACGCGCGACGAGGCGATCGGCTCGGTCCTGCCTACGACGCCGGAGCATCGGGTCGACGAGCTCGCCGAATTGATCGACAGGGCGGTCGACGGTGAGCAGATCTCCAACTTCGAGACCGAGCGCCTGCGCCGCGACGGCACTATCTTCCCCTACTCGATCTCACTCGCTGCGCATCGCGACGGCGACGGCAATACGGTCGGTCTTATCGGTCTCGGCACCGACCTGAGCAACCGCAAGCTGGTCGAGGTAGAGCTCTCTCGCAGCCGCGAGCTCTACCGCGTCGTGGTCGAGAACTCGCACGACATGATCGCAGTGCTCGACCCGATGGGACGTTTCGTCTTCGCCTCTCCCTCTTACGAGCAGGCGCTCGGCTACGGCCCCGAGGAGCTCGTGGACGTCTCGCCGATCAGTCTCGTGCATCCCTCCGACGTGCAGCGCGCCAGCGACGCTTTGCGACAAGTGGTCACCCGCCAGGACGCCGCTGTGGTCGAGCTGCGTATGCGACACAAGCGCGGTAACTGGGTCTTCGTCGAGGGAACGACAACCTCGGTTATGGACGAGAACGGGAAGTTGCAATCGATCCTCATGAGCGTCCGCGACATCAGCGAGCGCCAGGTCGCCGAGGAAGAGTTGCGTGAAGCCGAGGCTCGCTACCGACTGCTCGTCGAGCAGCTACCGCTGATCACTTACATCAACGTTCCCGGCGAATCGGGGCGCTGGGTCTACCTGAGCCCGCAGCTGGAGGAAATCCTCGGTTATGAGCCGAGCGACTGGACCTCTGACCTCCGCAACTTCGTGGACGCGATCCATCCCGACGACCGCGAGCGCGTGACCGCGGAGCGAGCCGCAAGCGGCACGAAGGGCAGAATCGGGCTCGAGTACAGGCTGATGGCAAAGGACGGGCGCACCGTCTGGATGCGCGACGAGGCGGTGGTCGTCCGCGATCTCTCGGGCAAGCCGCTCTACGTTCAGGGCTACCTGCTCGACATCAGCGCCGAGCGCGAGGCAGAGTCCGAGCATCTCCGGCTCGAGGCTCAGCTCCTCCACTCACAGAAAATGGAGGCGATCGGGCGCCTGGCGGGAGGCATCGCGCACGACTTCAACAACCTCCTGACGGCGATCATCGGCTACAGCGAGCTGATCGTCTCGGAGCTCGACCCCGCCAGCTCGCTCGCCCGTGACGCCGAGGAGATCAAGCGGGCGGCCGAGCAGGCAGCGGCGATGACGCAACAGCTGCTCGCGTTCAGCCGGCGCCAGGTACTGCAGCCCGCACTCCTCAACCCGAACGAGGTGATCGGGCACATGGAGAAGATGCTCCAGCGCCTGATCGGCGAGAACATCGAGCTCGCCACCGAGCTCGAGAGCGAGATCGCGATCATCCGCTGCGACCGCAGCCAGGTCGAGCAGGTGATCATGAATCTGGTCGTCAATGCGCGCGATGCAATGCCTACGGGGGGCCGGATCGCTATCACGACGGCGAATACCGAGGTGGACGCCGCCGAAGGCGCCGGGCTGGGCCTACTGCCGGGCAGCTACGTCGTCGCCACGATCTCGGACACCGGCTTCGGGATGGACGAGGAGACGCTCTCGCATATCTTCGAGCCGTTCTTCACCACCAAGGAGCAGGGGAAGGGCACCGGCCTCGGACTCGCCACCGTGCACGGCATCGTCGAGCAGTCGAACGGCGCGATCGAGGTCGCGAGCACGGTCGGAGAAGGAAGCGTGTTCCGCGTCTTTCTTCCCGTCGCGCAGGAGGGAGCGGACCCCGATCGTGTGGCGACGCCGGACGGAGAGACGCACGGAACCGAAACGCTCCTACTCGTCGAGGACGAGGAGATGGTGCGCCAGCTCGTCGGTCGCGTCCTGCGCGAGCTCGGCTACGAGGTATTCGAGACCTCGAGCGGCGAGGAGGCGCTCTCGGTCTCTGACAACCTCGAGTGTCCGATCGACCTGCTCGTCACCGATGTAGTCATGCCCGGGATGAACGGGCGAGAGCTGGCCGAGTTGCTAACCGTCTCAAGGCCGACCACACGCGTCCTGTTCATGTCCGGCTACACCGAAGAGGCGATCGTCCATCGCGACGTCCTCGGCGGTGAGACGGAGTTCATCGGCAAGCCGTTCACACCCGAGGAGCTCGCACACAAGGTCCGAGACGTGCTCGAGCAACGCGAGAACGGCGGCGCCAGGCCGTCGCGCGCCACGACCGAGTAGCGGTAGCCGGAGTCCGCGCGAGCTCAGGCCGAAGGCGAAAGCCGGCTTTCTGGTTGAATCGCAGGGATGGCGAACTCGTTCGGAGCCAAAGCGAAGCTGCAGATCGGCGCCGTCGGCTACGAGATCTTCCGTCTCGAGACCCTTGCCGGCGCGCACGACGTGGCGACTCTCCCCTACAGCCTTCGGGTGTTGCTCGAGAACACACTGCGCCACGAGGACAAATCCACGAGCACGGCTGACGTCGAGGCGATTGCCGGCTGGGACGAGAGCGCCGAGCCGAGCAACGAGATCGCGTTCACTCCGACGCGCGTCCTCCTGCAGGACTTCACCGGCGTTCCCGCGATCGTCGACCTAGCCGCCATGCGCGATGCGATGCGCGCGCTCGAGGGCGACCCGTCGGCGATCAACCCGCAGCTTCCAATCGAGCTCGTGATCGATCACTCGGTTCAGGTGGACGCCTTCGGCAGCCGCCTGGCGCTGGAGCTGAACACCGAGATGGAGCACATCCGCAACCGCGAGCGCTACCTCTTCTTGCGCTGGGGTCAGAACGCCTTCGCCAACTCCAAGGTGGTGCCGCCGAGCACGGGCATAGTCCATCAGGTCAACCTCGAGCATCTCGCCCGCGTGGTGGAGGCGCGAGGCGGCGTGGCCTTCCCCGACACGCTGGTTGGAACCGACTCGCACACGACGATGGTGAACGGGCTCGGAGTGCTCGGGTGGGGCGTCGGCGGAATCGAGGCGGAAGCGGCGATGTTGGGCGAGCCGGTCTCGATGCTCGTTCCCCAGGTCGTCGGCCTGCGCCTGGTCGGCGAACTGCCCGAGGGGACAACGGCCACCGATCTCGTGCTCACCGTGACCGAGCTGCTACGCCGGACCGGCGTCGTCGGCAAGTTCGTCGAATTCTTCGGCCCCGGGATCTCAGTCCTGGCGCTGGCCGACCGTGCGACATTGGCGAACATGGCGCCGGAGTACGGCGCCACCTGCGGCTTTTTCCCCGTCGACGACGAGACGCTTCGCTACCTGCGCCTGACCGGTCGCAGCGAAGATCAGGTGCAGCTGGTCGAGGCCTACTGCAAGGAGAACATGCTCTGGCACGAGCCCGGTTCGGAGCCTCGCTACTCGCGCGTGGTCGAGCTCGACCTGCGCACGATCGAGCCGAGTCTCGCGGGCCCGCGCCGGCCGCAGGATCGCGTGCCGCTCGCTGAGGTAAACCGCTCCTTCTGCAAGGGACTGGCCACCTTCGGCGTCGAGTTCGAGGACAGCTCGCTCGACGAGGCGATCGCCGAGACCTTCCCGGCCAGCGATCCGACCGCCGAACAGACACCCGGTCACGAGCCGCTATCCGATCCGGCGCCCGCGACGCACGCGCCGTACGTAACGCCGGCCGCGATTTCCTTCGAGCTGGACGGAGAGAAGGTCGAGCTAGGCCACGGCGCCGTCGTCATCGCAGCCATTACGAGTTGTACGAACACCTCGAACCCGCAGGTGATGATCGGTGCCGGCTTGCTGGCAAAGAAGGCGGTCGAGCGAGGGCTGCGCCGTAAGCCGTGGGTGAAGACGAGCCTCGCGCCCGGCTCCCGCGCCGCCGAGCGCTATTACCAGAGCTCGGGGCTGACTCCCTATCTCGAGCAGCTCGGCTTCGACATCGTCGGCTTCGGCTGCACGACCTGCATCGGCAACTCCGGGCCACTACCGGCGCCGGTTGCTCAGGCGATCGCCGAAGGCGAGCTGGTGACCTGCGCGGTGCTCTCGGGGAACCGCAACTTCGAGGCCCGCATCCATCCCGACGTCAAGGCGAACTACCTCGCCTCGCCGTTGCTGGTCGTCGCCTACGCGCTCGCAGGCCGAATGGACATCGACCTCAAGAGCGAGCCGATCGGCCTCGACCAGAGCGGGGCGGAGGTATTTCTGCGCGACATCTGGCCCAGCGCCGCCGAGATCTCCGACCTGATCGCCGCATCGATCCACAGGGAGATGTTCGTCGACGTCTACAGCGACGTCCTGGCCGGCGACGAGCGCTGGCAGGCGCTGCCGATCTCCGAGGGCGAACTGTTCGGCTGGGACGAGAACTCGACCTACGTGCGCCGGCCGCCCTACTTCGACGGCATGGCGCTCCAGCCCGGCGAGATCGCCGACCTGGAAGACGCGCGCTGCCTCGCCGTCCTCGGCGACTCCGTCACGACCGATCACATCTCGCCGGCGGGGTCGATCACACTGGACTCCCCGGCAGGGAGCTACCTGCTCGAGCGCGGAGTCGCGCGACCGGACTTCAACTCCTACGGCTCTCGGCGCGGGAACCACGAGGTGATGGTGCGCGGTACCTTCGCCAACATCCGCTTGCGAAACGCGCTCGTTACGGGCAAGGAGGGCGGTTGGACGGTTCACCTTCCGAGCGACGAGGAGATGACGATCTTCGCCGCCTCCGAGCGCTACCTGGCCGAGCAAACGTCGCTGATCGTCCTGGCAGGCAAGGAGTACGGGTCAGGCTCCTCGCGCGACTGGGCTGCGAAGGGCCCGCGCCTGCTCGGCGTGCGCGCAGTCATTGCCGAGAGCTACGAGCGAATCCACCGCTCGAACCTACTGATGGTGGGCATCGTGCCGCTCCAGTTCCTGGACGGCGAGAGCCGTGAGACGCTCGGGCTGAGCGGGCGCGAGCGCTACTCGATCGCCGGGCTCGCCGGCGGGCAGGCCGAGGAGGCGACGGTCACCGCCGACGACGGACGCGAGCCAGTCGTCTTTCGGGTACGCGTCCGTCTCGATACTCCGCGCGAGCGAGAGTACGTCCGGAACGGCGGGATTCTGCCCTTCGTGCTCCGGCGCCTGCTGGCTCACGGCTAACCGAAGCAGCCTTCGGGCGTCCTAGATATAGTAACCTCTATGACGCTCGTATTCGTAGCCATGCTGCTTGCGCTTGCCTACTGTGCGGCGCCCGGTCCGGTTCTGGCCGAGGCGGCCCGCCGTGGCTTTCGGGGCGGTTTTCGCGCCGCCCTGGCGGTAGAACTCGGATCGCTCGCTGGCGATGCTCTCTGGGTCGCTCTTGCGCTGATGGGCGCGGCCGCGCTGGCCCAGGCCGGCGGTTTCCGACTCGCCGCGAGCGCCGCCGGCGGCGCCCTACTGCTCTGGCTCGGCGTTCGCGCTCTGCGCAGCGCTCGGCACGAACACGTCCCCAACGACGGCGACCCGCTTGTCGAGCAAGCTTTCGCAACCGGGGCGGCGATCAGTGTTGCAAGCCCGTATGCCCTTCCCTTCTGGCTCGGCGTCTCGGGCTCTCTCTCTGGCTACGGCCTCTTTTCCAACGGCGCTTTCGGCTACGTGGCCTTCTCTTCGGCTTTCCTGCTCACCTGTGTCGTCTATGCGCTCGTCGTGGCCGCACTGATCGCGTGGGGTCGTCGCCTCCTCCGGCCTCGCTTCTTTTTCGCCGTCGACCTCGTTTGCGGCCTGGTTTTCGTCGTCGTGGGAGTGAATCTGCTCTCCTTCGCCTTCGCGCACGCGATCGGTTAGAGTCGAACAGAGCCTGCCGGGTAAGCCCGAAGGCGCCCAATAGAAACCGGGGTGTCCCGTCGGAAAGAACGGGACTGAGATCAAACCCGCCGAACCTGATCTGGGTCATGCCAGCGAAGGGAGCACTTTGAGCGACGAGACACCGAACTGGGGCATCGAGCCGGTGCCGGAGCGACTGCGCGTGCTCGGGCTCCTCGATACGACCTTGTTGTGGAGCAGCCTGGGGTTGAGCCTGCTCGTGCTCGTCGCGGGCACCTACCTCGTGCCGGCTCTCTCGCTACCGTCGGCACTGGCGGCGATCCTCGTCGGCGGTCTGGTCGGTAACGCGATGCTCGGCTTCGCGGGGCTGATCGGAGCCGATGCGCGCGTCCCGGCGATGGTACTTCTGCGCGCCCCGCTCGGCCGCCGGGGCTCGTACATCGCCACAGCGTTGAACGTCGTTCAGAACATCGGCTGGACGGTGTTCGAGCTGATCGTGATCGCAACCGCGGCCGCCGCCCTGTCGCAGCGAGTTTTCGGATTCCACGGTAAGTGGCTCTGGACGCTCGTTGCCGCAGCCGCGACGACCGCGCTGGCGTTGCTGGGACCGGTCGGTTTCGTGCGTCGTTGGGTGCGCCGCTTTGCGATTTGGGTCGTTCTGGCCTCTCTCGTTTATCTGACCTGGTGGGCGCTCCACGACGTTGCCCTGCAGGCTCTCTGGAGCCGTCCGGGCAAGGGTGGGCTCGGCTTCTGGGGAGGGGTCGACCTGATGATCGCTATGCCCGCCTCGTGGCTTCCGCTCGCGGCCGATTACACCCGCTTTACCGGCAGCCGCGGCCGAGCCTTCTGGGGAACGGGTCTGGGCTACCTACTCCCAAACGTTTGGCTCTATTCGCTCGGCGCCGTTCTTCTTCTTTCCCGCAACCTCGGCGACGCGACCTCGCTGATGACGGCGATCGCCGGCGGTGGGCTCGCCAGCGGCCTCGCTCTGCTCGTACTCGGTGTCGACGAGACCAAGGAGCCGTTCGCCAACGTCTACTCGACCGCCGTGTCGCTCCAGAACCTGCTCCCGCGGGCCTCGCAACGGCTGCTGATCGTCGCCGCAGCCACGATCTCGACCGCCGGCGCTCTCGCCATCGACCTAACGCAGTACTCGACGTTCCTCTTCCTGCTCGGCTCCTTCTTCGTCCCGCTCTTCGGGGTGCTGGCCGCCGACTGGTTGATCCGGCGCGGCTACGACCGCGGCGCCGTTTTCGCGGCACCGGCCTTCCGCCCGGCTCTGCTCGGAGCCTGGCTCGCAGGCTTCGCTTTCTATCAATGGTTGCGCCCGACCGGACCAGCGCGGTGGACCGATCTGATCGCGCATCTTCACCCGCAAAACCTCGGCTTCGGCGCTTCGCTACCGGCTTTCGCTCTCGCCTTCGCGCTGACCGCTCTGGCTAGCTCGCTGGCACGGAAAAAGTCTATTCCGGGTGGGGTGTCTGACCGAGCCGCTCGACGCGGTACAGTCAGCTCGTGCGGCCGATCGGGATAGTCGGCAGCCTGTCGCACGACAGCTCGCCCGAGCGCGAGCCGCGTGTCGGCGGCTGCCCGTACTACGCAGCTCAGGCGCTGCGCCTACTCGAGCGCCCGTCACGCATCGTCAGCAAGTGCGCCGAAGAGCACCGCCGCTTGCTCCTGGGACCCCTGCTCGCACAGGGAGTGCCGGTGAGCTGGCGCCCCGGCAGGGCGTCGACGAGCTTCGAGCTGATCGACCACGGCGACACGCGCAGGATGACGGTGAAATCGATCGGCGACAGCTGGACGGTCGAGGAGGCACGGGGCTGGATTTGCGAGGCGCTGGGACAGTGCGAGTGGGTGCACGTGGCGCCGCTCCTGCGCGACGAGTTCTGCGCCGCCACTCTGGCCGAGATCGCACGCGATCGTTATCTCTCTCTCGACGGGCAGGGACTTGCGCGCTCACCCGAGCTCGGGCCGCTCGTTCTCGATGCGGAGTTCGATCGCGAGCTGCTCGACCACGTCACCGTGCTCAAGCTCGCCGAGGAGGAGGCGGTCGCCCTTCTCGGTGAGGTCGGCGCCGCGAGCCTGGCCACGCTGGAGGTGCCCGAGGTGGTGGTGACGCGCGGATCGCGCGGAGCGCTCGTCTACTACCAAGGGGAGCTCACAGAGGTGTCCGCCCGGCCGGTGGTGACGAATACGGACACGACCGGAGCCGGCGACGAGTTCGCCGCCATCTACATCGCCGCCAGGGCGCGTGGCCGCCTCCCGGTCGTCGCGGCTCGCCGGGCAGCGGTCTTCGTCGGCGCCCTGCTCAGCCGGCGCCTACCGGCTGCNNAGTCCGAACTCGCCGCGAGCGATGATCACCGCGGCGCCGCCGACCTCGATCCGCTCGATCGCATCGCTCTTCCCTTGCGCGCGAGCAAAGAGAATCGAGGGCCGCCCGATCTCCTCGCCCTGGCGAATCTCGATCTCCTCGCCAAACGGAGCGGCACCGTGCCGGGCCAGATGTAGCGCAAGCGGGCCCGCGGCCGAACCCGTGGCGGGGTCCTCCCCGACACCGAGCCCGGGTACGAAACAGCGCGTCTTCCAGCTCTTGCCCGAGCCGGCGAAGCAGTTCACGCCGATTGCGCCGAACGGCTTCAGAGCTCGTGGCTCCGGGGCCAGCGCCGCGACCTCCGCCTCCGATCCAAGCGCCACGAAGACGTGCCTAATGCCGTTGTCGTAGAGCTCGATCGGGAGCACGCTCCGCTCCAGGCCCAGTCCGGCTAGCAATTCGGCCGTTTGCTCGAAGGGCTCTATTCGCGGGAGGGGCTGGCTCATCCTTCCGAAGACGATGCGACCGCTCGTTCCTCGCTCCAGCTCGACGTCGACCACGCCGGAACCGGTCTCGAGCCGGATCAGTCCCAGTTGGAGAGGCCCCGCGAGCACGAACGCCGTCCCCAGAGTCGGGTGCCCGGCGAAGGGAACCTCGCTGTCGGGTGTGAAGATGCGAATCCGCGCATGTCCCTCGCCGGCGGCGGGATAACAAAACACCGTCTCGGAGAAGCCGATTTCTTTGGCCAACGGCTGCAGCAAGTGCTCGGGGATCGGCTGCCCGTTCGTGAAAACAGCCAGCTGGTTACCGGCGAGTGGCCGGTCAGTGAAGACATCGACGATGACGAATCGGTAGCTCTCCACGTTCTCTCCTCGAGGGCGGACTCTATCGGCTCCGGCCGAAAACCAGGTTCCCGGACTGTGCTAGCCCGGAAACCCGTTTTGGGTATGCATAGGTCAGGCTGCACGCCGAACACTGGGGCGTGCGACATGCGGCTTCGACACAACGTACGCCCGTAACCGCAAAGCCTGCGGACTCGTTCAGGCTGATGCTCGCGCGTATGGGCGACGGCGTCGTCGAGCTCGATCCGAAAGGATCCGTACTCGCCTGGGATGAAGACGTTGAGGAGTTGCTCGAAATGCTGCACGAGATCGCGGCATGAGTAGCTGGGAAGAGCTCGTGCCCTCGGTTGGGCAGCACGACGACTTCTGGCGGAATAGCTACGCGGCGAGTCAGCGCGACCCCGACGACATCGTTACGACTCGCCGGCGAGCGAAACGATTGCTCGAGGAGCAAGCCGGTGGCAATTCGACTGAGCAGCCCGCTGAGCAGCGCTTATCCTCTGCTGCTTGATCAGAACTTCCGCTCGCTTCGCCGCCTTTGTGCTTCTCGCCGCCTCGCTCGTCGCGATTGTGACGGCTTGGGGCGGCAAGGCAGCCCGCAAGGCGAAACCGGCCCAAAACACTCCGGCCTCGCTCGGTCCGAACTCGATCGCCTTCTGGGACACTGAGCACGGGCTCGTCGGGAGCGGAATCACCTGGAAGAAGACGACCGGCGCCATCTCGGCTACGAGCGGCGGCGGCAAGTCCTGGCAGTTGGTCGCCAATCAGCCCGTGGTCGGGCGATCGCGAGTTGGATCTGGCGGACTGGCCGCTTACGGATACCCGCAGGGGATCAGTTTCTCGCCGCAGGGCTACGGTCTCCTCTGGGAGAGCCGCGGCAACCTCTATCTGACCCGCGACGGAGGTCTTCATTGGCAGAAGCTCGCCGTCGCGGAACCGGAGGTCGATTCCGGGCTTTCCGCCGTGATGCTCTCCAGAACCCAGGCGTTTGTCCTTCTTTCACGCGGCGGCGGCTATCGCTTGCTCGCTACGAAAGACGGTGGCCAAAGCTGGCTGGTTGTCCAGCGCTGGCCCGCCGCACACTGAGCCTCAAACGATCCGACCGTTCTCGAGCCGGAGCACCTCGTCGAAGCGGTCGAGCATCAGCTCGTCGTGCGTGATCACGAGCAGGCCGGTGTCGTCCGCACCGGTTAGGAGGTCGTCGAGGATCGCCTCGGCCGTGTTGCGATCGAGGTAGGCGGTCGGCTCGTCGAGCACCAGCAGAGGGGCGCCCGAGAGGAAGGCGCGGGCGAGCGAGATCCGCCGGCGCTGACCGCCCGAGACCTGGTCGCCGGTCTCGCCGACGTAGGTGTCGAGACCGTCGGGCAGCGATGAGACCCAGCCCCAGACGCCCGCGCGCCGAAGCGCCGCCGCGATCTCCTCGTCGCTCGCACCGGGGCGGGCGAAACGGACGTTCTCGCGGATCGTGGTCGAGAAGAGGTGAGCGTCCTGGGCGCTGAGCACGACCAGCCGGCGCACGTCGTCCTGGGCGTACTCGCCGAGATCGCGGCCGTCGAGGGTTGCGCGCCCGCCGTCCAGCTCCTGGAAGCGGACGAGCACATTGGCGATCGTCGTCTTGCCGGCTCCGCTCGGGCCGACGAGAGCGATCCGCCGTCCGGGCCGCAGCTCGAGCGAGACGCCGTCCAGCACCCAGGGTCCGCGTTCGTCGTAGCGAAGCCGCGCATCTTCGAGCCGCAGCACGCCCAACTCGCCGATCGGGCTGGGATGCGCCGGGTCGCGCACTGGCGGTGGCCGGTCGGCCAGCTCGAACAGGCGCCCAGCGGCGCTCGCCACCGCACTCGACTGCTGCGAGGCGATCGGGAGCGCCCTGACCGCCTCGAACGAAGAGAGCGCGAGCAGGGCGAGCATCCCCAACCAGACGCCGCCGATCGTGCCGGCTCTGACCGCGGGCGCGGCGACCGCGAGCACGGCGACGAGCGTGAGACCGGAAGCGAGGACAACCAGCGCCTCGCCCAGCCCGGCGACGCGCCCGTGCCGGCGCCCGATCCGGCCCAGCTCTCGATCCACCGCATCGATACGCTCGAGCTCCCAATCGACCCGTCCGAAGGCGACGAGCTCCGGCGCAGCCACGAGCGCCTCGACGGTCTCGCTCGCCAGCTCGGCCCGGGCGGGCGCCTCGTGCCGTCCGCTCTCGCGCGCCGCCTTGCCCGTCACCGCGGCGGCGACAAGTCCACCGGCGGCGAGACCGGCAAGCAGCACGATCGCGGCTACCGGCAGCACAATCGCCGCCGCCAGTACCGCGCCTGCGCAGACGACGAGCGCCACCAGCGGCGGCCCCACGGCGCGCAGGAACAGGAACTGCATCGCCTCGACATCGGCGACGAAACGGCTGAGCAAATCGCCGCTTCGCGCCGTGCCGAGACCTCCGGGAACGAGCGGCTCCAGGCGCTCGTAAAACGAGACGCGCAAGGAGCGCAGGAAGCGGAAGGCCGCGTCGTGCGAAACGAGACGCTCGGCGTAGCGAAAGGCGGCGCGCGAGACGCCGAAGAACTGCACCAGCCCGATCGCCACGCCGAGCGAGAGAATCGGCGGCTTCAGCGCCGACTTCGAAATCAGGTAGCCCGAGGTCGACATCAAACCGATCCCGGCTCCAATCGCGCAGGCGCCGAGTAGAAAGGAGAGTGCGAAACGCCGACGGAGCGGTCGCGCCTCCACGAGTATGCGCCGCACGCTCACGCCGACGCTCCCTCGAGCTCGATCACGTGATCGGCCAGAGGCACCAGCAACGGATCGTGGGTCGCGATCACGACGGTCTGCCCGCGTCCGAGCGAGGCGAGAGAGGAACGGATCCGAGCGGCGGTATCCGCGTCGAGGTGAGCGGTCGGCTCGTCGAGCACGAGCAGAGGCGCCTCGCGCACGAACGCCCGCGCCAATGCGATCCGGCGCAGCTCGCCGGCCGAGAGCGGCACGCCTCCCTCGCCGACCCTTGTTGCGAGACCGTCTGGCAGGGCGGCGACGAGCTCTTCGGCGCCGGCGGCACGAAGAGCCTCCCAGAGGCGATCCTCCGAGGCCCCGGACATTCCGATCCTGAGCGCATCGGCGATCGTTCCCGCGAGCAGGCGCGGATGCTGCGGGAGCCAGGCGATTCCGCGCCGCCACTCGTCCGGATCGAGCTGGCGCAGATCGATCTCACCGGCGCTGATCCGGCCCNNCTCTCGCCGGAGAAAACCGTGCGCTTCCCCGCCTCGATCTCGCAGTCGAGCTCGTGCAGAACGGGCGAGCCGCGACCCTCGTAGGCGAAACCGACCTTCTCGAAGCGGAGCGGAACCGCGCCGGGGTCGGGCGGCGTGAGCGCAGTCACCGGCACCGAGACGGCTGGCTCGAGATCGATCAACTCGAACGCGCGGCGCGCGGCGGCCAACCCGTCGCTGGAAGCATGGAACTGCGCCGCGACACCCCGCAGCGGCAGATAGAGCTCCGGCGCCAGCACGAGCACAGCGAGCGAGGGCGCCAGCGCCACGCTCCCGTCCACCAGCCGGATGCCGATCACAGCCGCGATCAGCGCGATCGACATCGTCGCGGCCAGCTCGAGCGCGAGCGCGGAGAGAAAGGCGATCCGGAGCGTCCCCATCGTCTCGCGCCGGAACTCCTCGCTCGTTCGGGCGATCGCTTCCGCCTGCGCCTTGCCGCGCCGGTAGGCGCGAAGGGTCGCCAGGCCGCGCACGATGTCGAGGAAGTGCGAGCTCATCTGCGAGAGGGCCGCCAGCCGCCGCCGCGTCCTTTCCTCGGCAGCCCTGCCGATCAGAGCGCCGAAGATCGGGATCAGGGGTAGCGTCAGCGCCATGATCAGCGCCGAGACGAGATCGTGAAAGGCGACCCAGATCATGATCGCCGGCGAGACCACCGCGGCCAGCACCAGCTGGGGAAGAAAGCGCACGAAATACGGGTCGAGGGCATCGAGGCCGCTGGTCGCGGTCGTTGCGACCTCGCCGGTGCGGAGATCGCCGAGGCCCGCGGGCCGAGCTCGCAGGACTCGCTCGAGCAAACGCCGGCGCAGGCGCACGCGCACGCGCCACGAGGTCGCGTGTCCGCTCGTCTCGAACGCCCAGGAGATCGCCGCCCGCAGAAACGCGATCGCGACGAGCGCGATCAATAGCGCCGAGATCGCGCCGAGATCGTCCCCCTCCAGGAAGACTCCGGCGACCGCCTTCCCGATCAGCACCGCCCAGGCGATCGCGGCGGCGGCCGAGAGCGCGGCCAGAACCGCGGCGCCCGCGAGAAAGCGCTTAACCTCGGGCGCTTCGCGCAGGAGCCTGCGATCGAGCGGGGCCACGGCTCAGCCCGAAGACCGGCTCGAAGTGCCGCCGGATCCGGTCGTGCCGGGGAGCGGGTCTCCGCGCAGCCGCGCCCGGAAGACCCAGTAGGTCCAGCCCTGATAGACGAGGACGACCGGAGTGAAGATCAGCGCCACTATCGTCATCACCCAGAGCGTGTGGTGAGAGGAGCTGGTTGAGAACGCGGTCAAGTTATTGGCCGCGCTCGTGCTCGAGACGAGCACGCTCGGGTAGAGGCCGACGAAGAACGAGGCGACGGTCGAGCAGACGGCGAGGGCGGTCGCGGCAAAGGCGAAGCCGTCGCGGTCACGCCGGGCGAGCCCGAGCGAGAGAGCAAGCAGCAGGCCGGCTATCCCAGCCAGCACGGCGGCCGCGATCCACTTGCCGTCGACGGCGCCGGAGGCGGCGGCGCTCCGGTTGAAGATCACTATCACGAGCGAGAGAGCGGGAAGAGCGAGCAGAGTAGCCGCCAGCTTGGCTCGTTCGCGCACCTTCCCCTTCGTGCGCAGGGTGAGGAAGACGGCGCCGTGGAACGCGAATAGAGTCAGCGAGACGAAGCCGCCCAGGATCGCGTAGCCGCCGAAGAGGTCGAGCAGCCCGCCCGTGAACTCGCCGCTCGAGCTGATCGGTACTCCGTGGATGACGTTGGCGAAGACGACACCCCAGAGGAAGGCCGGCACCGCGCTCCCAAGCAAGATCGCAATCTCCCACGCCGACCGCCAGCGCTGCTCCTCACGCCTGGCGCGGTACTCGATCGCCACTCCGCGGAAGATCAGCCCGAGCAGGATCAGGAAGAAGACGATGTAGTAGCCCGAGAAGAGGGTCGCGTACCAGCTCGGGAAGGCGGCGAAGGTCGCCCCGCCGGCGACGATCAGCCAGACCTCGTTCCCGTCCCAGACGGGCTCGATCGTGCCGATCACCGCCTTGCGCTCACCGTCGTCGCGCCCGATGAACCGCATCAGCATGCCGACACCGAAGTCGAAGCCTTCGAGCACGAAGAAGCCCGCCCAGAGCACGCCGAGCAGCGCAAACCAGAATCCCTGCAGGCTGATGAAGGTGGTCGCAAGCATCAGTACCCCATCCGCAGGAGCTTCCCGCCTTCCTCCCGGTCCTCTTTCGATACCGGTGCCGGCCCGCCTCTGACGATGTGGAGAACCAGACCCGTCTCGACAAGCGCCAGCACGCTGTAGACGAGAATGAAGCCCCCGAGCGTGAAGGCGACCCACGCCACGCTGACGCTGTGCGAGAAGGCGTCGCTCGTCTTGAACACTTCGTTGACGATCCAGGGCTGGCGCCCCATCTCGGTCAGCAGCCAGCCCGTCGTGTTGGCGACGAACGGAAGCAATACGAGCGGAATCGAGCCGAGAAGATAGAGCCGAGTGCTCTCGAGGCGCCGCCTGCGCACCAGCAAGAGACCGAGAGCCGCCCAGCCGAGGAAGAGGAAGCCGACCCCGGTCATGATTCGGAACGACCAGTAGGTGACCGGAACGTTCGGTTTGTAATTGCCGGCGCCGTACTCGGCCGCGTACTCGCTCTGCAGTTCGTTCATGCCGACGGCCTTGCTGTTCCAGTTCCAGTCGTTGAGAAAAGAGAGCAGGTGCGGAACCGTGATGTTGAAGTCGTTCTTGCTCGGGTTGCTCCAGGGCGTGATCGCGAACAACGATACGGATGCCGGCTTCTCGGTTGTGAACAGCGCCTCGGCGGCGGCCATCTTCATCGGCTGCTCACGAACGAGCAGTTGTCCCTGGAAGTGGCCCCAGGCGATGGTTGAGGCGCCTCCGACGAGCAGGAAGACCAGCGAGAGGCGCGCCGCGTGAGTAAAAAGCTCGACCTCGCGCCGCCTGATCAGGTGGTACGCGGCGATGGCCAGTACGAGTACCCCGGCCGTGACGATCGCCGCCGAGATCACGTGCGCGAAGCCCTCGAGCAGGATCCCGTTCGTCATGATCGCCCAGAGCGACGTCATCTCGGCCCGGTGCGAGACCGGATTGATCCGGTACCCGACCGGATGCTGCATCCAGCTGTTGGCGGCGAGGATGACGTAGGCGGATAACACCGAGCCGACCGCCACCGCCCAGATCGTGAGCAGGTGCAGGCGCGGACTGAGCCGGTCGGCGCCGAAGACCCAGAGCCCTATGAAGACCGACTCGAGGAAGAACGCGAGCAGCCCTTCGATCGCAAGCGGGGCGCCGAAAACGTCGCCGACCAAGCGCGAGTAGGTGGCCCAGTTCATCCCGAACTGGAACTCCTGCACGATCCCCGTCACCACTCCGAGAGCGATGTTGACGAGGAAGATCTGGCCGAAGAAGTGAGTCAGACGCAGGTACCTGTCCGAGCGAGTGAAGTACCAGGCGGTCTGCAGGCTGGCGACGAAGAGCCCCATCCCGATCGTGATCGGGACGAAGATGAAGTGGAAGATGATCGTGGTCGCGAACTGCCAGCGCGAAAGCTCGAGCGTAGTGACGGCAACGGTCAAGTTACGACTCTCTCCGCAGCGCGGCGCATGCCGACTTCATACCTTCTCGACGACGGAAATGCAACGAGCGGACATCTCCGTCGTCGATCTCGCGAGTCGCCTCTTCCGGTCGATCGATGAGCGACGCCGGGAGTGGGACTACGTAGCGGCAATGACCCTCCCGTGGATTTCTCGGGTGAGCCCTTCGACCTGCTTGGTTAGAGCTGTGTTCTCGTCGATCAACCGCTTGATCAAGCCGATCCCCTCCTCTGCCTGCTGCTGCCGGTGCAAGCTGTCCGCGGCAACGTCCTCGCGATGTTTCGCGTCCGCGTCTGCGTGCGCTTTGTCGCGATCAGCTTGGCGAGTTTGTGCGAGCAAGATCAGCGGTGCAGCGTAGGCGGCCTGGAGGCTGAAGGCCAGATTGAGCAGGATGAACGGATAGAGGTCGAAGCGGACGAGGCCGGCGGCGTTGGCGAAGATCCAGCAGCCCACAATCAGCGTCTGGCCGATCAGGAATTTCGGTGTGCCGAAGAAACGCGCGAACGCTTCCGCTCTGGCGCCGAACGAGCTCGAGCCAAAGGGCGCCGCCACGCGCTCGAAGTCGTCCAGGAACCGCCGGTAGTGGTTTGGCGGTGTCGGTGCAGGTGTCCCGGTCGTCGCTAATCCTCCTTTTGTGGCCCTGGCCGGACAACTCTGCCGACCGGAGCTCGCTCTCGCAACACCGGCGGACCTGCCGCTGGCTACGATCGGGCGCGTGCCCCGCGACAGCCTCTCGAATGCGGAAGCCCGCCGGATCGCTTTGGCAGCTCAGGGCTTCGACCGGCCTCGGCCCGGTGGGCGCGTAGACCTTCGCCACCTGCGCGCGGTGATCGGGCGACTCGGACTGCTTCAGCTCGACTTCGTCAACGTGGTCGTGCCGGCGCACTACCAGGTGCTCTTCTCGCGGCTCGGGCCGTACGAGATGTCGCTTCTCGATCGGCTCGCCTACCACCGGCGCGAGCTCACCGAGCAGTGGGGGCACGAGGCTTCGCTCGTCCCCGTCGAGCTGTGGCCGCTCCTGGGCCACCGGCGCGAGGATCATCCACTGCGTCCGTATCGCCTCGACGGCTTTGTGGAAAAGCACCCCGGTTACGCCGACCTGGTCCTGGGGGAGATCGATCGCCGCGGCCCGCTCGCCGCCGAGGATCTGCCCGTTCCCGATGGAGTGGAAAGGCGCCTCAAAGGATCCTGGTACGGGACGGTGCCGCGAGCGCTGCTCGAGAATCTGTTCGGGCGCGGTGTGCTCGCGGTCGCCGAGCGCCGTCCGAGCATGGCACGCGCTTTCGACCGCTCCGAGCGCCTCGTCCCGCCCGAGCACTACGGCCGCACCGTCACCCGCGACGAAGCCCAGCGCGAGCTCGTCCGCATCGCCGCCCGCGCACACGGCGTCGCGACCGCCGCCGATCTCGCCGACTACTTCCGCCTGCGCGTGGGCGAGGCCCAACCTCGTATCGCCGAGCTGATCGAGAGCGGGGAGCTGCGCGAGGTGGCGGTCGAGGGCTGGCGCGGCTCCGCCTATCTGCACCGCGACGCACGGCTGCCCCGTCGCGTAGACGCCGCAACGCTCATCTCGCCGTTCGACCCGTTGATCTGGACGCGCAGGCGGACCGAGCGGCTGTTCGGTTTCAACTACCGCTTCGAGATCTTCATCCCGCGCGACCAGCGCCGCTGGGGCTGCTACGTGCTTCCCTTCCTCTACGGCGACCGCCTCGTCGCCCGCGTCGACCTGAAAGCCGACCGCGCGAACGGGCGCCTACTCGCGCTCGCAACCCACTACGAGCCCGGCGCCGACCGGGCCGAGGTCGAGCCCGCGCTCAACGCCGAGCTCGAGACGATGGCTGCCTGGCTCGGGCTGGAGGCGGTCATCCACGGGTCCGAGCCTTCGCTATCGTGACCGTGCCCTGCCCCCGTAGCTCAGTGGATAGAGCAGTGGTTTCCTAAACCACGTGCGCAGGTCCGATTCCTGCCGGGGGCATTCCGCTCGCGAGACCATCGCATCTGGTCGGTGATTGCGCGTACCCCGAATCACCTAAAGCACGGAGCCCCGTATTCCGACACTCGCTAACGAGGAGTAAGTCGGGCGCGAGCCCCAGAGCAGATCGGCGGTTACTGGTTGGAAATCCATCGCGTCCCACTTATCGGCTTGGTTTTGGTTCTCGCAGGCCTGGCTTTCGCTAGCTACCAGCCGTCGGCCGCAGCCGCGGCGAACTCCACCGCTGTCCAACAGCGTCACAGCAAGGCCGCGCCCAAGAGCATCACGAAGGCCGCGAGCCTTGCCCGCCTGGCCGCGACCCAGCTTGTCACGAATTACGCCAAGGGCCGTGCTAACAGCGTCTGCAACGGCGTGACGGCCAAGACGCGCAAGTTACTTGGCGGCGCGTCGGGTTGTGCCTCCAGGGTACGGGGCGTACGCAGCGCCACGCCTATCTCGAAGGTGAAAGTCACCAAGATCGCTTTCCGCAGCGCACGAACTTGGGCAACCATGTCCGGCTATCTGAACGGCAATCGCAGGCAACGTCTCAGCGTAGTTTTCAAGTGGGAGAGCGGCCGTTACCGCCTCGATCACTCGGTCTCGGCGTTGAGCGGACTGCTCGGTTGAGCGAATCGCTCCGAGCTCGTCCGAGTCATACGAAGCGTGGCCTCGGTTTCGGCGTCTACTCGTCTAGAGGAAAGGCGAGAGCCCGGCGGCCGAGCCGGGCCCTCGCTTCTTTCACATTAGTGCGACAGCCACCAACCCCACGTGCCGAGTAGCTTCACGATCGGCGCATCGCGCTTCGCGTCGAAGTACGGCTTGTAGAGGTTGACGTTGAAGGCACCGTCAGACCAGTCGGCAAGCATCCAGATATTCGTGCCTGCACACCCGTTCAGGTAGCAGGTGCGAATGATCATCTTGTACCAGTCGGTCCGGGCCGCGTTGTAACGCGGGTCGGTCTGAGTGATCGGATTGCCCGCCTTGTCGGTCACGATCTGGGCGCGGGTGACTCCCCATTCGCCCATCACGACCGGGCGCTTGTAGGCCACGCCCATCTTCACGAGGCCTGTGATCAGGTCCTTCGTCTGGGCGTAGGTGAAGGGCTGCATCCACCACTCGTTCGGATACGGGTGGAAGCTGAGGAAGTCGACCCCCTTGACCGCCTGAGCGACGTAGGGATCGTTCCCCTGACCTTCCTGAGTTCCGGCCCACTGGAAGGGACCGCTCGGAGTTTGAACGAGGCCGTGACCCTCGAAGCCTGCATCCACCATGTGGTTCTTGTCGAGCTGGTGGATGTAGGTGGCTTCCTGCGTGACCCAGTTGGCGAGCGTGTGGCCGCTCGCGTCACAGTAGTTCGGGTCGTCGGAGCAGCTGTCACGCGGCTCGTTCATCAGCTCCCACGAGAAGACCGTGGGGTCGTTCTTGTAGGCAGCACCGTTGACGGTGTTGACCCTGTTCACCAGATGAGCGACGTAGGCGTCGTATTCGGCCTTCGCCACCGCGTTCGTGAAGAACTGGAGCTTGCTCTGGAGACCGAGCTGCGACGTATAGGCATTGATACCGCCGTAGTCGCCCCAGTAGTTGGCGAGCGTGAGGATGACGCGGATACCGTGCCTCTTCGCGCTGTCGACGATGTAGTCCAGCTTCTTGAACGTGTTCTCGTTGTAGGTGCCGATCGGGTTCTGGAAGGCCTGAGCCTCGTTGTTCTCGTCGAAGGCCCAGGTTCTCAGAACCGTCAGGTGATGCTTCTGCGCTTCCAGCATCTCCTTGTCGATCTGGTACTGCCAGGTCAGAGTCGTCCCTACCGGAATCACCTGCCCGTCGATCGTCTCGTCGACGTGAGTCGTGGTCGTGTCGACGCGGGTGAAGAGCTCGTACTCGTTCCAACCGACGTAGCGGAAAGGACGTCCGCCCACGACGAAGTCGGTCTTGTGCGAGCCCACGGTCTTCCATGCCACCGGATGGTTCTGGACGACCACATCGACCAGACCGGTGACGCTCGAGTTGGAGTCGGTCGCAACCACACGAAGCGTGGTGGCGCCGTCCGAGAGCTCACGCGTGTTGAGCCAGAAGCTCGCACTACGCCAGCCGCCGGAGTCGGGCGCGCCGAGTATTGCCGGTATTCGCTCCCGACCGGCCTCCAGGACAACGTGCTTCAACTTGAAGCGAGGATCGGGCTTGACCTTCGCCATCACGCTGACGACGCCCTTGAGCTGGCTGTCGAACGTCGGAGAAACCACCTGCACCTGAAGCTGACTCTCCTGCACGAGCACGTTGACCGGTATCGAGGTGCTGACACCCATCGTGTCGGTCGCGGTCACCGTGACCGCATGCACTCCGTCGCCGGCTGCCCATGGATTCCACTGACCCGTGGCCAGGCCCGTGCCCGAGTCATAGACCATCGGCCCGGATTGCCCGGCGTCGGTCGACCAGGCCACGGAGGCGATCGGATTCTCGCCTGCGATCACGTGTGCGCTGATGGTGTACGTGCTTCCCACGGGAACCGAGATCGTCTCGTCCGGCAGCGGCGCCGTGACTGAGACGATCGGATTGGGGCTGGGAAGGAGCCGGATGTTGTCGATGTAGACCGGTCCGTTGTACGTCGCTCCCCTGCCGATCACTTGCACGAGGAACTCGCTCGCAGAAGTGACACCGCCACCGAAATCGCCTCCCGGCAAGATCGACGACGTGACGGTGTTCCAGCCGGCCTGGAGCATCCTCTGAGGACCCGGGTTCCACGGACCGTTGAAGCCGACACCGGCCGAGATGCCGGTGGACGGCACCCAGACGTCGGCGGAGATCGTCGCGTACGGCGTCAGGTCCATCGGCCGCGGCTGGGCCAGCGGACAATCGATACCGGCCTGATCCCAACCGCCTCCCAAGTAATTAACCGGAAGCGCGAGGCTATAGGTCCCTTCGCTGGCCTGCACACTGCTCTGCGACGGTGCGCCGGCATTCGAGCCGAGCCAGCTCACCGCACGGCAGGAACCGTCTTGCCAGCCGTCCACTGTCGTAGTTACTTGCGAAGCCGACTCGAAGTTGAAGACGACCATGGGTCCGACGCCGGAAGCGGCCGAGGCTCCGATCAGTAACGGGATTGCCGCAACAATCGAGGCCACGATCGCCAGCCGCAGGCGGCCGCGCCTCATCACGCTTGTTGCCTTTCTCATTTCCTATCCCCCTCATCCTCAGATCTGCGGCGCTCGACTGCACCGCCTGTGTCCGCGGATTCTAAACCGGTTCAGTCGTTATTTCGAGCTTCTTCACTCGGACCGCGCAAACGATTGCGTAAAAACCGCTTTCGAGAACGAGAGTGGCGCCGGTTCGGCGCCTCGAACCTTCGATCTCGCGCGCTGTCAGTCCGCGCCGGTGCGCTGCGTCGCCACCGGGCGAGGTGCCGGCGCGGGACCCGTGCTGCCCCGCGGCGTGAGCTCGGCGCGCGGCGTCTCGACGTCCTCGAGGGATTGCCCGTCGATCGCCGCGAGTAGTTGTTTGGTTGCCGCGGCGCCGTAGGCCGGGATATCTCGAGTCAAGGCGGTGAGCGGCGGATGAACGAGCCCGCACATGAGCGAGTCGTCCCAGGCGACGATCGAGAGGTCGTCTGGGATCGAAAGGCCCATCTGGTGGGCGACGCCCAGGCCGGTGACCGCGAGTAGGTCGCTGTCGTAGACGATCGCGGTCGGCGGTGGAGTCTGGGACAGGAGCTTCCGCGTTGCTCGCGCTCCGCTCTCGGGCGCGAAGTCGGTCTCGACGACCTCGGACGAAAGGCCAAGCTCACTCGTAACAGCCAGAAACGCCTCGGTACGCGTCGCCGTGTGGACGAACTCGCCCAGACCGGCAACGCGCGCGATCTTCGTGTGGCCGAGCGCCGCCAGATACCGAATAACGTCGACGACGAGCGCCGCCTCGTCGTGCCACACGGCCGGCAGGGCGTGATCCTCGAGCGGGCCTCCGACGACAACGACCGGCAACCCGAGCTTGATCAGCGCGCCGATCCGAGGGTCGTCCTTGCGCAGATCGACCATCAGCACGCCGTCCACGCGGCGCTCCGCCCACCAGCGGCGATAGACCTCGATCTCCTCATCGAGGTCGTGAACGAGCTGGATCGTGAGCGCGATCGAGCGTTCGGACAGCTCCGATTCGACGCCGGCGATGAGCTCGATGAAAAACGGCTCCAGAGCCAGCATTCTCGCCGGTCGCGCGAGCACTAACCCGCAGGCGTGCGCCGAGGCAACGGAGAGAGAGCGCGCGGCTCGGTTCGGAGACCAGCCGAGCTCGCTGACTATCGCCAGGATGCGCCGGCGCGTCTCGTCCGAGACACCCGGCCGTCCGTTCAGAGCAAGCGAGACCGCACCCTTGGATACGCCCGCACGTCTCGCAATGTCACTGATCGTGACCCTGCGCGCACCGCTTGCACAATCGTCCAACCCAACCTCCAAGCGTGATCGTTGCTCACGCCCGGCCGCAGCCAAGCTTTACGTCAGCCGAGTTGAAACCTAAACGAAACCGGTTCGCTTCGTCGCCCGCGGACGATATCGCGCGACGCGGCCGAAGTGCGTGCGAGGATACCGGCGATCGAGGCGGGGCCGAATATACGGAGCGCCGTGCTCGAAATCCGCTCGAGCCCGTGTGGTTATCGAAGTGCGGCTACTCCCGAGTTGCTTCTGCTCGCCGGTAGTAATCGCGCCAGATAAGGCGGTAGACGCGGAGATGCCGCGGGAGCGAGCGAATCCCGGGAAGGAACGGTACGAGCACGAGCCCGAGAGACAGGAGGCCCATGATCGCCCAGATCTGAGCGTCGGCGTTGTCGGAGGTCTTGAACGGCCGGATCTGATACCAGAACGCGTAGCCCCATAGCCACGCCTGGCCGGGGTAGTTGCCAGTCTCGTTCATCATTCCCCACTGGCTGCCGAGCAGGTTCTGCTTTTCGGCGAGTCCCTCCAGATAGGCGCCGTCCGAGAGGAAGAGAAGCGGCTTCGTGTAATCGGTCTGGTAGAAGTGGCTTGTCGCGATCAGTGCGCCGTCGAGGCCGCCGCTCTGAGCCTGGGCGAGCAGATCGCTCATCATCGGCGCAACCGGTCCGTAGTTTCCGGGCGCGACGACAGGGGCCCCGCCGCTGAACGAAACGCCGTCGAGAGCCTTCGCGTACGCGCTGGTCCAGGCGCTCCGCTGAGCGGGAGACGCCGAGCCGTAGGAGGCGAGCGCTGTCGTCAGCGGCGGATTGCTCTTCGCTGCGATGCCAAGCGGCGCGAGCACGAAGTCGCGAGCGGTGTCGATTGGAATGTGAACGCCTACCAGGCGCGCGAGCGAGAACGACCCGACGATCGTCTGCCCGGCGCCCGGCGTGTGCGTGTAAGGCGGCCCGTAGGTGGCAACCCCGCTCGTCTTGTCGAGCTCGGCAACGGCAGTCGTCAGAAAGTCCGTCGGGTTCGCGTTTGCCCAGCGGGCGACCGTCACCGACTTTTCGTCGGGTGAAGAGAAGAGCGTGCTGAGAACGACCGCCGCCAGGACGACCACGCCGAGCGCGGAGACAAGCTCCTTGATCAGGTCGTATCGTCGCTTGGCTCCGGTCCATTCGGCAGCCGGATCGGGCGAGCGAGGATAGTCGGGGTTTTCCGGAACCGGCGATCTCGGCTCCTTTGCCGGAAGTGGAGGACAGACGCCCCGCCTGCGCACGAGGAGGATGTGGGCCATTACGAGCAGGATGAGCGCCAAAGGTAGGAGGATGACGTGCCAGACGAGCATCTGGCCGGTGTTCAAGACGTTGAAGTAGGCTCCGATCCCGGAGGCGTTCAGCCCGTCCTTCGCCTGGACGCTGATCCACTGCGAGTCGAAGTTCTGCTGCGAGANNGACCTTACCGGCGGGACGGCGTGCGACCGGGAGGCATCTGTGAGAGCACGTCGGGGCCGAGCGAGCGGTAGTGATGGCGCCAGATGAGGCGATAGATGCCTATCCGCCGCGGGATGGACCTCAAGCCCGGTATGAACGGCACCAGGGCCAGCAGCAACGTGAGCGCCATCATGATCGCCCACACCTCGATGTCACCGTTGCTGGAGCTGTTCATCGGAGGAACCTGGTACCACATGGTGTAGAGCCAGAGCCAGGCCTGCCCGGGGAAGTTCCCGGTCTCGTTCATCATTCCCCATTGGCTTCCCTGGAGATGACGCAGGCTCGCTTGATCGGCCAGATACATGCCGTCCGCGATGAACAGCAGCGGGTTGGTGTAATTGGTCGCGTACAGCTGAGGCGTCGCAAGAAGGGCGCCATCAAGGGCTCCGGTCCGTGCCATCGACTCGAGGTTGCCGATGAGAACGCCAACCGGGCCGTAAGGGCCGCCCTTCACGACGAGCTGGCCACTGGAGAAGGTCGCGTTTGCGACGACTCTCTTGTAGGCGGCGTCCCACTTCGTTCGTTGTGTCGCGGACGCGCCTTGGTACTCCGCAAGCGCGGCATCAAGAGCTGGGCGGTTCGGCAGTGTCGCAAGCGGCTTCAGCACGAAGTCCTGGGCGGTGTTGATCGGGATCCTGACTCCCACAGCGTGCTCGAGCGAGATCGGGCCGAGCTTCTGGCTGGCGCCCGCCGTGTTCGTGTAGGGCGGCCCGTAAGTCGCGACCCCGCTCGTTCCGTTGAGCTCGGCCATTGCGGTCTGCGCGAAGTCCACCGGTGCGGCGTTCGACCAGGATTTCACCGTCACTGGAGGGTCATCGGGCGATGAGAACACGATGGCACAGGCGACCACCAGAACAAGGACGACCAGGAACGAGATGAGGACCTCTTTCGCGATGTCATAGCGCCTGTAGTCCCCCTGCCACTCGACGACGTCACGGTCCGTCTTGAAGCGGCGAGCCCGGTGGGCCCCGGAGGTGTCGGATGCGCTGGTCGCGCTCATGACTGGTCCTCCGGTAGCGTCCACAGCGGCTCCTCCGACGTGGGCTCCTCCGACGTGGGCTCCTGTGCCAGCGGCTCCTGTGCCGGCGGCTCCTCCGACGTGGGCTCCTGTGCCAGCGGCTCCTGCAGCAAGGGTTGCTCTTGTGGCGAAGGCTCAGTCAGTTCTTGTGGCACAAGCAGAGACGTCGCGGCCGTGACGGTGGTGGTGAGGCTGAGGCCGGCCTTGGCGAGTTGAGCCTCGGTCGGAGCGAACGGCGGAACGACGCCGTGGCGCCTGACGAGCAGGACGTGAAGCCCGATCAGGATCGCGACGATGAGCGGAAGCAGCACGATGTGCCACATCAGCATCTGGCCGAAGTTGAGAACGTTCCAGAAGGCACCGGCACCCGTGGCGTTGATGCCGTCCTTGGCCTGGGTGCTGATCCATTCCGAGTCGAAGTTCTGCTGCGAGAGGTAGCCGGTGAAGGCGGTCGCGATCGAGGCGAGAAAGCAGATCGAGCCGGCCATCCACGTCAGCGCTCGGCCGCCGCGCCAGGCAGCCATGAAGAACTTGCCCCAGAGGTGCACGGCCATGAAGAAGAAGAACATCTCCGCCGACCAGAGATGGAGGCTGTTGACGAAGTGGCCAACGCTCGAGACGTGCCACCAGGCCGGGCCGAAGATCACCAGCACGATTCCGGAAGAGACAACGGCGATTAGGGACGCGAGCGTCAGAACGCCGAACACGTAGATCCAAGAGGAGACATAGGCTGGCTGCCGCTCGGGAAGAAGCTGTTCGGGCGGGTACGCCGAAAAAACGGCATGCCTGACGCGGCCGGTCCAGCTCGGCGGCTCGGGCCGCGCGCTCATTCGTCGTCACGCTCGCGCGGGAAAGGCAGGAACAGCGCCAGCAAGAAAGCGACGATCATGAGCACGATCACGACGAGGTTGGCGACCGAGATCAGAAACCAGCCGGCGTGAATGGAGTGCGGCTTACCCCCCAGCGAGATGAGCGCTTCCACGAGCTGCGGACAAACGGCTGCAGGCAGCGGAATCACGCTTTAGCGTTTATACCAGAACCAGCACGCTCGTAACAAAAAGCGCTTACAGTCGATGCGACAAGCTCGGCTCAGCGTTCTGCGCGCAACGAGTGCCGCCCGTACGACACTCAATCTTCCAGTAGGTATCTCTCGGTCGGCGCTGAGGACTCGCGGCCACGGGAAAAAGAGTTAATCGTTATCGTCACGACTGCGCATGGCGAAGACGATCCTCTGCTACGGCGACTCGAACACCTGGGGCTTCGTCCCCGGGAGCGAGGGCGAGCGCTTTCCCTGGGAGGTGCGCTGGCCGGGAGTCCTGCAGGCCGAGCTCGGCGACAAATTCCGCGTGATCGAGGAGGGGCTGAGCGGGCGGACGACGGTGCTCGACAACCCGCTCGAGCAGTACCGGAACGGGCGCGAGTACCTGCTTCCGTGCCTGCAGTCGCACCAGCCGCTCGACCTGGTCGTGGTCTTCCTGGGCACGAACGACCTCTGCGACCGCTACTCGCTGCCGCCGCTCGATATCGCACGCGGCGCCGCTTTGCTCGCGCAGATTGCGCTGCGGAGCGAAACAGGGCCGGGCTACGAAGCGCCCGCCGTGCTTCTCTGTTCGCTGCCGCGACTGGGCGATACGAGCACACTCGCGGACACCTTCTCGGGCGGAGCGGCTAAGGCCGCTGACCTTTCCCGCTACTTCCAGGTCGCGGCTGCCGAGGTGGGTGTGCCGCTCCTCGATCTCTCCGAGGTCACCGTTTACGACGACGCCGACGGCGTGCACCTGAACGCCGGCGGACACCGGGCCGTGGCGCTAGCGGTGGCGCGGGTTGCCCGCGAGCTTCTCGGCTATTAGAGCTCGTCGCTAACGCGGAACTAGCGGCGCTTTCGCGCCCTGTGCCAAGGATCCGAGATGCACTACGCCCGTGTTAACGGTTACCGACGAGGTAGTTGTGCACTTCGAAGACGTTGAAATGGGACTCGGCCCCGAAGCCGGCTTCCGCCGTTAGCGGGCCCATCTTCTCCCGGGCGAAGCGCTCGAACTGCTCTTGCGTCTCCCAGACATCCACGATGCGGAGCCCTCCACCCGCCTCCGCGACCCAGTGAAAGAGCAGGCCCGGCTCGCCGGGGCCTTTCGGCACGAAACCCATCGCCTTGATCACCTGGTCGTACTGATCGAGCGATGTGCCCGGAAAATGGATCTCCACTGCGACTGCCACCATGGCCTCCTCGGACGATTTCTCGGCTTCTTCCCGGCCCGACTCTTTTTTACGCCGGAAGGCGCCGCTCAAACGCCTGCGAACTTGCGCAGCTTCGATGCCTGCAGATCGGATGTGTAGACGGGAGTCCCGGGCTGGTGCCTGCGTCCGCCCTCGGCGAGCGTGCCCATGTCGACCGCGTCGAAGCCGATCTCGTCGATCAGTTTGGCCACTGTCCGCTTGGCCTGCGCGTCGTCGCCCGAGATCGGAATGCCGATTCGTTTTGGATCGCCCGAAAGCCTGCTCTGGTCGCGGAGGTGCTCCCAGTAGATGGCGTTGAAGGCCTTGACGACACGCGCGCCCTTCATGTGCGCCTGGAGTAGCTCGCTCGACGTGGTGGCGTCGCTGTCCAGCTCCTCGAAGTGCCCGTCGCGGTTCGGGTAGTAGTTGTTGGTGTCGATCACAACCTTGCCTTCAGCGCCCTCGGCCGGAAGCTCGCGATAGCGGCCCAGGGGAATCGAGACGACAACCACCTCGCCGAATTCCACCGCCTCCGCCGGAGTCGTGGCACGAGCCGGTTCGCCGATCTCCGCCACGAGATCCCGCAGCGTCTCGGGCCCGCGCGAGTTCGAGACAGCCAGCTCGTGGCCGGCTCTGGCGAAGTGCCGAGCCAGCGTTCCACCTATGTTGCCCGCACCGATGATTCCGATTTTCATCTCTCCTCCTTCTACGGCACTCTCATACCCACCGCGGAGATTGCGAACACCGCCCTGTAAAGCGAGCTTGACATCCACAACATGTCAAGCTAACTTGACAGCGATGAAGAACCGAGTGCACGAACTACGGGAGAAAGCGGGCCTGTCTCAGGGCCAGCTGGCCGACCTTGTCGACGTCTCGCGACAGACGATCAACTCGATCGAGAAGGAGCGTTACACGCCCTCTCTACCGCTGGCGCTCGCGCTCGCGCGCTACTTCGGAACATCGATCGAGAAGTTGTTCACGGAAGAGAGCTAAATGCCTAAGTTCATGAAATCGAAGTGGTTCTTGCCGGCTAGTGTGCTCCTGTACGGTGGCGGGCTATTCACCGTGGTGACCTGGAGGATCCAGGGCGAGCGCTCACAGGCGTTTAAAGGTCTCGGACTGATCCTCGTGATCGCGCTCGCTCTCCTCGCGGCCGGCTACAGCAAGAAACTTCGCCGGGGGCTCGTCGGCGACGAGCGCTCCGATACGATCAGCCTACTCGCGGGCTGGGGCGCCGGCGTCGTTTTGTTTCAGGTCATTTTCATCTGCTTCATAGTGGAGGCAGCGCGCGGCCACAACGTCTTTCCCTACTTCTGGCTGGCGTTTCTGTACTTGAGCCTGCTCTGCCTGTTCCGGTTCATCCAACGGCGCTGAGAGTTCGCCCTACTCCTCTTCGCCGCCGGCCTCCAGATCGAACGGAGCCGAGGCGGCGAGCCCACGCGCCCAGTCCTCGCGCGAGTCCGGCATATCCACCTTCTTGACGCCCCCGGGAAAGCGACCCTGCAGTCGCTCGTACTCCTGCGCCAGCCGCTCGTCGGGGTGACTCCATTCGTGCAGGTAGTAAACGGCGCTCACGTGAGCCTGTAAAAGCTCCTTGGTGCAGCCGAAGCAGGGGCGAGTGGTCGTGTAGAGGACGGTGCCCTCGACCGCGGTACCGAAGCGTGCGGCCGAGAGGAGTGCGTTCTGCTCAGCGTGAACGCAGATGCAGACGTCGTAGGCCGTGCCCGATTCGTACTGGTCGCGATGGGCGCAACGATCGCAGCCACCCTCGTCGCAGTTGGTCATGTTCTCGGGCGTGCCGTTGTAACCGGTCGCGATCACGCGATCACCGAGGACGAGCACGGCGCCAACGCGGCTACCGAGGCAATTCGCCCGCTCGCGCACGGCCATGGCGATCTGCATGAAGTATTCGGGATGCTCCGGGCGGATCGATTCCGATGCCATCAGTCGGAGATTGTATGACCATGGCCGGGCGATTCATATCGTGCTGGCCGCCAAGCTCGCCTGAGCGCATCAGGCGTGACGACTTCGCGTCTGGACTGGAACAACTTGGTAACGGCCCTACACAGACACGGCCGCGAGCGTCAAGCTGACGGCGATGGCCTTCGCGATCGTCGCTCACTCTCACACGGAGACGAACGTCGCCCTGGCCTCGGCCTGGCGGGCGAGCGAGTCCTACGGCGTGCTCGACCCGCGCGCGGCGCTGCACGTCCTCGGCCCCGGCGACATCGCGCTTGCGCGCCTCGACGTGCGCCGGACACTGGACGGAGTAGAGCGCGGTCTCTCCGATCTGGTCGAGCTGGAACGACGCGGCGTGCACGTCCTCAATCGGCCCGAGGCACTCCTCGCCGGGCATGACAAGCTTCTGTGCGCGCGCCTGCTCGAGAGCGGCCTCGTGCCAACACCGCGGACTCGGCTGATAGCAGACGACTGGAGCGCACTCGCCTCCTTGCTGCCGCAGGTGATCAAGCCTCGTTTCGGCAGCTGGGGGATGGACGTTTTCCGCGTCGAGGAGATCCGCGTGTTGAACCGGCTGGCGCAGAAGCTCGCAGGTCGCCCCTGGCTCAAGCGCGGCGGTGCGATCGCTCAAGAGCTCATTCCGCCGATCGGTTTCGACTTGCGCGTGCTCGTCGCCCATGGAGAGGTTGCCGGCGCGGTGAGACGGCGGGCATGTGACGGCGAGTGGCGAACGAACGTCTCCTGCGGCGCTCAACGCGTCGCCGAGACGGTCGAGCCGCGGGCCGCCAGGTTGGCGCTCGAGGCCGTCGAGATGACGTGCCTCGAGCTCGCGGTCGTCGACATCTTGCCGCTGCCGGGAGGCGGCTTCTGCGTGCTCGAGGTGAACGCGGCCCCCGATTTCGGGCTCGATTACAACAGCGACGAGAACGTGTTCGACGTCGTGGTCGAACGGCTCGAGCTCGCCGCCGAAACCGGCTCGCGCCTGAACGCGCGCGACGCCGCCTAGCTGGCCCTGAGCACGGTTTCCCCGAACACGCGCCGAGAAACCCGGCGTCCGGTCTGCCCTCAGTCGCGCAGGAACTCGTCGATCGCCCTGGCGGCCTCGCGGCCGTGGTGAGCGGCGGTGACGATGAGCGAGGCGCCCGTGTGGGCGTCGCCGGCCGTGTAGGCGCCGGCGACCGAGGTTGCGTGCCCCGAGACCTGGATATTGCCGCGTCCGTCGAGATCGAGGCCGAGATCCTTCACCAGCCTCGAGTGCTCGACATGGACGAAACCCATGGCGAGGAGCACGAGGTCGGCCTCGACGCTGAAGGCACTGCCCGGCACCTCTTCGGGCCGGGGCGGGGCACCGTTGCCGGACGGCTTCCACTCCACGCGCACGAGCTCGGCCTCGTGGACGTGTCCTTCGCTGCCCGCGAAGCTGCGCGCCGTCAACGACCAGTCGCGTTCGCAGCCTTCCAGATGGGAGCTGGACGTGCGCACGATGTTCGGCCAGTAGGGCCAGTTCGGGTTTCCCTTCTCGGTCCACTCGAGCGGCTTGGGCAGGATCTCGATCTGGCGCACGGACTTGGCGCCGAGCCGGTTGGCGGTGCCGACGCAGTCCGAGCCGGTGTCGCCGCCGCCGATCACGAGCACGTCCTTGCCCTCCGCCGAGATGATCTCGTTCGCGTCGATCTCGCCGGCGCCGAAGCGGTTGGCCGGGACGAGGAAGTCCATCGCAAAGTGGATCCCGCCGAAGTCGCGCCCGGGAACGGGTAGATCGCGGGGCTCGCCCGCGCCGATCGCCAGCAGGACGGCGTCGAACTTCTCGAGCAGTTCGGCGGCAGGGATATCCTCGCCGACCGTTACGCCGGTCTCGAAGCCAACTCCCTCGGCCGCCATCTGCTCCAGGCGCCGATCGATGATTCGCTTCTCGAGCTTGAAATCGGGAATGCCGTAGCGGAGGAGACCACCGATACGAGGCGATCGCTCGAATACCGTCACTTCGTGCCCGGCACGGCGAAGCTGCTGGGCTGCGGAGAGGCCGGCAGGCCCGCTACCGACGATGGCGACGCTGCGACCGCTCAGCTGCGCCGGAGGTCGCGGAACCACCCACCCGGCCGCGAAGGCGTGCTCGACGATGGCGAGCTCGGTCTGCTCGATCGTGACCGCATCGGTGTTCACGGCGAGCGTGCAGGCAGCCTCGCAGGGCGCCGGGCAGATCCGGCCGGTGATCTCCGGCAGGTTGTTGGTCGCGTCCAGGCGAAGAAAGGCCTCGTACCAGTCGCCGTGAGAGACGAGCTCGTTCCATTCCGGAATCAGATTCCCAAGCGGGCAACCGAGAGTGTGGCAGTAGGGCACGCCGCAGTCGATGCAGCGACCGGCCTGCTCGCTCAGCACCTCCTCGTCGGGAAGGATCGTGAACTCGGTCCACGTCTTCAACCGCTCCTGAACGGGCAAATACGAGGGGCCGACGCGCGGCCTGTCAACAGAACCGGTCTCTTGTGCCATGAACCGCCCTCCCAGGCGGTGCTTCGAGAGTAGCTATCCGGCGACCGCAACCGCAAACGACGTCCTGCGGCTGGCCCCGAGGCGACCGGCAGCGCCCGCCGCACAGATCAACCATAGAGGTTAGGGTCTTCTCGATGAAGCGCGGTAAGCGCCTCAAGCGTGTCGCGATCTGGCTCTGCGCCGGAGCGGTGGCTCTCGTCTCGGCGCTCGTGATCGCCTGGGCGACGGGACTCATCCTCCACGATTCCAGTCAGGCGGCTTCGGTCAAGGAGGCGCTCCACTTCTACCGCGCCAACAAGCACGGTTCAGGCGCGCTCAACGGCGTCTATCTGTACGCCACCAAAGGCCACGAGTCGATCGACGCTCTGGGCGGCGCCCACCACACCTATCCCGCCACGACCAGCATCACAGCGATCGAGATACCCTGCGGCGTGCAGCTGCGCTGGACGGCGCTCCAGGGACGATCGACGATCTGGACCTTCTGCTCGACCGCGGCCGGAACGGTGCTCCGCCTCTCGGACGAAAGGCACAGCTTCTTCGGCCAGCACGACCACGCGACCTACACCTGCAGTAACCGCCTTCTCTTACCCGTAAAGCCCGTGCGCGGTGTGGTCGATCCGTTCCGCTGCAGCGCCCATCAAGTGGCAGAGAACGGCGCCGTGCACATTCTCGGGCGGGCCACGATCAAGGTCGGAGGCAAGTCCGTCCGAGCCGTCCATGCCCGGACAACCCTTTCTATCCACGGCGGCGCAACCGGCGGGACCGAGACCATCGACTGGTGGCTGGACGCCGCCAACTCCCTTCCGCTCCGCATCACCATGCAGAGCCGCACCAGCCGATCGCTCTTTGTCGGGCGCGTCCACTACAGCGAAGACTTCACCCTGCGCCTGCTCTCGCTACGCCCGAAGCGCTGACTAACTCCGGCGCCTCGACTTCGGCGAAGCGAGCGAGGGCGGATCCCAGCCCCGGTCGACCGGGTTGATCGTCGTCCCCGGCGGAACTACCTCGTCGATGCGGTCGAGCAGTTGTGGGTCGAGCCTGATCTCGTCCGCGCCAAGCTGCCCTTCGAGCTGCTCCAGCGTGCGCGGGCCGATGATCGCCGCCGTCACAGCCGGATGCTCGAGCACGAAAGCGAGTGCCATCTGAACGAGCGAGAGACCGGCTTCTTCGGCGAGCGCAGCGAGCCGATCCGCGGCCTCGAGTTTCGCCTGATTCACCGGCAGCGTCATGTCGTAGCGGTTCGCAACCAGCTTCGCACGATGGGAGCTAGGAACCCTCGCGTCCTTTCGATAGCGGCCGGAAAGCCAGCCTCCCCCCAGCGGGCTCCAGGGAATGACGCCGACCCCGTACTGCTCGCAGACGGGCAGTACGTCCGCCTCGACCCCGCGCACGAGCATCGAGTAGGGCGGCTGCTCGCAGACGAAGCGTCCGAGCCCTCTCCTCTCGGAGACCCATTGCGCCTCGACTATCTCGTGCGCCGGGAAGGTCGAGCTACCGAAGTAGCGGATCTTGCCGGCGCGGACGAGGTCGGTCAGGGCGGCAAGCGTCTCCTCGATCGCGCAGGACGAATCGGGACGGTGGATCTGGTAGAGATCGATCCAGTCGGTGCCGAGACGGCGCAGGCTCGCGTCCACTTCGCGCGTGATCCAGCGACGCGAGTTTCCCTGCTCGTTCGCGTCCTCGCCCATCGTCCCGTGCACCTTGGTGGCCAGTACGACGCGCTCGCGCCTGCCGCCGGCAAGCGCCTTGCCGACGATCTCCTCCGACTCTCCGCGCGAGTAGACGTCAGCCGTATCGATGAAGTTGATGCCCGCGTCGAGCGCCCGGTGGATGATTCGGATCGCGTCCTCGTGGTCGGGGTTGCCCCAGGCCCCGAACATCATCGCGCCGAGACAGAGCGGGCTCACCCGCACGCCCGTCCGGCCGAGAACGCGCATCTCCATATCGCAGAGTCTATGACCGCCCGGCGCAGATGAGAAACACCGCCGGCGCGTCGCCGAAGAAACCACGGTATTGCCGCACGACTCCGAAAACGACGTGCGATCGGCGGCTCCGTAGGCCGGTCACACACCCGGCCGGAGGGAGCCGCCGGCCGAGGGCGCGAGGTGGCGGAGGCCGGGCTCGAACCGGCGACCTACGGGTTATGAGTCCGTCGCTCTAACCAGCTGAGCTACTCCGCCATCGGCCATAAGCGTAGTACGCGAGCGTTACCCGCACGCCGTTTCAACGCAAGGTCGTCGGCGGATAACGAATTCGAACCGGCGCCCCTCGCTTTCTTGGAGTGTTGCTGGCCGTGCGGCGCCGGTGGAAGCGCTACGAAATGCCGATCGCGCTGACCGGGGTCGGGCTATCGCCCGAATCGTTGTTTCCGAGCTGGCGATGGTAGCCTTGTGCCCGAAAATAACCAGGTCATTCTTGCTGGCTGGAACAACCGCGTGGCGACGAAAATCGGTCGCCGGTCGGAGACAAGCTCGTCAGCCGAGATGACGTAGAGCTCTCGTCGAAGACGGACACACTCCAGGAGGTCGGGAATGGGTAGCAGCGAGCAGGGCGAGCACGCCATTCACATGATGTCTACGGACGGCGAGCTTCGCATCCCGCCGTCGCCTGAGTTCGCCGCTCAGGCCAACGCCAAGGCCGATATCTACGAGCGCGACTTCGAGGAGTTCTGGGACACAGAAGGCAAGACCCGAGTTTCCTGGTTCGAGCCCTTCAGCAAGCTCTACGAGTGGGAGATGCCCTACTCCAAGTGGTACCTCGGTGGCAAGCTCAACGTCTGTTACAACTGCGTCGATCGCCACGTCGAGTCGGGCGCCGGCGACAAGGTCGCCTTCTACTGGGAAGGCGAGCTGGAGAACACCAGGCGCACCCTGACCTACGCCGATCTGCAGAGCGAGGTAGTCCGCTTCGCCAACGTGCTCAAGTCGCTCGGCGTCAAGAAGGGCACCCACGTCGCCATCTACCTGGGGATGATCGCGGAGCTGCCCGTCGCCATGCTCGCCTGCGCGCGCCTCGGCGCCCCGCACTGCGTCGTCTTCGGCGGCTTCTCGGCCGAATCGCTGGCCGACCGCGCCAACGACTTCGAGGCCGAGATTCTGATCACCCAGGACGAGGGCTACCGGCGCGGTAAGCCGCTCGGGCTCAAGAAGATTGCGGACGAGGCCCTGCTCAATACGCCCAAGATCGAGAAGGTGCTCGTCGTCACCCACAGCGGCGGCGACGTGGCCTGGACTGACGGGCGCGACATTCACTACGAAGACCTGGCCAAGGACGCCGCGAGCGACCCGGCAAGTTGCCCCTGCGAGCCGATGGATTCGGAAGACCTTCTCTTCCTCATGTATACGAGCGGCACGACCGCGAAGCCGAAGGGAGTCGTTCACACCACCGCCGGTTACCTGGTCGGTGCCGCAACGACCCACTACTACATCTTCGATCTCAAAGCCGATTCCGACGTCTACTTCTGCACCGCCGATATCGGCTGGATCACCGGGCACTCNNCGCTCGCACATGAAGTGGGGCCCGGAGTACGCGCAGAAGCACGATCTCTCCAAGATCAGGCTGCTGGGCTCGGTCGGCGAGCCGATCAATCCCGAGGCCTGGACCTGGTACCGCGATCACATCGGCGGCGGCAAGGCGCCGGTCATCGACACCTGGTGGCAGACTGAGACGGGCTCGATTCTGATCACGCCCCTCCCCGGAGTCACGACGCTCAAGCCGGGCTCGGCCAGCAGGCCCTTCCCCGGCGTCGACGCGGCCGTCTACGACGAGTCATCGAACGAAGTCGGACCGGGCGGCGGCGGCTATCTCGTTCTGCGCAAGCCCTGGCCGTCGATGCTGCGCGGCATCTACAACGATCCCGACCGCTTCCTCTCCAACTACTGGACACTGTTCCCCGGCAACTACGCCGCCGGCGACGGCGCCCGGATCGACGAGGACGGCGATTACTGGTTGCTCGGCCGGGTCGATGACGTGATGAACGTCTCCGGCCACCGCATCTCGACGATCGAGATCGAGAGCGCGCTCGTTGATCACCCGCTGGTCGCCGAGGCCGCCGTCTGCGGTCGCGCCGACGAGATCACCGGCCAGGCGATCGTCGCCTTCGTCACGCTCAAGGGCGGTGCGGAAGGCTCGGACGATGTCATCAAAGAGCTACGAGCCCACGTGGGAAAAAAGATCGGTCCGATCGCCAGGCCCGCGACCGTGGTGATCACGCAAGAGCTGCCGAAGACCAGGAGCGGCAAGATCATGCGCCGCCTCCTGCGCGACGTGGCCGAGAACCGAGCGCTCGGCGACACAACGACGCTCGCCGATCCGAACGTGCTCGCCGAGATTCAGCGGCAAGCCCAGGCGAAGTAGGCGTACGAGATCGACACCGCTAACGGAATCGCCGCCGGTCCGAGAACACTCCGAGCCGGCGGCGATTTCCATGAGCTCGCACTAGGTAAAAAGAGGCGCGATCGCGCAGGTACCATGAACTGGCTCTTGCTCGCGCCTACACTGGTTGCGAGCGNNGAGGCCGGAGAACTCTGCAAGAACTGCAGATAAAGCGAGGAGCGAAAGATGTCAGAGAGCGCTGACAGTACGGCCGCCGCCGAGGCGCAGCTTCCGTCCGAGGACGGGCAGAACGAACGAGCGCATGCGAGAGAGCTGCTCTCCGGTCCGACCGACGTCATTCTCCGCGACGGAAGCACGGTCAGGCTTCGATCGCCGCTGGCAGAGGAGGTCGAGCCCGTCGTCCAGTTCCTACGCAATCTCTCGCCCGAGAGTTACACGCAGCGCTTCCACGGCGCGGCCAAGATCGACGCCTCGCTGCTCGAAGGGATGGTCGACTGCGACTGGCTCGAGCAGGGCGCCCTGATCGCGATGCGCGCCGGCGAGGAGGGCGAAGAGGTCGTCGCGCTCGGTAGCTACGACCGCCTGCGCCAGCGCGACCGCGCCGAGGTTTCCTTCGTCGTCGCCGACAAGCTCCAGGGCTGGGGCCTGGGCACTCAGGTCTTCAACCAGCTCGCAGCGCGAGCATCGGCGGTCGGAATCCGCAGCTTCGTCGCCCTGGTCAANNGTCGAGATGGAGATCTCGCTCGCGCCGACCGAGCACCTGCTGGAATGGGTTGGAGCCCGAGACCACGAGGCGGTCGTGACATCGCTTCGGCCCTTCTTCCTTCCTCGCAGCGTGGCCATCATCGGCGCCTCGGCGCGGGAAGGATCCACCGGCGGCGATCTCTTCCGGAACATCCTGCACGCCGGCTTCACGGGCGTCGTTTATCCGGTGAACTCATCCGCTACTCCGGTCGCGGGCGTGCGCGCCTACAGCTCGGTCGACGAGATCGAAGACTCGATCGATCTGGCCATCATCTGCACGCCGGCGCAGGTCGTGCTCGACGTGGTCGACGATGCGCTGCGTAAAGGCATCCGCGCCATCGCCGTCATCTCCGCCGGTTTCGCCGAGGTAGGGGTTGACGGGCAGGACCTCCAGGACGAGCTGCTGGCTCTCGTGCGCATGCACGGCGGCCGTCTGCTCGGCCCGAACATTCTCGGCATAGCGTCCGCCGCCCCGCGGCTCAATGCCACCTTCGGCGCCGTCGAGCCTCCCTTCGGAAGGCTGGCGCTGTCCTCGCAGAGCGGAGCGCTCGGCGTAGCACTGCTCGACGCGGCGCGCGCTCGCGGACTCGGAGTCTCGGCCTTCGTCTCGGTCGGTAACACGGCCGACGTCTCACCCAACGACCTGCTCGAGTGGTGGGAAGACGACGAGACGACCGACCTCATCCTGCTCTACCTGGAGTCGTTCGGTAACCCGAAGAAATTCGCCCGTCTCGCCCGTCGCGTGGCGCGGCAGAAGCCGATCCTGGCTCTCAAGAGCGGGCGGTCCACCTCCGGCAGGCGTGCCGCCAGCTCGCACACCGCGGCACTCGCCAGCTCCGAGACCGCGACGGCGGCGCTCTTCCACCAGGCCGGCGTGATCCGCGCCGAGACCTTCGCGGAACTGCTCGAGACCGCTCGCCTCATCGCCGGTCAGCCGCTCCCGAGCGGGAACAGGGTGGCGGTTGTGACCAACGCCGGCGGCCTGGCTGTGATCTGCGCCGACGCCTGCGAGTCGGTAGGCCTGACTCTGCCCGAGCTGACCGAGGAGAGCCAGCAGAAGCTGCGCAAGCTGCTCGCCAAGGAAGCCACCGTCCGTAACCCGATCGACATGCTAGGGACGGCGACCGGGGAGGTCTTCACCGAGGCGATCCGGATCGTGCTAGCCGACGCCCGCGTCGACGCCCTGATCGTGCTTTCGATCCCGATGGCCAGCGCCTCGACCGAGAGGATCGTAGGGGCAATCGAGCACGTACTGGCCGAGGACAAACCGACCAAGCCGATCGTCCCGGTCTTCGCCGGTAGCGCTGAGCGGGTCTTCGGGTCGCTATCGGTCTCCTTCAACTTCCCCGAGTCGGCCGCGCATGCGGTCGGACACGCGGCCAAGCGCGGGCAATGGCTGCGCCGACCTCTCGGTGTCGTGCCGGAGCTCGACGGCATCGACTTCGCGGCCGGCGCGGCCGTAGTCGACAGAGCGCTCGCCCGTGACGACGATGGCTGGCTGCACGCGGACGATATCGAGCAACTGCTCGGCGCCTACGGCATCCCGTTCGTCAAGCAGGGAGTTGCGGGGAACCTCGATGAAGCTATGGCCATCGCTCACGAGATTGGTTACCCGGTCGTCGTCAAGGCGGCGGAGGCAGGTCTCCACAAGAGCGACAAAGGCCTCGTTGCGCTCGGTATCAGCGACGACGAAGAGCTCGCCGCGACTGTCGAGAGAATCGGTCTTCCGGCTCTCTTGCAGAAGCAAATAGACGGAAAGATCGAGCTGCTCGCCGGCGTCGTCGAGGATGCGCTGTTCGGGCCGCTGGTCGGGCTCGGGCCCGGCGGCGTGTTCGCCGAGCTGATCGCCGATACCACCTACCGGATCGCGCCGATCACCACCCGAGACGCCGAGGAACTCGTCTCCACCGGTCGCACCAAGCGGCTGGTCGAGGGCTTCCGTGGTGCTCCGCCGGCCGATGAGGCAGCGCTGATCGATCTCGTGCTTCGCCTCTCCAAGCTCGCCATCGACCGGCCGGAGATCGTAGAGCTCGACCTCAATCCCCTGTTCGCGCTGCCCGAGGGCTACCTCCCCGTCGATGCTCGCATCCGCGTCGAGGCGGTACGGGAAGGTCCGCCGCTCAAGGGCTGGTAATACCCCGGCGAAAGTCGGCCCGCCTCATCGAACGAGTCACCGCGCCTTCGGCGCGCGTGTCTCGTCTGCCCCTATGAGCGGCGCGGGCTGACCGGATTTGCTTTGCGGGGTCCGAGGCGAGTTGGGGGACTGCGTTGAGAGAGCCGCGCCCGCCATGTCGGTCGCGGCGGCGATTGAGTGTCGTGAATCGAAAAAGCTCGAGCTAGCCGACTGCGCGCATGCGCGGCTCGAACCCCGCGAGGCGTTCGGCGATCTCGGCGACGATCCCGGCCTGCGTTAGCGCGGCGATTCGAATCGTGTCGCCGTTCGAGCGCTCGAGCAAGAGCGTCGGGCGGCCGTCCAACCGCTCGCAGCACTCACGTCCGACCCGAACCCCGACCAACTCGCAGAGAGGCAGTGAGTAAACGGTGAGATGGTTGCGGTCGTTTCCCTCGAGGCGCAGTAGAACCGAGTCGAGCTCCAGCTTCCCCGCCACCGGCGCGCGGTCGTTTTCCTGCCAGACGACTCCGTAGCTCTGCATCCCGCACGAATTGTCGCCTTCGCTACGAGCGAGCTCATCGTCTGCGCCGCTGATCGGCGATCGGGAGAAACTACGCGCTCTCGCCTTCGCCGCGGCGCACCTCGTCTAGAAGACCTCGCTCGAGGGCGTAGCGGACAAGCTCGGCGCGGGTCGTCAGGCGTAGCTTCTGCATGATGTGCGCCCGGTGAGTCTCGGCCGTACGAACCGAGATGTAGAGCTTCTTCGCGATCTCCTGGTTGGTGTGCCCAAGCGCGAGCAGGCGCAGCACCTCTCGCTCGCGCTCCGAGAGGGGATCGAGCTCGGCGTCGGAACGAGCCTTCGCCTCGGCTTCGATCAACCGCGCTCCCAACTCGGGATGAACGTAGCGACCGCCGCGCGCAACTTCCCGCACCGCCGTGATCAGCTCGCTACCAGCCGCCTCCTTGAGCACGTAGCCGCTCGCGCCGACGGCGAAGGCCTCACGCACGTAGCTGGGATCGTCCTGCATCGACAGCACCAGCACCCTCGAGGCAGGCGACTCCTTGAGCAGCTCGGGCGTTACCTCGATGCCGCTCTTNNGGCAGCGGCACCTCGGCCACGATGGTCGTCCCCGCACCCTCGCTCGATTCGACCTGCAGTCTTCCGTTCAGAAGCGCCACTCGTTCCTCCATTCCGACGAGTCCGAGGCCCTCGTCGCGACCGGCCCCGGCGTCGAAACCGCGTCCATCATCCTCGATCACCGCGATCACACTACCGTTCTTGCGCGTGATCAGGACACTCACCGAGCTGGCGCGAGCGTGCTTGACCACGTTCGTCAGCGACTCCTGCACGATCCGGTAGAGCGCGGTCTCGATCTCGCTCGGAAGCCGATCGCCGCCCAGATAGGACTGGACTTCGACACGAATACCCGTCTGCTCGCTGAAGCCGGTTCCCAACCGCTCGAGTGCAGGCACGAGCCCGAAATCGTCGAGCGCCTTCGGGCGCAGCTCGACCGCGAGCCGGCGAACGTCCCGGAGCGTCTGGGTCACGAGCTCGCGTATGCGATCGACTTCGGCACCGGCGCGCTCCGAGCCGGGCGCCTCGGCGATCGTCTGCAACCCCAGCAGCACGGAGGTGAGCGTCTGGCCGGTCTCGTCGTGGAGCTCGCGCGAGAGGCGCCGGCGCTCTAACTCCTGTGCGGCAACGACGCGGCGCAGCGCATCCCGGGCAACACGCTCGGACATCTCCACAGCGACCGCGGCCCGGGAGGCGAAGACTTCGGCCAGGCGAAGATCCTCGTCGCTGAAACGGGGATCGGAGCCGACACGATCGACGACCATGATCACGCCGATCGCCCGCTCGCGCACGAGCAGCGGCACCCACAGACCGGCGTTGATGCCGATCCGGCGCGCGATCTCGGGGTTCACCTCGGGATCGTCGATCGCCGAGTCGACGCGCTCGCTCCTGCGCCTCTCGAGCACCAGTCCGAGCTTCGAGCGGCCGCGCGGCATCCGCGTCTCGAGCACATCCGCGGCGCCTTCGCCGTCGGCGGCGGCGAAACGCATTTCCTCGTCGCTCGCCGGCAACCCGATCGCAACCATCCGCGCCCGTAAAAGCTCGCGCAGGCGCTGACAGATGAGCTGGAGCAGCCTCGTGAGGTCGGTCTCGCGAACGAGCGCGTTGCCAACCTCGTTCAGCGATTCGAGCTGCTTCAGCCAGCCCGTCGCCGACTCGTACAGGCGCGCGTTCTCGATCGCCACCGAGGCCTGATCGGCGAGCACACGCATGACCTCCTCGTCTTCTGCGGTGAAGAACTGGGCGTTCCGCTTGGCCGCCAGGAAGAGATTGCCGAAGGCCGTGCCCCGAATCAGGATCGGCACGCTCAGCGTCCCCGGCCCGCCGAGGGCGGCGCCCTGCTCGATTCCGAAGGTGACGAAGCGCTCGAGCTCGCTACCGGAGGGCCCGACCACTCCCAGAGCCGCGTGGCGGGCGCCGGTGAGGCCCGCGGCCGACTCGACCAGACGCGAGAGAACGCCTTCGAGTGAGAGCTCTGAGTTGAGAGCGATTCCGGCGCCGACGAGAGCGCGTAGGCGGTCCTGGCTGAGGTGCTCGAACTGAGTGGACACGCGTTCATTATCGCCATGAGCCGCGCGCCACGATCGCCACCAGCCGCAGCGGCCGGCGCAGCTGCTCGCACCGAGCAGTTCCGCGCCTCCGAAGAGCGGCTACGTCGAATACTCTTCTTTCGACAAACCAGCTGAGCTGTCGGGCAACCGAGGAGGCGGAAGTGAAGCGCGAAGATCTTGTACGAGTTCTGGCGATCGTCGGAGGAGCGCTCGTCCTGGTAGTGGCGCTCGTAGTGGCAACCCGGCTCGGCCACCACACGAACAAGCCGAGTGCGAGCGCCATTCAGCTCGACTCGGTCAACGAGATGCTGAGCGGCATCCCACAAAAGGGAATCACGCTCGGCAACGCCAGCGCGAGACTGACGCTGGTCGAATTCGCCGATCCACAGTGCCCCTTCTGTGGCGAGTGGGGCCGCACCGTCCTTCCGACTCTCGTACAGAACTACATACGGTCAGGGAAGCTCCGGATCGAGTTCAGAGGCCTTGACTTCGTCGGACCGGACTCGGTTCGCCTGCTCAGGCTGGCGCAGGCCGCCGGGCTCCAGAACAAGCTTTGGAATGTCGTCGAACTCGAGTACGAGAACCAGGGAACCGAGAACACCGGCTTCGCGACCGACGCCTTCATGAAGGCGATCGTCCAGGCGGTTCCCGGTCTCGATGCCGGGAAAGCTCTTTCGACCTGGAACACGAGCGCGGTTGTTCCGATGGTGAACGCCGCGCAGAAGCTGGCCAGCCAGACCTTCAAGCAGATCTCGACGCCGTCTTTCCTCCTCGGTCCGACCGGTGCCAAGCCAACACAGACGATCACCAACACAATCGACGGTCAGACCTTCACCGATGCCATCAACGCCCAGCTGAAGAAGTGATCGAGCGCTCTCTTCGCTTCGCCGTCGCGGTGCTCGCCCTGATCGGGGCGGGCATCGCCGGCTACCTCACCTACACGCACTTCAACGGCAGCGCCCCGGTTTGCTTGACAAGCGGCTGCGAGGTCGTGCAGAAATCGCGCTGGTCGGAGATATTCGGCATCCCGGTCGCCCTGCTAGGCCTGCTTACCTACCTGGGCATCGTGGCGACGACACTGGTCCGCCATCCCCTCGCCAAGGAGGTGAGCGCGACGTTGGCCGTCACCGCGCTCGGCTTCAACGCCTACCTGCTCTACGTTCAGGCTTACGACATCGGCCGCTACTGCACCTGGTGCGTCTCTAACGAGATCGTCTCGGCCTTGCTCACGCCGGTTGCCCTCGCCTGGCTCCTCTGGCAACCGAAGGACGCCCCTGCGTGATCTGCGTCACCGGCGCAACCGGCTTTCTCGGCTCGGAGCTCGTCCGGCTTTTACGCGAGCGGGGCGAGCCGGTGCGGGCGCTCGGCCGTGACGAGAACACGCTCCGGGAGCTCGCGAAGCTCGGAGCCGAGCCCGTGCGCGTCTCGATGGACGACGGCGAGAGCTTGGAGAAGGCCGCCGCCGGCTGCGAGCTCGTCTATCACGTCGCCGGGCTGGTCGCGCACGAGGAGCGAGACCGAGGTCGCCTGTTCGAGACCAACGCCGAAGGCACTCGGCGGTTACTCAAAGTCGCCGATCCGGCGGCTCGATTCGTTCACGTCGCGAGCGTTGCAACGCTCGGCCCCGGCACCGGCCCCGGCGATCTGATCACCGAGGGCCACACCCCGCCTACCGATGTCGATCGTCTGCCCTACTCGGCGAGCAAGATCGCCGGAGAACGCTGCGCCCTCGAGGCCGCGCAGGCCGGGCGCGACGTCGTCATCGCCAACCCGAGCTACATCATCGGGCCCGGCGACAGCCGCGGCGGCACGACCTGGCCGATCCGCGACTACCTGCGCGGGCGGTTGCGCTTCGTCACGAGCGGCGGCCTCTGCCTCGTCGACGTGCGCGACGTCGCTCTCGGTCTTGTAGCGGTGGCCGAGCGCGGCAAGAAGGGGGAGCGCTACGTTCTCGCCAACCGCAAGGGAAACCTCAGCCACGCCGAGTTCTTCCGCAAGGTCGGCGAGATTGCCGGACGCAAGCGCCTCCAGATCAACCTGCCGCCCAAGCTGGCGCTGGCCCTGACGACGGTCTTCCCCTGGCCGGTCACGCACGGGTACGCCAAGATCGCCACTCGCTGGTGGTACTGCGATCCGGCCAAGGCCATGCGGGAGATCGGCTTCGAGCCGCGACCGGCCGAGGAGACCCTCGGCGACACGGTTCGCTTCGTGCTCGACTCGTCGCGCTGACGTTCGAGCGTATTCCGGTAGGAATGTGCGTCCGCGGGGGTCAAGCCGTGGATGCCAGCGGCCGGAGGGCTGTGAAGGCGCACTGGTAGTGCGGTGAGCGGCCCTTCGGTTGCTGGCGCCGCGGATCGGCCGCCTCGGGCGTGCACGCCTAGTGGAATAGGCTCTTAGGTCATCGGTACCTGCGGCTGCAGGCCGGGCTGGATGCGCTCGATGATCTCGTGCAGGTTCTCGCCCGTTGCGGTGATGCCGTGGTTACGCAGGCCGATGACCGCGTGGCCGGGATCCGCCTCGGCGTCGAGCAGCTTCGATACGGCCAGAGCCAGCTCTTCGGTTCCGCACGGGAAGTTGATCTCGGTCGCGGCGGCGCCCTCGAGCCAGGCGTGCACGTGCAGGATCGCACCGACTTCGGGGTGGTTCTGGTAGATCATCCAGTGCTCGATCGCGTCCACCGAGACCCGGCGCGGCTCAACATCCGGCGGCACGCTGAGGATGATCGCAGCCTTCTCGGCGTCGTAGTCCGAGACCATCAGAATGTCGCGCCCTATCTCCACGAGGTTGCTCTTGTCGACGCCGCTGGCGCTCATCCAGTAGCGCTGCTCGTCCTTGCGGATCGAGAGGTTCCCGTAGGAGAGACCCCCGATACCCCAGAGGCGCTTGACATGCCTGAACTCGCGCTCGCTCAACAACTCGTGAACGGGAAAGGGCGCGGGCAGAAGACCGAAGCTGTCCAGCTGCTCGCCGGCCCAGGAAAGCTCCTTGGTCAACTCGTCGCCCTGCCAGAGCTCGGGCTCGAGATCGGTGCGGTACTCGTTGTCGATGACCAGTCTCGATGTCGCGAGCGGCTGAATCCGGTCGACGAGGCGCTCGGCGAGCTCGGCGGCGGGCGCGTCGGCGCGGAAAGTCCCGCGCTCGGGTGTGGTCACGAGAACGGCCTCGTCCGGTACGTAGCACAGGACGGAGTTGGCGAGCGCGCGCACGAGCAGCGGATACTCGGCTGCGAGAGGATCGGACGGCATCTCGGAGCGCTCGTGCATCGCCGCGACGTAGGTACCGCGAGAGCGACGGCGGAAGGGCGAGGGACTGTCGGTTGGGAAGAGAAGCAAGACGAAATCGGCCTGCTCGGGATCCTCGACGCGAACCATGCCGCGGTTCTCGAGCGATCCGGCGACCGACTCCGAGAACTCCTTGCTGTTGGGACCGCCCGGCGTTCCGGTGACGGCAAACCGCCGTGGAGGGGCAGACGAATGTGAGCTATCAGTCATGTTTCGTACCGCAATCGCTTTCTCTGAGCGGAGATGTGCAGGGTTGCTACGAGCACAACCCTAACAAGGGCGAGCATCTCACCGGTTGAGCATCGATCGGTAAAGAGGTACGAGACCGCGCTACGCTACGAGCCCGAGCTTGCGGGCACGCGCCACGGCGGCGAGCTGTGAGTGCACGCGGAGCTCGACCAGAATGGCGCGGATGTGGTTGCGAACGGTCGGTTCGGCCAGTCCGAGGCGCCTGGCGATCTGGCGCGCCGAGTAACCGTCGGCGACCAGGCTCAGCACCTCACGCTGCCGCGGAGTCAGCCCAACCCGGGCAGGTTGCTGAAGCAGCGAGATCGGAGTCGAGGGCTCGAGCACGTGCAGGAAGAGATCGCGCCCGTCCTGGTTCAAGCAGATGGTCGAGACGGAAAGCGGTCGCCGCGTGCCGGTCTTCGACTTCACCAGCAGCGTCTTGCGGGGGACCGGCCAGCCCTCGCGGGCGAGACGTGCGCAGGAACATCCGGAATGGCAGACGAGCGCCCCGTCCTCGTCGACGGCGGCCATCGCCTCCCAGCAGGGACGCCCGATCGCCGACTCGGCGGTCAGGCCCGTGAGCAGCTCAGCCTGATGGTTCCAGGAACGCACGATCAGCTCGCGGTCGAAACCGAAGACCGCATCGCCTGAGCGAACAGTTAGCTTGGCCGTCACAAGTTGCACTCTTTACGATCGGACGCCTGCGCGAATCGTGCCGGTACCGCGTTTGGCGTTCGGGTAATTACTTAGCAGTTCGGAGGATAGGCTCGGAGGCAGAGCGGCATCGTCCCGGGTTCGGCCGCGCGTCATAGCAACGCGCCGGTTGAGCGAAGGTGGGCTCCAGGGGAAACGAGTGTTCATCCTCGATCTTGCGATCTGCGGTCAGCTATGAACACATTGATCATCTACGACTCTCTCTACGGCAACACCGAGCTGCTCGCCAGAACGATCGGCGAAGCCGTAACCGGCGATCTGGAGGTCGCCCGGGTTGGCGACACCAACCTCTCCGGGCTCGGTTCGTTCGACCTAGTCATTGTCGGCTCACCGACTCAGGGAGGCCGGCCGACACAGGCGATGCAGGAATACCTCAGTCGACTTCCGTCCCTTGGCGGCGCCAAGGTCGCCGCGTTCGATACGAGGCTCACGAAAAGATGGGTGAAGGTCTTCGGCTTCGCCGCAAGCGGGATCGCAACCAGCTTGAAAGCGCGCGGCGGGACTCTCGTCGCGGAGCCTGAGGGTTTCTTCGTCGAGGGCAAAGAGGGGCCTCTCGTCGAGGGAGAGCGGGAGAGAGCGAAAGCCTGGACGCTGGGCATATTGGGAACACTCGAAAGTTGACGCCCGACCGGAAGGCTGCGAGCGATCCGGGCACGGTGATGCACACTTCCGGTTCCGAGCTCGTCCAGCTGGACCTCGCCGGAGTGGAAGGAACCCGCAAAGCGGCCTGGCACTAGGTAAGAAGAGGAGACCAATGCTGCCCGTTCTCGTTNNCAAAGGCAGGGCGGCGGCGATCGGGCATCGCGTCGTTCACGGTGGCGAGCGCTTCCGCGAGCCGGTTGTCCTCGACAGCGACGTGATCGCCGAGATCGAGGCGATGAGCGCGGTGGCACCACTCCACAACCGGCCGGCGCTGGACGCTATCGCCAGGGCCCGCAAGCTTTTCGGGGCAGAGCCTCAGGTCGCGGTCTTCGACACCGCTTTCCACGCCACGATCCCACCCGAAGCGGCCACCTACGCGATTCCTCGCGCCTGGCGCGAGCAGTACGGAATCCGCCGCTTCGGCTTTCACGGGCTTTCGGTCGCCTGGGCGACCGAGCGGGCGCCCGCGCTGGTCGGCGCGCCAACCCGGCGCCTGATCGTCTGTCATCTCGGCGGCGGCTGCTCGATCACGGCGGTACGCGATGGCCGCTCCATCGACACGAGCATGGGCTTCAGCCCGCTCGAGGGCGTTCCAATGACGACGCGCTCGGGGTCGATCGATCCCGGTGCTCTCTTGTACCTGCTGGCTCCGGGCCGGCTCAGTCGCGAAGCGCTCGAGAGCGGTCTCGAGAACAACTCCGGGCTCAAGGGCCTGTCGGAGACGAGCGGCGACATGCGTGAGCTCGAGCAGGCGGAGGATGCCGGTAGCGAGCAGGCATCTCTTGCGCTTTCCGTCTACGTGCACCGGATCGCGGCCACGGTCGCGGCCATGGCCACTTCGCTGGGAGGGCTCGACGCCGTCGTTTTCACCGCCGGTGTGGGCGAGAACTCCGCCCGCGTGCGCGCGCGGATCTGCGAGCGCCTGTCCTTCCTNNTGGGCGCCGGCTGAGAGCTCGAGGGGACGCCCTCGGCTTGACGGGCGGAGGTAAAGTCGTTTTCTTACCGAGATGCGCCAGACTCAGCCCATGCCCCTACTCGACGCGGAGAGAGAAACGGAGACCACGACGCCCGGCTCAGCGCCTGAGGTACTCGTTTACGCCTGCTCGGGAGCGTCGAACCTGGGCCAGCTCGCAAACGAGATCGCGCTCCGTCTCGACCGACTCGGACTGGCGGAGCTCGTTTGCTTGACCGAAGTCGGCGCGGAAGACGGCGCCGCACTCGGCTCGAGCGGACGCCCGGTGCTGGCGATATCGGGCTGTGCGAGCGGCTGCTGCGCGGCGATGCTCGCGCGTCACGGAATCAGGCCCGCGAGCTCGATCGTGCTCGCGGAGCGCGGCGTGGCCAAAGCGAAGCACGTCCTCGTAGACGACGAGGGGAAAGAGCGCGTGTTCGGCCAAGTTCTCGCTGAGCTGGCTCCGTTCCTCGACGCGCAGAACGCCTGACGACCCGAGCAGCGCGAGCCCTCGCAGAGCCGGCGGCTATTTCGTACCGCGACCGCCAGGCGGCGCGTAATCTAGGTTGGGCGCAAGCCAGTGCTCTACGTCCTCGACCTCCACCCTCTTGCGCGCCGCGTAGTCGACGACCTGATCGCGGCTGATGCGGCCGACCGAGAAATACTTCGCTTGCGGGTGCTCGATGTAGATCCCGCTCACGCTCGCTGCCGGGAACATGGCGTAGCTACCTGTCAGCTCGATTCCGATCGCCTCGGCCTGTAGTAGATCGAAGAGGATGCGCTTTTCCGAGTGATCGGGGCAGGCCGGGTAACCGAAAGCCGGCCGGATGCCGCGGTGCCGCTCCGCGATCACGTCTTCGCGCGCAAGCTGTTCCTCCTCGCCCCACAACCGGCGAACGCGCTCGTGCAAGAAAGTGGTAAAGGCCTCGGCGAGGCGATCGGCGAGGGCCTTGGTCATGATCGCGTTGTAGTCGTCTCGCTCGGCCGCGAACTTCACAGCCAACTCTTCGGCGCCGATACCGGCGGTGACCGCGAACGCGCCGGCGTAGTCTCGGAGACCGCTTTCGAGCGGAGCGACGAAATCGGCCAACGAGAGATCCGGTCGCCCGTCTTCGTGATCCGCCTGTTGCCTGAGCATGCAGAAGCGGGCGACTGCTTGGTCTCTGTCCTCGTTCGCAAAAAAGACGATGTCGTCGCCGTCGGAAGAGGCTGGCCAGATCCCAAACGAGGCGCGCGCGCGCAACAGCTTCTCCTCGACGATGCGTGCGAGCAGTTCTTGAGCGTTCTCGTACAGCTCGCGAGCCGCCGCGCCCTTCTCGGGGTGATCGAGAATCGCCGGAAATCGCCCCTTCAGCTCCCAGGCCTGGAAGAAGAACGTCCAATCGATGTAGTCGACCAGCTCGGCCAGCGGTTGGTCTTCGATCCGCTGTAGGCCGAGCACGCTCGGAGTCGAGAGGTCGGCCTGACTCACGGAGAGCCGCGGTTTCCTCGCGCGCGCCTGCTCGAGCGAGATGAGCGGGCGCCGCTTCTCGTGGAAGAGCCGGCGCAGCCGCTCTTGCTCCTCGGAGTTCTCACGCGCGAACTCGTCTCTGCGCCCGGCGTCTAGTAGCGAGGCAACGACGCCGACGGCGCGAGAGGCGTCGAGAACGTATACGGTCGGGCCGCTGTAGACGGGCGCAATCTTGACCGCGGTGTGCTGCTTCGATGTCGTGGCGCCACCGATCAGGAGCGGTAGCGAAAGTCCACGCCGCTCCAGCTCGGTGGCGACCTTGACCATCTCGTCGAGCGAGGGCGTGATCAGCCCTGAGAGACCGAGGATGTCCGCGCCCTCCTCGATCGCCGCCTCGACGATACGACTCGCTGGCACCATCACCCCGAGGTCGATCGTCTCGTAGCTGTTGCAGCCGAGCACCACCGCAACGATTTTCTTGCCGATGTCGTGCACGTCGCCGGCGACCGTGGCGAGGACGATCTTCCCGCGCGCAGGCGGCGCCTCGCCCCCTTGTTCCTCGAAGAAGGGCTCCAGGTAGGCGACCGCTCGCCGCATCGCCCGCGCGCTCTTCACCACCTGGGGCAGAAACATCTTCCCTTCGCCGAAGAGGTCGCCCACGACAGTCATGCCGTCCATCAGCGGACCCTCGATCACCGCCAGCGGTCCCCCGAGGGCGAGCCGAGCCTCCTCGGCGTCCTCCTCCACGAACTCGTCCACTCCATGTACGAGCGCGTACTCGAGCCGCTTCCCGGCAGGCGCCTCGCGCCAGCTCAGGTCGACCGTGCGTTTCGTCCCCTCACCCTTCACCCGCTGGGCCAGCTCGAGCAGACGATCGGTAGCATCGGGGCGGCGGTTGAAGAGCACGTCCTCGACGCGTTCGCCCAGCTCGGGCTCGACGTCTTCGTACACGGCCAGCTGACCGGCGTTGACGATCCCCATGTCGAGCCCGGCACGAATCGCGTGGTAGAGGAAGATGGCGTGCATCGCCTCGCGTATGACGTCGTTGCCGCGGAAAGCGAAGGAAAGATTCGATATGCCGCCGGAGATCTTGGCTCCGGGGCAACGCTCCTTGATCAGCGGTAGGGCGTCGAGGAACGCCATGGCGAAGCCGTTGTGCTCCTCGATACCCGTGGCGACCGCCAGCACGTTGGGATCGAAGACGATGTCCTCGGCCCGGAAGCCCGCCTGCTCGGTCAGTAGCCGGTAGGCACGCTCGCAGATCGCAACCTTCCGCTCGGCCGTCTCGGCCTGGCCCTGCTCGTCAAAAGCCATTACGACAACAGCAGCGCCGAAGCCCTTCGCCTGGCGAGCCTTGGCGAGGAATTCCTCCTCCCCCTCCTTGAGGCTTAGCGAGTTGACGACGCTCTTGCCTTGCAGGCAGCGGAGCCCGGCCTCGATCACCGACCAGCGCGAGCTGTCAACCATGATCGGCAGGCGCGCCACCTCGGGCTCGGCCGCGACCAGGTTCAGGAACGTCCTCATCGCCTGCTCGGAGTCGAGCAGGTCGGCGTCCATGTTGACATCGAGGATGTTGGCGCCTCCGCGCACCTGCTCGAGCGCGACGGCCAGAGCTCCTTGGAAGTCGCCGGCTTCGATCAGGCGGCGGAAGCGGGCCGACCCGGTAACGTTCGTGCGCTCGCCGATCAGGACGAAGCCGGTGCTCTCGTCGATCACGAACGGTTCGAGACCGCTGAGCGAGGTGCGGGTACGCCGTTCCGGAACACGACGCGGCGGTAGATCGCGCACCGCTTCGGCGATCGCGTGCACGTGCTCGGGCGTCGTCCCGCAGCATCCGCCGACGGCATTCACGAGTCCCTCGGCGGCGAACTCGCCGAGCAGGCGACTCGTGTCGGCGGGCTGCTCGTCGAAGCCGCCGAGCTCGTTCGGAAGCCCGGCGTTGGGATGGCAGGAGACGAAGGTGGAGGCGATTCCGGCCAGCGCCTCGATCACCGGGCGCATCTGCGCCGCTCCCAGCGAGCAGTTGACGCCGACGAAGAGCGGGTTCGCGTGCTCAACCGAGACGCAAAAGGCCTCGACCGTCTGGCCGGAGAGATTGCGCCCGCTTCTGTCCACCGCCGTGAACGAGAGCCAAAGGGGCAGCTCCACCCCGAGTTCTGCGAAGACGTCGCGGGCAGCAGCGATCGCGGCTTTGCCGTTGAGCGTGTCAAAGATCGTCTCGATCAGAAACAGGTCGACGCCGCCTTCGGCCAGAGCCCGCATCTGCTCGACATAGCTGGCTCTGACCTGCTCGAACGTCACCGCGCGAAAGGCGGGATCGTCCACCCGAGGCGAGAGCGAGAGCGAGACGTTCATGGGCCCGACCGATCCGGCCACGAAGCGGGGCTTGTTGGGCGTGCGCGCCGTCCACTTGTCGCAGGCCAGACGCGCGAGACGGGCGCCCTCGAGACTCATCTCGGCGGCGGCGCCTTCAAGCCCGTAGTCCGCCTGGTTTATCGAGGTGGACGTGAAGGTGTTCGTCTTGAGGACGTCGGCGCCCGCCTCGAGATAAGCGTCGTGGATGTCGCGAACCACCTCCGGGCGCGTCAGATTGAGTAGGTCGGGATCGCCCGCGAGCAAACGGGGGTGCTCGCTGAAGCGCTCGCCTCGGTACGCCTCCTCGCCGCGCACACGGCGTTGAATGAGCACGCCGTAGGAACCGTCGAGCACGAGGATGCGGTCGGCGGCGAGCTCAGCGATACGGACGCGCGCGTTCATCTGAATCCCTCAGTCGGAATAGAGCGCGGGTGTTCGCGCCCACCAAAACCTTAGCCAACCGCGAAAAACGTTCGTTTCCCGACGATCTTTACGAAGCTCTTAAGCCCTGCTCACGTCGATTTCAGGCGTGGCTTCGATACTAAGAGCGGAGGATATGAAATGTACGTGCTAACAGATAAGAAATCCGGTCAGGTACTCGGTCGTTTCGAGACCCTCGCGCAAGCCCGTGGCACGTTGCTCGATTTCTATCGCCTGCACCCGCCTGGCGGGCGCTGGCTCGAGATCGCGATCGAGCGCGAGCCACAAGCGTTCGAGCTACTCGACGCGGCCTGATCGAGCGTCGTCGTTAGGCGCACGCCCGCTAACGCTTCTACGTAGCGCGGTCGCGCTACTTGGGGATCGGAGTCTTCATGAACGCGGTCGATTGCCAAGGCATGCGGAAAAGTACTCCAACGGTGGGCGCGCTTAGACGCGGACACGCGAGGCCGTCTAGCCCAGAACGAACGGCTCTCCGGCTGATCGAAGGCGGCGCACGCAACACGACACTCACGATGAAGCGCGAATACCCGCGCGATGACACGCCGCTCTGGCTCGTCCCGGAGCGCGACGTGCCGACTGTGCTGATCGCCGATGCCGACGAGGAAGTGCTGTTGATGCTCGGCTTTGCGCTCGCCGGTGAGTTCGACCTGATGTGGGCGCGAGATGGCGAACAGGCTCTGCGTCTCGCGCTGATCGAGCACCCCGATGTGGTTGTGCTCGACGTGCACATACCGAAGCTGGACGGCTACCGGGTGGCGGGACAGATCAGACGCAACCCGTCAACCCGCGACACGCCGGTGATTCTGCTCGATTCCCGTCCTGAGCGCATTGACGTGCTGCGTGGCTTCGCCGCCGGCGCGAACGACTACGTCACCAAACCGTTCGATCCGGGCAAGCTGCTGGCACGCATCCGCGAGGCACTCGAGAGCACCGAGATCGTTTGCTGATCGTTTTCGTCGCCGAGCGCGGGCCGAGACCGGCGCCGCCGCCGTTTCGGGGAGGACATACAGGTGCGAACGGCGAAACGGGTAGTCCGCACCTCGATTGGTATCACCCATATGAGGGAGGCCACACTCCTCCCATCTGCCGACAACTTCTCTGGTCATGCTCGCACGCCGGACAGTCCTAGCCCTACTCGCGCTCGCGCTTGTGATTCCCGCTTCGGCGCCGGCGAGGCGGGCTGCGCGGCTGAGTACTCCCTCTGGTCTCAAGGCTTTCTCGCTCAATTACAACGAGCCGGCCAGCCACAACTTCTCCCGTACGCCGGCCTTCAGCTGGAAGCCAATTCCACGGGCGGGGAATTACGAGTTCCAGCTCGCGACGTCGACCAGCTTCCGTGAGAACAGCATCATCTGGAGCTCGAACACTCTGACGATGCCGTACGTCTCGATTCCGCTAGCGCTTCCGTGGGTGACCGGGCATCCGTACTCCTTGTTTGCGCGCGTACGAGCACGCACGCAACTAGGCACGACGCCCTGGAGCACCGACTTCGGCTTCAATGTCCGCTGGACCCAGATCCCGGCGAAACTCCCGGCCCCGAATGGCTTGCTGCGCTGGACGCCTGTTGACGGCGCGGCCGAATACCAGATCTTGGAGGGAAACGTCCCGAACACCTGGGAGAAGACGTACTACGTGGCAACCAACGTCGCGGACATGCGTGACTGGTACACATTCCACCAAGGGCTGAACTGGGTCGGAACGGTCTACTGGCGGGTACGGGCCGTGCGTGTGACCTACGGAACGTCGCAGAACGGGGAACCCTCAACGAGCTACGGCCCCTGGTCGAAGCCGATCTTCCAAACGAACGCGACTCCGCCGACCGCTTCTCAGATTGCTCTGGGCGGGTCCGTCTCCGATGTCATCGGCACGATCGCCAAGCCGGCGGCGCACAAGATCATGCCCGGGTTCTACTGGAGCGGGAGCCTCGCTTTCTACCATACCGATACGAGCTTCGATCTCTACCGCACTTACATCTTCTCGGACAAGGACTGCGTCGACCCCGTCTTTATCGGTTCGATCGTGGGCAGCCCCGCCTGGGCGCCGCGCCTTAACGGCGCTCTGGTGTTACCGAGAAGCGCGGACGATCTCGCCAAAGCGCGCGCGGGAATGCTCGCGGATGGAGATCAGGGAGAGGCTCTCGACAATTCGCTCGACCCGGTCACTTCGAACGAGAACTTGGGGGGCGACGTCGCGAGCGGCGGCGCTCCGAGAAGGCTGGATCTTTGGGATCGGAAGTGGCCCAGCGGCATCTACTACTGGACGACGGTTCCCGTGGAGCAGATCGTCGACGTAAACGACAACATCGAGTATTGGGACGCCGAGTCGCCCCAGGACGTTTGCGGTCGCGGTCGCTTCGGGAAATTCGGTAGGGTCAGCGACCCGATCCCAACCGGAAGCACGAGCGCCTACGTCACAGGCCTCTCGCTTTCCGGCCGAACTATGAGCGCGATGGCGAGCCGTTCTTCTCTCTTTTACGGAACCCCGCTCGTCACCTGGACGCCTGTGCTTGGAGCAGATGAGTTCGAGCTGCAGTGGAGTCGCACGCGCTACCCATTCCAGGCGGCCGGAAAGGTGGTTACGCCTGCGGCATCGACCGTTCTCTCGCTCAGGCCCGGCCTCTGGTACTACAGGGTGCGCGGTATCGATTTGCAGATGCCGGCCGGCGCGCAAGGAATGGCTTGGTCGAGCGTCCGCTCGCTCCGTCTCGCGAAACCCGTCTTCCGCGTAGTGAGCTGAGCGGCACCTTTCGCAGCCGAGGCTCGACCTGACGGGAACCGGCGAGGGGTGATTCGCCCAACAGGCGTTGGCGGGGAATCGCTTGCGCAGGAACCCAATACGCTTGCGCCCGACCTGGAGAGGCCGGGCGAAGCGTGCGGCGGCTGGTCGACGAGGTTACTTCTCCAGCAGGCGGCGCTCTTCGCGGCGACGCCGGATGCGAAGCAGAGCCAGGAGCGCGACCCCGGCCAGGAGGAAGGGCGAGGCGACGATGATCGCCATCGCGGCCCAGGAGATCTCGGAGGAGAGCCCGTTCCAGGCCCGGTCGATGGCCTTGTGCACGCGGCTCGGGTGCGTGGGGGGTTTGGGCAGGTCGCCGGTCGTGAGGGTGAGCGTGATCGTCGCCAGGCGGCCGCGAAGGATATCCGTCGTTCGCTGGACTCGAAGCGAGTTGAGACGGGCGCGATCGTTGGCGAGCTGAATCTGGAGCTGCGAGCGGGCCTGCGCCGTGAGCGTCTGGTTGTTCAGCGTCTGCTCGAGCGAGGCGATCTCGCGCTTGAGCGCCTGGATCGCGTTGCCTTCACTCGTGACAGTCGCCTTGACGTCCTCCAAGGAGACCTCCTGGCTGAGGATCTTGCCCAGCTCGGAGATGCGGATCAGCGCCTCCTGCGAGCGCTTGGCAGGAACCTTGAGCACGAGATACGAGCTGGCGACGCCGCGGCTGGGCGCGTTCACCTGGGTCGTGACGACGTAGCCGCTGAGCGAGCGGGCGATCTTCATCGCCTGAGCGGTTTTCTTCGAGAGCTGGTCGCGGTTCGCGACCTTGAGCAGCAAGGTGGCCTTGAGCTCCGCGAGGCGNNTTTCACGAGGCCCTGCACCGTGGTGGCGCCCGCGCCAGGGATCCGAGCCGTGCCGGAGGACGACGTGGACGTGCCCGCGGAATTTGTACTCCGCCTCGCCGTAACGTCCGCGGAGTGTTTAGCGGGTAGCAGCTCCAACATTTTAAAGCTCTCTCCCGTCGTCCCGGAGGCGGTTTTTTTGGGCGACTGACCCAGCTCACCGGCCACAACCGCGCCGGAAGCCGCAACGGCAAGCGTCGCTGCCAGAGCTAAGACCAGCTTGCGCCGGCTCGGCCGCGACCGTGCCGGGCGCCGCTCGGCCTGGCTCTCGGCGAGGCGCTCGACACGAGCGACCAACGCGGCGGACGGGCGCGGACGGTGCTTGCGCAGCTCGCGCGCCGTCTTTTCGAGACGGTCTTTGGGATTTTCTCTATCGGGCCTGGACATCGCTTGCCACCCTTTCCGAAAGCTTCTCCAGCGCCCGGCTCAATCTCATCGAGCAGGCGCTGCGGCTGATGCCGAGCAGGTGTGCCGCGGTCTCGGCCTCCATCTCGAGCAGAACGCGCAGCGCGATCACTTCGCGCTCGCCGGCGCTCAGCGACGCGAGCGCGCTCTCGAGCTCGGGCGAGAGCCCGTCGCCGAATCCCGGATCGGCGATCTCGAACTCTTGCCTGAGCGCGTAGGCGTCCTCGCGCCGCCGGCGCCTGTCCTCGGAGCGGAAGTGATCGAGCGCGACACTACGCGCGATCGCACACAGCCACGTCCTCGCGCTGGCCCTTCTGGGGTCGAAGCGCGCCCAGTGGCGAAGAGCCTTCTCGAAAGTCGTCGCGGTCAGATCCTCGGCGACCGAGCGATTCCCAACCAGGTAGGCGACGTAGGCGTGTACCGCCTCGAGGTGATCGCGCACCACCTGCGCGAACTCCGGTTTCCTCTCGAGCGTTGCCACGGTCACGTCGTTTATACGCCGCCGCCGAGCGCGGCGTCACAACGAGACTGGATCTCTCCGCGTCACCGGCACCAGAGGCGGTCGTCGCGCGCCATCAGGGCGTCGGCGGCCTTGGGGCCGGGGGTGCCGGCCGCGTAGTTCGGGAAATCCGGCGCGGAGCCCTGCCACTGAGCCACCACCGAATCGACGAATGACCACTGCGCCTCGACCTCGTCGATGCGGGTGAACAGAGTGGCATCGCCGAGCATCGCGTCCAGAATCAGCTTCTCGTAAGCCTCCGGCAAATGCACGTGGAAGGCCCGGTCGTACTGGAAGCTGAGGTTGACCGGCTGGATCGTCATGCCCTGCCCGGGCACCTTGGCGCCGATCCGCATCGAGATCCCTTCGTCGGGCTGAACTTGGATGACGATCAGGTTCGGGCGCAGCCCCTCGCCGGCGATTTCGAGAAAGGGAGGATGCGGTGCCGGCCGGAACATGATCACGATCGTCGTGGCGCGGCTGGAGAGATGCTTGCCGGTACGCAGGTAGAACGGAGTGCCGGCCCAGCGCCAGTTGTCGACGAAGACCTTCAGCGCCACGTAGGTCTCGGTTTCGGAGTCGGGGGCCACGCCGGGCTCGTGCCGGTAGCCGGGCACTTTCTTGCCGTCGACCTCGCCGGGCCCGTACTGGCCGCGCACGACGTAGCCGGGGTCGGGCGGGGCGATCGCGCGCACGACCTTGACCTTCTCGTTACGGACAGCGTCGGCCTCGAAGTCAGCCGGTGGCTCCATCGCGGTCAGGGCCAGCAGTTGCAGCACGTGGTTCTGGACGACGTCTCTGATCGCACCCGCCTGCTCGTAGAAACCCGCCCTATCCTCGATCCCGAGCGACTCGGCCACGGTGATCTGGACGCTGTCGACATAGCGACGGTTCCAGATCGGCTCGAAGATACCGTTGGCGAAGCGGAACGCGAGCACGTTCTGGACCGTTTCCTTGCCCAGATAGTGGTCGATGCGGAATATCTCTTGCTCCTGGAAGTTGGAGACGATGTCCTCGTTCAAGACTTTGGCACTAGCGAGGTCGTGCCCGAACGGCTTCTCGACGATCAGGCGCACCCAGCCGCTGGGATGTCTCCTCTCGCCTAGCTTGTCCACGACCGTGCTGATCACCGCAGGCGGTACGGCAAGGTAGTAGACGCGGTTGCCCCGGGTGCCTCGCTCCTTGTCGAGCTGCTCGAGCAATTTCATCACCTCGGTCTCGCCGCCCTCCGACGAGAAGTCGGTGCTGACGTAGTGCATTCCAGCCGCGAGCCGCTTCCAGACGTCGTCGCGCATCTCGTCGCGGCCGAACTCCGTAACCGCCGCGCGCATCTCCTCCCGCCACGCCTCGGTCGAGTTTTGGGTGCGAGCGACGCCGACCACAGCGAAGCTCTCCGGAAGGAGCCCGCGGAACTCGAGCGCGTACAGCGCCGGAATCAGCTTGCGGTGAGTGAGGTCGCCGGAGGCACCGAAGATGACGAGCGCACAGGGGTCGGGCCTGCGTTGGTCGGCCGATCCCGCCTCGAGGGGTACGTCGACTCGTGCCTCGGTTTGCGCGTTCATCTCGGCGACGTCCTCCTTCTGGCCCTACTTCTCGTTAGCCGGCTTCACCGCGTGCCCGCCGAACTGGTTTCTGAGCGCGGCGTTCACCTTGGCCGCGAACGACTCGTCCTGGCGCGAGGCAAAGCGCGCGAACAGAGAGTTGGCAATGATCGGCGCCGGCACGCTCTCGTCGATCGCGGCGAGAAGCGACCAGCGGCCCTCGCCGGAGTCCTCGACGTAGCCGGCGATCGAGGCCAGCCCTGGATCCTCCTTGAGCGCGATCTCGAGCAGTTCGAGCAGCCAGCTGCGAACGACCGATCCGTAGCGCCAGATGCTGGCCACCGAATGCAGGTCGATCTCGAACTCCGAGGCCTGCATGATCTCGAAGCCCTCGGCGAAGGACTGCATCATCCCGTACTCGATGCCGTTGTGGACCATCTTCGTGAAGTGCCCGGCACCGTTCGCGCCAACGTGCGCGTAGCCGTCTTTCGGCGCCAGGTCGAGNNTGGGAGTTGCCGCCGTCGACGATGATGTCGCCTTCCTCGAGCAGTCCGAGCAGCTCGGTGAAGGCGTGCTCGGTGGCATCGCCGGCCGGGATCATCAGCCACACGACGCGCGGCTGCTCCAGCTTGGCGACCAGGTCGATCAGCGAAGTCGCAGTGCGCTCCGGGTTGGTGCGCGCGTAGGTCTCGACCACGTGTCCGGCCCGGCGCAGGCGCTCGACCATGCCGCCGCCCATGCGGCCCATACCGACCATGCCCAGCTTCATAGCTCCTCCAGTCTGACGCGGATAACGGGCCGTCCATGCTCCTCGAGAGCCGCGAAGTCGCCGGCCGCTTGAGCTCCGATCAGGCGCCGGAAGCCGAAGTCGCGTCCCGGAATCGCCAACTCCTGGCCCAGGTCGTCCACGACCTGCACGAACAGTCCGTTGGCTTTTCCGCCCTTGTGCAGCTGGCCGGTCGAATGCAGGTAGCGCGGGCCGAAGCCACGAGTGACGACACAGCCCGTCGCCGTGCGCGCACGCTCCGCGAGGGCGGCGAGCTTGGCATCGTTCTCGGGTGTCGGATCGACGAAGCCGAGGATGGCGATGTAGTCGCCGGCGCCCGCTGCCGCGAGGAGCTCGTCGAGGCTTCCGCTCGGCTCGAGATCGGGCTCGGCGCCCGAGGAAAGAATGGCGCTCGTCCTGTCCTTAGCCTCCTGAACGTTCGGCTGATCGAACGGGTTGATCTCCAGGTAGGCGCCGGCGACGGCGACCGCGAACTCCCAGCGGAAGAACTCTTGCGCGAGCTCGTAAGAATTGTCGAGCCTGAGCTCTACCGCCTGGCGATCGGTGTCGCCGGGGTGCTCGCCTGGCGCCGGCACCAGACCCTTGCCCTGTTTCCCAGTGGATTCCGCGACGAGCTGCTCGGCCCAGAGCGCGAATCCGCTTGCGTGCTCGGGAATGCAGACCTTGTCGCGTCCCTCGCGCCAGCCTTCCCCGAGCTCCAATCCAAGTTCCAGGCCGGGATTGCCGTCTATTCCGTGGCAGGCCTCGGCCATTTCCTCGGCGCGCGAGAGGAACCGCTCGATATCGACTCCCATCAAGGCGGCCGGAACTATGCCGAAGGGCGAGAGCGCCGAGAAGCGGCCGCCGATCGTCGGCTCGCCAGCTAGCACCGCCAAGAAACCCCGCTCGCGAGCCAGCTTCTCCAGATCGCTACCGGGATCGGTGACGGCAGCAAAGCGCTTGCCGTGCTCGCTTGTCAAGGCCCAAAAGTATTCGAGATGCGATCGGGTCTCGATCGTCGAGCCCGATTTCGAGGAGACCAGTACGAAGGTCGAAGAGGGATCGAGCTGGGATGCGATCCGCCGCACGGCCATCGGGTGAGTCGAGTCGAGCACGTGGAAGGCCGCCGAGCCGAAGGCGAGCCGCATCACTTCGGGCGCTAGGCTCGAGCCACCCATGCCCAGGAGCAAGACGTTCTCGACCCCTTCCAGCGCCCGCTCGGCGAAGGCGAGGTACTCGCCCACCAAGGCGTGCGAGTGCTCGGGCGCTTGCAGCCAACCGAGCCACTTCTCCTCGCCGCTCGAAGTCCAGACCGAGGCGTCGCCGGCCCAAATCCTGGCGACCAGGTCGCTTCCTCCAACCGTGCTCACCGCGCCACCTCCAGCGTTTGTAGCTTGTTATCGATCCCGGTCTCCAGCCCGGCGAAGGAATCGGCGAATTTCTGCACGCCTTCCGCCTCGAGCGTGTCGACGATCTCATCGTAGGAAACACCGACGGCCTCCAGCTGCTCGAGCAGGCGCTCGGCCTCACCGAGACCTTCGCTGATCGTCTGGCGCACCGTCCCGTGATCCTGAAAGGCCCTGACCGTCTCGATCGGCATCGTGTTGACCGTGTCGGGGCCAATCAGCTCGTCCACGTAGATAGTGTCGGGGTAGGCCGGGTTCTTGGTCGAGGTCGAAGCCCAGAGACAGCGCTGAACGCGCGCGCCCTTGGAGGCGAGGAACTCCCAGCGCTCGCCCGAGAAGGTCTTCTGGAAGTGACGGTAAGCCAGCTTGGCGTTGGCCACAGCGAGCTTGCCTCGAAGCGCCAGCGCCTCGGGCGAGCCGACCTGCTCCAGCCGCTTGTCGGCTTCGGAGTCGACGCGCGAGACGAAAAAGCTGGCCACCGAGTTGACACGGTCGAGACTGCCAGCCGCTGATACTCGGCGCTCGAGACCGCGTACGTAGGCGTCTACGACCTCCGCATAGCGCTGGAGGGAGAAGATCAGCGTGATGTTGATCGCATGACCCGCCGAGATCGCATCTTCGATCGCCGGCAGCCCCGGGCGCGTGGCCGGGATCTTCACGTAGAGATTGGGACGGTCGATGTCGGTGTGAAGGCGAACCGCCTGCTCGTAGGTGCGCTCGGTGTCGTAAGCCAGCGTCGGATCGACCTCGATCGAGACATAGCCGTCGAGACCGCCGGTCGACTCGTGTACGGGCCGGAGCAGGTCGCACGCTTTGGTTACATCGTTCTCGGCCAGGCGGAGGAAGATCTCGCTCGTATCGCCGAGAGGTGCCAGCTCGCGCAGCTCGCTGTCGTACCAGTCGCCTCCGGCAAGTGCCTTCTGAAAGATGGTGGGGTTGCTCGTGACCCCGCTGACCGAATCGTCGCGAATCAGTCGCTCGAGCTCGCCCGTCTCGATCATCTCGCGCGAGAGCGAGTCGATCCAGACGCTCTGGCCCAGCTCGGTCAGCTGCTGCAGCCTGCTCTTCGCCATCGTTTTCCCCTCACCCTCCGCTGCTGTTGTCGAAAGCCTTCATGCCAGTTCCCGGGCCGCATCGCGTGCCATCTGCTCGACCTTGCGCCGTCGCGCGGCGTAGCGCTCGTCGCTCTCGTCGAAGCGCGCGCCGAGGAAGGCGTGCACCAGCTCCGATGTGAGCGCGGCGCCAACGATCTCCGAACCCAGGCAGAGGACGTTCATATCGTCATGCTCGACACCCTGGTGGGCCGAGTAGACATCGTGGCAGATCGCCGCCCGGATGCCCGGCATCTTGTCAACCGCCACGCACGCCCCTACTCCCGAGCCGCAGACGAGGATCCCGCGCTCGGCTCTACCCGAGCGAATCGCCGCGGCGATGTCGGCAGCCTGGTCGGGGTAGTCGACGCGGACGCTCGCGTCCTCGACCCCAAGGTCGATCGCATCGCAGCCCGCGGCGACAACCGCTCCCAGCACGGCTTCGCGCAGCCTGACGCCTCGGTGATCGAAAGCGACGGCGACTTTCATCATCTCTCCTCCTGGAGTCTTTCACGAAACCCGTGCGAGCAAAGCCTGGGCTTGGGCTTCGATGTTCTCGACCGTGAAGCCGAACTGCTTCATCAACTCCCCGCCGGGGGCGGACGCTCCGAAGTGGTCGATCGCCACCGAGGCTCCGCGCTCGCCGACCCATCGGCCCCAGCCGAGCGAGATCCCGGCCTCAACCGAGAGCCGCACCTGCACCGCGGAGGGAAAGACGCTCTCCCGATACTCCTCGCTCTGCTGCTCGAACAGCTCCCAGCAGGGCATCGAGACGACGCGCAGACGACGGGTTCCTTGCTCGGACAGCTTCCGCGCTGTGGCGAGAGTCACAGCGACCTCCGAGCCGGTGGCGATGAAGATGAGATCGGGCTGCCCGTTCGCACCCTCCGCTTCCCAGAGAACATAGGCGCCGCGTTCCACTCCCGACGCCGCGGCGAGCTCGGAGCGATCGAGAACGGGAAGCTTCTGCCTCGTCAGCGCGAGCACAACCGGTCCGTCGGTGCGCTCGAGCGCGACCTTCCAGGCGTAGACGGTCTCGTTGGCGTCGGCGGGCCTGATGAACCAGAGATCCGGAATCGCCCTGAGCGCCATGTAGTGCTCGATCGGTTGGTGCGTCGGGCCGTCCTCGCCGACGCCGATCGAGTCGTGCGAGTAGACCCACAGCGCCGGCACGCGACCGAGCGCCGAAAGCCTGAGCGCCGGGCGCATGTAGTCGGAGAAGATCAAGAAAGTTGAGCCATACGGCTTGACCATGCCGCCGTGCAGAGCGAGGCCGTTGACGATTCCGCCCATGGCATGCTCGCGAACCCCGAAGGCGATGTTGCGGCCGGAGTGGGTAGACGAGAAGAGACCGCCGCCCACGAACTCCGTGCGCACCGACGCGACTAGATCGGCGGAGCCGCCGATCATCGTCGGCGTGTAGGGCTCGATCGCCTGCATCACCTCGCGCCCGGTGTCACGCGTAGCCATTCCCGCACCGTCGCCGCTTTCGAACTCCGGTAGCGCCTGCTGCCAACCGGGCTTCGGCTCGCCGCGCCAGGCGTGATCCCAATCCTCGCGCGCAGACGGGAACGCGGCGCTCCAGCTCTCGAAGCTCTCGCGCCACGCGGCTTCGAGCGAAGCTCCTCGCTCGAGCTGGCTCATGTGCGCATAGACCTCCTCGGGAACGAAGAACTCCTTGTCGGGATCGGCTCCGAGCGCGATCTTGGCGGCTCTCACTTCATCGGCTCCGAGCGGCGCGCCGTGCGCCTTGGCGGTGTCGACGAGGTGCGGGGCGCCGTAGGCGATGTGCGACCGAACGACGATCAGCGAGGGTCGCTGCCGCTCGTTCTTGGCGGCCTCGGTCGTCTGGTCGAGCTCGTCGAGGTCGTTTGCGTCCTCGACCCACTGCACGTGCCAGCCCTGCGCCTCGAGCCGGCGACCGGGATCGTCGGCGCTGAAGGAGATCGAGGTAGCGCCGTCGATCGTGATCCGGTTCGAGTCGTAGAAGAAGATGAGTTTCCCGAGCCCGAGCTGGCCGGCGATCGAGGCGGCTTCGTTGGTGATTCCCTCCATCAGATCGCCGTCGGAGCAGATCACGTAAGTGTCGTGATCGACAACAGCGTGACCGGGGCGGTTGAAGTAGTCGCCGAGATAGCGCTCGGCGATGCCGAAACCGACCGCGTTGGCGAATCCTTGCCCGAGCGGGCCGGTGGTCGTCTCGACACCGGGCGTTACGAAGTGCTCGGGGTGGCCCGGCGTACGTGAGCCCCACTGGCGGAATTGCTTCAGGTCGTCCAGGCTCAGGTCGTAGCCGCTCAGGTGCAGCGCCGCGTACTGGAGCACGCAGGCATGACCCGCCGAGAGAACGAAGCGGTCGCGGTTCGGCCAGTCGGGGTTGGCGGGGTTGTGGCGCAGGTGCTTCGTGTAGAGAAGGTAGGCGAGCGGCGCCAGCGCCATGGCCGTGCCGGGATGGCCCGAGTTCGCCTTCTGCACGGCATCCATCGCCAGCGTTCGAAAGGCGAGAATCGATTGCTGGCGGATTTCCGTATTCGTCACGATGCTCCCACGGTTGATCTATACCCAGTTGCTAAACGATATGCATCAGGACCGAAGCGCAGAGCGGTTGGCGTCGGTAAGTCGATGATCGAGGGCTTTCGCCAGCTCGGCAGATGATGCAGTAGGTTCCAGCAGATGCGTTGTTCGAGCCCATCGTGCGGATGCACCGGCCCAGCCCCGGCCCTGACCCGGTGACCCGCTGGCGCGTTCACGGCGAGCGGCCGCTCTACCAGAGCGACTGGCTCGACCTGAAGCTCGCGGACGTCGAGCTTCCCTCCGGCGCTCGCTTCGAGCACCACGTGGTGCGCACGCCGCGGGCGGTCGCGGCAGCGGTCGTCCGCGTTCCCGAGAGTGGCGTTCTATTGATCTACCGCCACCGTTTCATCACCGACAGCTGGGGTTGGGAGGTGCCGGCGGGCGGGCTCGACCCCGGCGAGACGCCCGAGCAAGCCGCGAACCGCGAGACGATCGAGGAGGCGGGCTGGGAGCCCGGGCCGCTTCGCTTGATCGGCACCTACTTCCCGACCAGCGGCCTCTGCGACCAGGCCTTCTACGTACTGGCAGCTACAAGCGCGCGCCACGTCGGCGATCCGAGCAGCGGCGACGAAACCGAGCGCGTCGCCTGGATGGCCGAAGACGAGGTGAAAGAGCTGATTCGCCGCAACGAGATCCACGACGGCTTCTCGCTCACCGCGCTCCTCTGGACGTTCGCGTCCTTCTAGCAGCCGGTCGAGCGCAGTTTGGGCTGCGAGCCGACGGCAATTCCATACTGGCCTGCGAGCGCGCGTAGATCGTTCCGGTAGACGATCATGTCCTGCCGCCTCCAGTCGCCGTGGGTCTGGCAGCGCCAGGCGGAGTAGAGCTCGTGGTGGTAGGGGCTCGATAGGCTCTCGTTGTGCCCGATGACGTTCTGCAACTTGATTTGGAACCGTTGCATGAGCCAGAGGGTCAGCGCGAGCGACGCCCGTAACTGGCGGCGATTACCGAGAATCTGTGCGTCGCTAGTGCCGACGTGCTCGATCCCGATGGCCGTGTAGTTCAGGCCAACCGTGTGCCGGCACATAGTCCCTAGCGAAACGAGTTGGTAGATCGTTCCGTCGGTGTCGATGACAAAGTGAGCGCAAGTCCCCGGCAGCTCGTGCAGCTCGGAATCGGGGGTGTCGGAGGCGAAGGTGTAGAAGGCGGAGCTAAAGGTGGACGACGCTGTGTAGTGCTCGACGACGACGTGTGGTTGTTGCAGCCGCCAGGTGTTGAGCCCGTAGTGGCGCCTGGCGTACGCGGCCATCTCGGCTTTTCTCTTCGCGCCAAACGGAATCGGCTTCCAGACGATGTGGGGCTTCGGAACGCTAACGGCGGAGATGACCGCCGGCCTCGCACTCTGACCCCAGGCCTGCGCAGCCGCAAAGAGCGCGAGAGCGAAGAGAGTCAGTAGGAAGGTCCGGCGCATACAGGTACCGAGCTTGCGTGTCGGGCGTGACCGAGACTACAGGTGCTTCTTGGTCCGGCGCTCACGGTATCGGTAGCGCTGGACATCGCACCGACCGTAGGCGCGATCGCGTCGCTCGCCCTGGGAGGCTCATTGCCGGTCAGCGCGCATCTCTGATCCCGGAGACGACCGGGTCCGTTCTGGCGAAGCAAGCGGTCCGCTCTCACCCGATCGGATCGAGCATCCAGGTCTCGACCTTGTCGAGGTATTCCGGGATCTGAGTTTCCAGCGCCGAGCGCTCAGGCGAACCGTAGAAGGCGGCGTTAGCCTCGGAGAAGTTATCGTGCCCGACTATCCAGACGAAGCGATCCTCGTCGCGGACGACCCAGGGCCCGATCACCGAGAAGCCGAAGCGGCGCCTGATCGGAAGCACCTCCGAGCGCCACTTGGCAACCCAGTCGTTCATACGGCCTTCCTTCACCTGGTAGATCCGCAACTGGTGCTGCACGGTCAGCTCCCTTCGAAAGTCGCGATCAGCGCCTCGGCCACGACCCTGATCGACTTGCCGGATAGCTGGCTCGCCTTTCGTAGCCGTGCGTAGGCGTCCTGCTCGTTCAGCTTCTCCTTCTCCATCAGCAAACCCTTCGCCCGTTCGACCAGCTTGCGCGCGGCCAGCGCCTCGACGAGCGACTCGGCCTCCTCGCGCAGCGCCTCCATCTCGGCGTGACGGGCGCGGGCGGTCTCGATCGCGGGCAGCAGATCGGCCTCGCGGAAGGGTTTGACGAGGTAGCCGAAAACCCCGGCCTCGACCGCCCGCGAGATCAGCTCTTTCTGACCGTAGGCAGTGAGCATGACGATCGGTATCGGTCGCTCTTCGAGGATGCGCCTGGCGGCCTCTATCCCGTCGAGGCGGGGCATCTTGACGTCGAGGATCGCCAGATCGGGTTGTTCCTTGCGGGCCAGCTCGACCGCCTCGAGCCCGTCGCGGGCCTCGGCACAGATCTCGAATCCGGCACGCTCTAAAAGCTCACGCAGATCGAGCCGGATGATCGTCTCGTCCTCGGCGATGAGAAGGCGCATGGGCTGCAAACACTAGAGAGGAAAGCTGACCTGTGCCCGCAGTCCGTTCTCGTTCAGCATCTCGAGCGTCCCTCGCAGCTCGTCGCGAACGAGCGCCCGCACGATCTCGAGACCGATTCCCTTGCCTTCGCCCGACATCCCCGGACCGTCGTCGGCAACCGTGAGGGCGACCCCCCCGTCGTGCTGAGAAAGCTCGATCGTCACGTTGTCGCCGCCGTGCTCGAAGGCGTTCTGAAGCAGCTCGGTGAAGACGAGCGCGAGAGCCGTCGCCTGGCTGCCCGGAAGCGAGATCTCCTCCAGCTGAGTCTTCACCGTCTTTCCCGAGCCGAGCCCCTGGACGATCGTGCTCCGCAGCCGCTCGATCAAATCGGCCAGCTCGACGTCGTCGTCGCGGCGCTCGGTCAGCACTTCGTGAACCGCGGCGATGGCAAGGATGCGATTGACCGAATCGGCGAGCACCCGCTGAGCGTCGGCGTCGCCGGAGCGAGCATGCAACCGCAGCAGTGAGGCCACGGTTTGGAGGTTGTTCTTGACGCGGTGGTGGATCTCCTGAGCGATCACGCCGCGCATGACCGCGCGCCCGTGCTCGAGCGCCACGGCAGCGTGGTGGGCGATCGAGCCGAGCAGCGCTCGCTCATCGTCGGAGAAGGGCGTGTCCTTGTCGCAGACGAGTTCTCCGACCTGGCGACGGCGCCAGCGCAGCGGGATCCTTTCGGCGTACTTGCCGCTTCGCCCTTCCGGCCAGGCGATGCGTCCATCCTCGAGCACCACGGCCGCGCCCGTTGCCGCGACCGCCTGCATGGTCGTCTTGACGATCGCCTCCAGCGACTCCTCCACGTAGAGCGACTCTGACACCGCCTCCGAGATCCGCGCCAGCGCCTCGAGCTCTCGCACCCTGCTCTGCGCCTCTGCGTAGAGACGGGCGTGCTGGATCGACTGGGCGACCTGCCCGGCAATGGCGACGAGGAGATCGATCTCGGCGCGACTGAACTCGCGCGGGTGCCGGGTGCGCACGTTGAGCGCTCCTTCGAGCTTCTCGCGCGCCAGAATCGGAACGGCCAGGATCGACTCGTACTCGCCTTCCGGCAGATTCTTGAAGGCTTTGAAGCGCGGATCGAGGTTCGCGTGCTCGGCGATCATCACCGGCTGTCGCTCGGCGGCCGAGGAGCCGGTCAGTCCCTCGCCGATGCGCATGCGCGGCTTGCGCTCCTCCTCTCCAACCTGGGCGCCGTAGGTCGCGTGCAGGACGAGCTCGGCGCCGCGCTCGTCGTAGAGATAGACGAAACAGGCATCGGTCTCGAGCGCCTCGGCGACCTTGCGCGCGATCAGCGCCAGCACCTCCTGCAAATCGAGACTGGAGTTGACGGCCTCGGTCGTCTCGGTCAGCAGTCGCAGGTGTCGTTCCGACTCGTTCACCTGATCGATTCTACGAGCTCGGTTCAATTGACGACCCGTCGACTGGGTGTGATCGGTGGATGCGAGGCTAGGACGCAGTGTCGCGTTCGTAGCTGGAGGCTACGGGCGCGACCGAGGACAACGCATCGCGCCGCCGAGCGCGGCCAGGCGGTGGAGTGCTTCATTTGGAACGAGCTCCTGTGGCCGATCCCGTTGGGGATGCTCGGTCGAAGGGGTCGAGCCGTGGATGCCAGGGGGTCGGACGGGCCGTAAAGGCGCACTGGCAGTGCGGCAAACGGTCTGAGCGGACACCGGCGCCGCAGGGCAGCCATTTCGGGCGCGTAGACCTAGCGGGATAGGCCCTGGGCTCACCGGGGCGGCAGGAATTTCACCGAGCGACACCGAAACTGAGCCACACCGCAAGCGGAGGCGACGGCTGCACCGGTCGCCGGCTTGCACGTTTCGTTCCCGGCAAGTCGGAAAGACCTGTTAGAAGTGAAGCGTCTCGATCTGACCACGACCAGCGGATACCTCGTCGCCGACAAGGCCGGGCGCATCGTCGGCCGGGTCGAGTGCCCGATGTACGGGCGCGCTCTCGATATCGCGGACGCCCTCTCTGTACGCGGCAGTCTTCTCTCCAGGCGCCGTTGCGTCGTCCCGGCAGAGGCGATCGAGCAGATCGACGGCAGCAGCGGCGTGATCGCGCTCCGCTTCGAGCGCGAGGCGATCCGAGCCTTCCTCTAACGCGGCCGGGCTAGGCAGCCGAGACGAGCGAGGCGACCGCCGCGAGTTCCGCGACGGCGTCATCTATAGCGGCGAAAACGATGGCCTGCTCACTGTGTGGGCACCACATGCATCGCCGCACAAGAGAGCGGGGGCCGTTCGGGCCCCCGCGAAACGATCAAGTCGTCAGTTAGAGCCTTAGAGCCTATTCCGGTCGGGATGAACGTTCGAGGCGGCTTAACCGTGGATGCCAGTGACCGAAGCGTTGCGAAGGCGCACTGGTAGTGCGGTTAGCGGCCCTTCGGGTGCTGGCACCGCGGATCGGCCGCCTCGGGCGTGCAGGCCTAGCGGAATGGGCTTTAAAGAACCGGCAGGTAGCGCTTGAACTCCCAGTCGGTGAGCTGAACGCGGTACTCGTCCCACTCCTTGCGCTTGAGCTCGACGTAGTTGTCGAAAATGTGGCTGCCGAGCGCTTTCTGCATCAGCCGGGAGTGAGACAGCTCCTCTATCGCCTCGCCCAGAGTCTCGGGCAGCGAGACGATGCCCCGCTCCTCGCGCTCCTTGGGCGAGAGGTGGTAGAGGTTGGTTTCCATCGGAGTCGGCAGTTGGTAGTTGTTCTCGATCCCCTCGAGGCCCGCGTGCAACAGGCAGGCGAACGCGAGGTAAGGGTTGCAGGCCGGGTCGGGGCAGCGGATCTCCGCTCTCGTAGCTTCCTCGGATCCGGGCTTGTAGTAAGGGATGCGGATCAGCGCCGAGCGATTGCGCTGCGACCAGGCCACGTAGACGGGCGCCTCGTAGCCCGGAACAAGGCGCTTGTAAGAGTTGACCCACTGGGCGAAGATCGCCGAGAGCTCGCGTGCGTGCTTGAGCTGGCCGGCGATGAAGCCCTTGGCCTCCTTCGAGAGGTGGTGCTTGTCAGCCCCGTCGAAGAAGGCGTTCCGGTTGCCGCGGAAAAGCGACTGGTGGATGTGCATTCCCGAGCCGTTCTCACCGAACATCGGCTTGGGCATGAAGGTCGCGTAGACGCCGTTCTTGGCGGCGATCTCCTTCACGATCAGGCGGTAGGTGATGGTGGCGTCGGCCATCGCCATGGCGTTCGTGTAGCGCATGTCGATCTCGTGCTGGGAGGGGCCGACCTCGTGGTGTGAGTACTCGATGCCGATGCCCATTACCTCCAGCGCCCGGATCGTCTCGGCGCGCAGCTCGGTGGCAGCGTCCATGGTCGTCTGCACGAAATAGCCACCCTCGTCGAGCGGTTCTGTTCCCTTCGAGTCCTTGAAGAGGAAGTA
>PMMN01000048.1:208-343 GCA_003162235.1 Actinomycetota bacterium | reverse complement strand
GCCGTCGAAGCCCATCCCGTCGTCGAGTGCCTCCTCGAGCTGGCTGGGAGTGATGGCGAAGCTCTTGAGATGACCCTCCAGATCGGTGAACCAGAGCAGGATCACCTGCACTCCGTCGGCCTGCACGCTCTCGAG
>PMMN01000048.1:0-151 GCA_003162235.1 Actinomycetota bacterium | reverse complement strand
GTCGAGGCAACGGGGCCTCAGGACGTGATACGTCCGGGCCCTTTTTCGTTCTTGGGCTTGGAGCCGATCGGGTTCTGAGCCCTTTTTTGTTGGACCAACGAATGGGGAGGAAAACCCTAATGTCGGACATGGATACCGAGCTCAAGCAGTA
>PMMN01000095.1:207-3155 GCA_003162235.1 Actinomycetota bacterium | reverse complement strand
CTAACGCCGAAACTCTCGCTTGTCTGTGCCAGAACCGAGTCGATTCGGCGCATCTACTCCCCCATCTCGCCGCCCTCCGCCGCTCCGCCGCCTAGGGTTTGTTCATGTTCCGGATCGCACTGCTCGCCGGATCACGCGCTCTCTCATTCGAGATGCCCGATAACGGCATCGTCATTCCCCCACCACCGCCGCCCGTCGAACGAATCGTCGACGTCACCGCAGCCGTGCGAGATGCGATCCGCTTTCCCCTCTCCGGCGAACCGCTTGCAGACCTGGCGAGAGGCAAGGAGCGCGCGACGATCGTCGTCGAGCCGCCGGCCTTGCCGGTGCCGGGCGCGGTGCGCGACCCGCGGCTGGAGGCACTCGTCGCCGTCTCCGACGAGCTCGAGGCGGCCGGTATTCCGAGCGGGTATCAGACGATCCTGGTCGTAGCCGGTCTGGCGCAGCGTCCGGGACGCCGCGATCTGGCAGGGCTGGTGACACCGGAGTTTGCGCGCCGGTTTCACGGCCTGGTCGTCGTTCACGATCTCGAGGCGCCCGATCTGGGCGTGCTCGGGGAGACGGAAGACATTCCTTTGGCGGTCAACCGAGCCCTCAGCGAAACGGATCTCGTCGTCACGATGAGCGCGGCCGAGAGCGTTCTGCACGGCGGACCGAGCCTTTTACTCGCGGCCGGAACGGCCGCCCCTCTTGTGGCGGCCCAGGAGTCACCCTCACTGCTCGAGACCGGCGGCTCGCGCGGCTGGCGGCTCGCGCTCGCTCAGGAGCGGGCGCTCGAGCGCGAGGTTCCGCTATTCGGCATCTCGCTTGCGCTCGCACTGCCCACGCTGGGTGGTCTCGCCAGCGGTTACCCCTATGACGCCCGAGTGGTCGGACGCATCGCCCGTTCGAACCTGCGCCGCGCGCTCGCTCTCGTTCCGCGCCCGCTGCGCTGGCGGATGATGGCATCGGCACCGGCGGAGATGTTTGCCACGGCCGCCTTCGCGGGTCCTCCCTCGGTCGCTCACGCCGAGGCTCTGCTGGCGGCCCTCGAGACCCGTACGACCACCGTCGAGGGCGACCTGGACGTGATCTGCGTGCCTGTTCCCGACACGACACTCATGCTTCCGCGCGAAAGGCCCAACCCGCTCGCGGTGGCCACCTTTGGGCTCGGATATGCGTTCAGGCGCTGGCGAGACGCCCCGCCGCTCGTGCAGGGCGGAACGATCGTGCTCGTCCACGGCTTCGAGCGCCACTTCGCGCACCCGAACCAGCAGCCCTACCGTGCCTTCTTCTCGGCCCTGCATCTCGGGCGAGACCGGGAGATCCTGGCCGAGATCGCCCGCGGGGTGGGATCGGACGCTCGCGCCATCGATCTCTACCGCCGCGGCCAGAGTTGCCACCCGCTTCTACCCTTCGCCGACTGGCAGGCCTGTCAGCCCGCGATCGAGCGTGCCGGAAGCATCATCGCCGCCGGCTGTCACGATGCCACCGCCGCACGCCAACTCGGTCTCGTGCCCTCCCGCGGAATCAGCCGGGCGCTCGAGTTGGCGACGGGACATGCCGGCGAGAATGCCCGTATTGGCTTCTTGCTCGGACCGCCCTACGCAACGCTGCGACCGGCCGTAGCTCCAAAGGAATCACCGCCCTAGAGAGCGCGTCGATCGCAACTATCATGGCCCGTGAGAGAGGCTTTACGCCGAAGTGGCGGAATTGGCAGACGCGCTGGACTCAAAATCCAGTGGGCTTCGGCCCGTGTGGGTTCGATTCCCACCTTCGGCACTTTTCTTACCGCCGAAAGTCCGCCCGCGTAGCGGGCTACGACTTTCGGCGGTGCGGGCTTACGAGCGAGTCGCCGCGCCTTCGGTGCGTTTACTCGTCTCCTCCTAGGAGCGTTGCGGGCTCACAGCGATTGTGGGCGGGGTCCGAGTCGGGTGGTTGGGAACGGCGTTTGACGAGCCGCCTCGGCGTCCTTGCGGACGGGAACCGCGTCAACCGGACCGTGGCCGGATCGTGTCAATCAACCCAATCGAGCTGCGCGTCGGGAACGCCGCGCTTGCGTCCGTATGCCTGCGCCTCGATGCGCGCATCCCTGTCGTCGCGCGAATAGCGAAAGACTCGCTCCGCGAAGATCACGAGCTTCTCGTCGCCAAGCAAGAAGTCCGAATACCAGCCGCCGTTCTCTTCCAGAACCTCGGCAAGTGCCGTCGCCACACGTTCTGCGTCGCTCTCGGCAAACTCGAACTCGATCATCGTCCACACGGGCGGCTGCTCAGGTGTGGCGCTCCCGACGGCGTGGCGTTCGATTCTCGTCAGGTTGAGCGGAATACCTTCAAGCCGAGACCCGGTGCGCATGCTCTCGGCGATGACGTAGCCAGAAACCATCTCCGTCCTCCCTCGCGTCATTGTCTACTCGCTCGAGAGTAGAGATAAGGCCCGCTGGCTTCCGTCGTCAAATGCGGCTGACCCGTTTACATCAACTCCCGGGCGCCGGGGTTCGCTAGCGTTCCGCAAAGACTTGATCGCTTAGAAGAGAGCAGAGGAGGAAAGGTGTCGAAGAAGATTGCAGTACTGACGGGCGGTGGCGACTGCCCGGGGCTGAACGCGGTGATCCGCGCGCTGTCGCGCAAATCTTTCGCGCGCGGCTACGAGATGGTGGCGGCGCTCGAGGGCTGGCGCGGCATGATCGAGGGCAACTTCAAGCCGCTCGGGCCGGCCGAGGTCTCGGGGATCCTGCACCGCGGCGGCACGATCATCGGCACCTCGCGCACCAACCCATACAAGGTCGAGGGCGGCGTCGACAGCCTGCGCGAGAAGTTCGCGGCGGCCGGGCTCGACGCGCTGGTGGCGATCGGCGGCGAGGACACGCTCGGCGTCGCGGCCAAGCTCTACGACGAGTTCCAGTTCCCGGTCGTGGGCGTGCCGAAGACGATCGACAACGATCTCTCCGGCACCGACTACACCTTCGG
>PMMN01000095.1:0-161 GCA_003162235.1 Actinomycetota bacterium | reverse complement strand
ATCGTCGCCGTCAGCGAGGGCTATGAGCTGACCTTCGCCAGCGGCGAGTCGGAGATGGTCGCCAAGGAGGCGCCCGCGACCGACCAGTTCGGGCACGTACTCCTGGGCGGCGTCGGCGACGCGCTTTCGAAGGAGATAGAGAAGCGCACCGGCTACGAGAC
>PMMN01000032.1 GCA_003162235.1 Actinomycetota bacterium | reverse complement strand
CGCGCCTCCCCCGTCGCGCGGGCTCGAGTTTAAGGGCCTATCCCGGTAGAGATGTGCGATCGAGGCGGTCAAGCCGTGGATGCCAGTGGCCGAAGGGTTGTGAAGACGCACTGGTAGTGCGGTTAGCGGNNGCGACCGCGCAGACTCCGAGCAGCTGAAGCGCCGACGGCGTCTCGCCGAGGATGATCATCGCCAGCAACACCGATCCCGCCGGCTGGAGCGTCAGTACGAGCGCGGTGACCGCGGCGGCGATGCGCGGGAGCGCCCAAGTGATCAAGAGCCAGCCGGCTACCTGGGAGCCGAGCGCGAGCAGGATCAGCCAGGCCTGAGCGCTCGGCCCCGGCACCTTGGCGAGCTGACCGAGCCAGAGCGCGATCGCTCCGGCCATGATCGCGGAGCTCAAGGTCATCTCGAACAGACGTGCCCGGGTGTGCCGCGCCTCGGCCTCGCCGGCGAGCTTCATGCAGAGAAGTGAGGCGGCGTATGCCACCCCCGAGGCGATCCCATAAATCGCCCCCAGCCCCGGGTTGCGACCGTAGGCCCCGGCGCCGATCTCGCCCGAGATGAACACCACCCCGGTTAGCGCGATCGGGATCGCCACGGCCAAGCGCGCCGACAGCCGTTCCGAGAGCAGGAACCAGGCGGCGAGCGGAACGATCACAACCTGGACGTTGGAGAGAACGGTCGCCAGGCCGGCACCGACGTAAACGATCGACTGGCACCAGAGCACCAGGTCGATCCCGAAGAAGAGCCCGGCGCCGGTGGCAAGCAGATGGGCTCGTAGCGGGCGCCCTCCCCTTCTCCGGCGCTCACGGAAAGCCATCGGTGCCAGCACCGGTAGCGCATACAGGCAGCGATAGAAGGCCGCGGCGGCCGGAGCGACGTGCGAGAGCCGGATGAAGATGGCGCCGAAGGCGATACAGACCGCCCCCGCGATTGCCGGTGCAACTGCATTCCTATGTCTATCTAGAAATGCCAATCTGGTCGATCTCAACACGTCTCCTCTCGCTGCCATTCTCGTTCTTCGATCGCTCCCGCCTCGGCCTGTTCAGCTAGCCGGCGCGGAGACGAGAAGACGCAAACCGGTTAGCCGCGAGCGGCGGGCCAGGCAGCTGTCAGCAGGACGGTTCTCACCGGTACCGGGAAAAGATCAGGAGAAATCGTCGGGCCCGCCAGCGCGGAAACCCTAGCGGGAGTCGCCACCGAGCGGCAGGCGGGGGCTCAGATCCGCGCCAGGAACTGCCAGCAAATCGAGCCCGGGGAACCAGAACGAGCCGTCCAGCCCAGGACCGCCCTGCAACGCGACGAGCGCCCGTCCCTCCCCCTCCTCGTGGACGAAGAGCTCGATGTCGCCGATGGAAACTCGCACGAACCGATTCTAGAAGTTGCGCCCCCGCACCCCGGAGACGATCAAGATCAGCAGGGCCAGCGCCAGCGCCAGCCGGTAGATAACGAAAAGCGAGTAGTCGTGGCGACGCAGGTAGCCCAGCAGAGCCCAGATTGCTAGTAGCCCGCTGCCGGCCGCGGCGAGCATGCCAACGGCGAAAGGTCCGCCCCATCCCGCCGGTAGCGCCGGCCCGAGCAGCATGTCTTTGACGAACTTGAGTACGGCAGCGCCAAACACCACCGGTGCCAGCATCAGGAACGAGAAGCGCGCCGCGGTGTCTCGATCGAGTCTAAACAACCTGCCACCGGTGATGGTGATGCCCGAACGAGAGACGCCGGGAATGAGCGCGATCATCTGAGCGAAGCCGAGCATCAGTGCATCGCGGTAGCGCAGCGACGTCATCTCGCGCTCCTGCGGGCGCCGGTCGGCGAGCCAGAGCACGACTCCGAAGACGGCGAGCGCGATCGCGATCTGCCAGGGCTGCCCGAGGCGCTTTTCGATCAGACTCTCCCCCGCCGCGCCGCCGAGCGCAGCCGGGATAGTCGCAATCAAGAGCAGCCAGGCGAGGCGCTCGTCCTGGGTCTTGATGCTCCGGCGCTTGACGCTTCCGAACCAGGCGCGGAGGATGCTGACGATGTCCGACCAGAAGTAGGCGACCACGGCTACGAGCGTCCCCACGTGCAGGGCGACGTCGAAGGTCTTGTTGAAGACCGCGTGAGTCTCGAGGTAGTGCCAATTTCCGAGCCAAGGCACGATAATCAAATGCCCCGAAGAAGAGATGGGCAGCAACTCGGTCAGACCTTGCGTGATACCGAGGATGAACGCCTGCCAATCGGGCAGTGCCTTGGAGTTGTCCCCCACGCTGAGCGCGGTGAGCACCGTGGCCACGGCCAGCGCCGTCCCCGCGATCAGGAACAAGCGCCGTCGGGAGAGAAACGGAGAAGAAGGTTCTTTTGATTGAGTTACGTCGTTATCCACAGATGTGTCCACAGCGCCACCTTTTTGTTGTGGAAATTGTCGAAAACATTATGTCGCAAATTGCGCGTTTTTATCGCTTTACAAGCCTTGAAATAGAGTGGTGCGTCCTTTAGATTCCCTATTGCGTTAAGTACGGGGCGTGAGTAGAGCGAAGCCCCGCCGGAAGGCACTAGGCGGCAGCCGAACGCCAGACGGTAGGGCAGACGAAAGCGCCGACGGCTTAGCGAAAGGAGCCGAGTAGGGAGCGAGAGTAGGTTGACGTTGCACCCGTGGGTCGAACCGCTTCGGCGGGACGTTCAACGGGAGCGGCTGACGAAATCGCCACCCGCTCGGCTCCACTATTTGTGCGTCCGGGCGCTTCTTCAGAGCCATTGCCGGAGAAGAGTAGCCGCCAGACGGCCAGCCCAAACTCTTTGGAGTTCGTGTCGAGCGAACACTCCACCGCCTGGCCTCGTTCAGCGGCGTGATGAGTTCGAGACTCTCATCCGATCACACCGAGTCGGCGGATCGTTAGTCGAAAGGTGCGAGAAGGGCTCAGGCGGCCGGGTCGCCGGTGGCCGCGTGATCGGTCTCGCGGGCGAGCGCGCGCAGGAGCAGTTGGGAGAGATCGGGGCCGAGCGCCCGCTGTAGGCGGACGCGGGCCGGCTCCCGCTGGCGGAGGCTCATCTGCTCAAAGGCGGCGAAGTGTTCGAAGAGCAGCCCGGCGCCGCGATTGGGATTGCGTAATCTCATCTCCCCGTTCATTCCATATTCACTATCGGTTTCAATAATGCGAAGACTCCATCCCTATTCCGAGGGGAATGGTCGGTCGATCAAAGGTATTCATACCTCTATTGCGCTCGTGATCAGCCCACTGGGGTTGTCTTCTCCCCCATATGTGTTATCTACTCCCGGCCAGAATCGGTCCCGGACAGCAAGCGCCGTCAGAGCCTGATCAGCGAGTGGACGTCGTGTCCGGCGAGTCGCCGGCGGCCGTCGAGCAGCTCGAGCTCGACCACGAAGAGGATGCCGACGACCTCAGCGCCCAGCTCTTCGACTACCTCGACCTTGGCCTGAGCCGTCGCGCCGGTGGCGAGCAAATCGTCGTGAACGAGCACGCGCGTGCCGGCCGGGAGCGCTTCGACGGGCAGCTCGAGCGAGCCGGGCCCCCTCTCGAGTTCCCACTCGGGACTGACCGGCTCCGAGGCGACGATGCCCGGCTGCCGCGCCCCTACGAACCCGGCGCCGAGCTCGTGAGCGAGGGCACCGCCGAGGATTAAGCCCCTCTCCTCCGCTCCGAGCACTATCTGGGGTCTTCGCGGTCGTGCCCAATCGGCGAGCAGCTCGATCACCGCGCGGAAGCAGTCTGGATCCGCAAATAGAGGCGAGAGGTCATGAAAGACGAGCCCCTGCTTGGGATAGTCGGGGATTTCCCGGATTCTCGCGCGCAGATCTTCGACGGAAATCATCAGCCGGTCACCAGATCATGAATATCGCGCCAGACGAGCAGGCGTAGAAGCTCTTCGGCCTGCACCAATAGCGTCTCGATGTCGGCGAGAGCGGCTCGACGGCGTTCGGAGTTACGCGAGTGAAGTGCCGGCGCGGTGATCTGCTCGACCAGTCCGCTGACGCGATCGGAGGCGTGGCGGAAAGCTCGCAGGTGGCGCGCGTCGATTCCATGAGCGGCGATCCTGGCGCAGACGTGAGCGATCTCGGCGTCGCTCTCGGAATAGACGCGTTCGCCGTCCTCGACACGCGGATGCAGCAGGCCCTGCTCCTCCAGCTCGCCCGCGAGCTCGGGTGTGAGCTGTGCCCTTCGGCAGAGCTCCGGTAGGTCGATCTCGGGCTCGGCCTCGGGTAGCGTCAAATTTCGCCGACGTCGCTCGCTTCCGGTCGGGGAGGCCAGCTCTTCGCGGATCACGCGCAGCGGCAGGTATTCGTCCCGTTGCAGCTCCAGAACGCTGCGCAGGCGCTCGATATCCGCCTCGTTGAAGAGCCGGTAGCCGGAGCGCGTGCGGCTCGGGTTCAGCAGGCCCTGGCTCTCTAGGTAACGGATCTTGGAGATCGAGATGTCCGGAAACTCGCCCAGAAGGAGCTTGCGCACAGCTCCGATCGTGAGCATCCGCGACGCTTGACCGGTCGGCGCGGGTCGCGGCGCCGCGGCCATCAGGTCAGGAAGGTCAGCCGGTACTTGCCGATTTGCACCTCGTCGCCGTCGGCAAGCTCGGCGGACTCGATCCGGCTCCGGTTGAGGAAGGTTCCGTTCAGACTCCCCTGATCCTGGAGCACGAAGCGCGGGCCGTCGTGGATCAGGACTGCATGCCGGCGCGAAACAGTCACGTCGTCGAGGAACACGTCGCATTCCGGAGACCGCCCGATCGTCATCCGCCCGCCGCTGGACGGGAAGACCTCGCCCGCGAGGCCTCCCCCTGCGCGAACGATCAGAGCCGGTCCCTTGACCCCGAGCTCGACTAAGTCGAGATCCGCCTCTTCGACCTCGCCGGCCGTGAGCGAGATCGTCGTCTCGGAGCCGGCCTCCTCGTGCACGAGCAGGGCTGCGCACTTGGCGCAAAAATTCGCAGCTTCAGGGTTCAGGAAACCGCACTGAGGGCAGTAGACGTGACTCACTCGAACTCGTCGGGCGGTGGCGCCTTGGCGGCGAGGATCTCGGTCAGCTTCTCGATGTCGGCGCTGAGCGCACCCTCACCACCCTCGACCGACTTCTGTAACCGGGCTACTAGCTCGGCACGGAGGATGTCGATCTTCCCGTGGAGGAGGCGGCGTTTGTAGGAAAGCTCGTCTTCCTCCGTCTTTAAGTCGGCGATCAGGGCACGGAGCTCGTCGTCGGAGAGAGTTGCAAGGTCAGGAAGTGGTTCCACGCGTCGGCCTTTCGTCCGGTATCCGGCTCTGTCCAGTAAAGCAGGCGTCCTTCCAAGGGTCAATCAACTCGAAGGTGATGGAGCGCCCGCGCCTGCCTCGGCGCCGATGATTCCCTCGACCAGGGTGTGCATCTCGGTTTCCAGCTCGCCCGAGATCTCGACGTCGCTGCCTTCGGCATAGATGTGCAGAACCGGCTCGTCGGAGTCAGCGATCACCTGCACCCAACCGCGCTTGTCGCCGACCTTGATGCCGTCGGTGAGGTCGAGTTGTCGATCCTTCATCTGCTCGACGAGAACGCGCATAACGAGGCCCTTACGGCCCCACGGGCAGTGCAGGCGACGATGAATGAGCGTGCTTGGCGGCAGCTCCGAGACGAGTTCTGAGACCAGTTGCTTGACCGGCGCCAGCAGCTCGAGCAGCTTGCAGAGGCTGGCGACGGCGTCGTACGCGGGGAGGAAATCCGGGAAGAGGTAGCCTCCGCCGACCGATCCAGCGAAGATGACGTCGTTGTCGGAAGCCGCCCGGCTCAGATCGGCAAGCGAGGCGCGTGTGCGGATAACCTCGAGCCCGGTCTTCTCGACCATTTTCTCGACCTGGCTCGTGACCGTGACCGGAAAGGCGACCCTACCGCGGCGCCCGTTCGATCCGATCAAGCGAAGGAATAGGAGTAGCGCCTTTTCGACGGGGATCTCGGCCCCTAGCTCGTCGATCAGGTAGAGGCGCTCGCCGGCGCGGTCAAAGACGGCACCGAGGTCGGCGCTGGCGGCGGTCACGAGCTTTTTCGCCTGCCCGAGCGACTCCGCGATCGGTTGCGCCTGGCTTGCGCGCTCCGCGGTGAATCCATGCGCCGACACCGCCTCGATCCCGAGTGGCCCGAGCACGAGCGGAAGAATGTAAGAAGCGGCCGAATATCCGTAGTCGATTACCAGCCTGAAGCCGCGCGCTCGCATCAGCTCGACGTCGATGGTATGGAGTAGATCCTGCGCATAGCTCTCCCTCGCGCGGGCCGGGTAGCTGATCCTTCCCACTTCTTCGGCGGCGGTTCGGCGCAGCTCCAGGCGCGAGAAGTGCTTCTCGATCTCCTTCTGCAAATTTTCGCTCAGCTGGATCCCTGGCGGCTCGAAAAAGCGGATCTGTATGACCTCAGGGTCAGTGGCGCTGCAACCGACGTGGATGCCAAGCTCGCAGCTCTCTGCCTTGACCAGGTGGCGGTTGATCGCTGCCGGCAACACGCGCAGATCGGCGACGTCGACGCCGGTCGAGGTGAGCCCGGAGATCATTGCTCGCTTGATCATGCGGCAGGCGCTCGGCGCCTCGCGGCTGGTGACGACCCGGGCGCCCAGCTTAAGTGCCGTGCCCGCCGCCGTCGCCAGACGAACGGCCACTTCGGGCGTGAGGTCGACGTTGACCAGACCGAGTACTCCGTCCTGACCGAAGAGGCGCGTAGTCGCTCGCGACTCCCAGATCAGGCTCTCGTGGATCTGGGCGCCCGACTCGACCTCCTTGTAGGGATAGATGCGGACTCCCGGCCAGATCACGCTCTCGGCGCCGATCGTCACCTCGTCGCCGATCGCCACGCCTTCGTGCAGGCGAACGTGCGAGCGGATGTCGCAGGAGCGCCCGATCACCGAGCCCTCGATCAGGGTGCTGCGTCCGACGTGAGTCGAGGAGTCGAGCACCGAGTGCGAGACGCGCGCGCGCTCGCGCAGCGTGACGCTGGTGCCGAGCACAGAGTAGGCGCCGAGGCTCGCGTCCTTGGCCAGTCGCGAGTAGTTGCCGATGAAGGCCGGGCCCTCGATCGACTCCAGGTCGTCGATCTCGACTCCCTCGCCGATCCAGATGTCGCCGCGCAGACGGATGCCCGGAATCTTCAAGTGCACCTTCTCGTCCAGGGCGTCGAAATTCGCCTGACGGTACTGGTCGAGGTTGCCGATGTCCTGCCAGTAGCCGTCGAGCACGAAGCCGTGTAGCGGCCTTCCCATCTCGAGTAGGAGCGGGAAGAGATCGGCCGAGAAATCGAACGGGTGGTCGGCGGGTACGTGACGCAAGACCTCGGGATCGAGCACGTAGATGCCGGTGTTGATCGTGTCGGAGAAGACCTGGCCCCAGGACGGCTTCTCGAGGAAGCGCTCCACACGCCCGTCCGCGTCGGTGACGACGATGCCGAACTCGAGCGGGTTCTCCACCGACTTGAGGCCGATCGTGACGGCGGCGCCTTTCTCGTTGTGGTGATCGATCAGCGCCTGGAGGTCGCTGTCGCAGAGCGCGTCGCCGGAGATGACGAGGAAGGGTTCGTCGAGATCGCGCGCGGCCTGCCTGACCGAGCCGGCCGTTCCCAGCGGCTCCTCCTCGACGGAGTAGTCGATCGACATGCCGAGTGCCTCGCCGTCACCGAAGTAGGTGCGGATCGCCTGCGGCATGAAGGCGAGCGTGATCGTGACCTCGTCGAGTCCGTGCTGGTGCAGGAGCTCGAGGATGTGTTCCATGCAGGGCTTGCCGACGACCGGAACCATTGGCTTGGGTTGGTTCGAGGTCAGCGGGCGCAGGCGTGTCCCCTCCCCCCCGGCCATCACGATCGCCTTCATCGCGCCAACACCACCTTGAGCGCGCGGCCCACGTAGAGTAGGCCCGCGGTCAGTGCCAGCGCCAGCCCCGACCAGAAGACGTAGAGCGGCCAGTCGGTGCCCTTCTCAGTAATAAGGACGAGGCCGATACCCGCGTATAAAAGCCAGGTGCCGGCCTTGCCGATCTGGTTGACCTTGAAGTCGTAGCCGCGTTCCATGACGAACTTGTACCCGCCCAGGAGAAGAAGATCCCGGCCGAGGATGAAGACGAGCGCGATCAGCGGCAGCCTGCCCGCGTGCCAGAGCAAGATCACGGCCGAGTCGATCATCAGCCGGTCGGCGAGCGGATCGGCGAGCTGCCCGAAACGAGACTCGACTCGCCAGCGCCGGGCGAGCCAGCCGTCGATCTGGTCGGTAATACCGGCAACGCCGAAAAGGATGGCGCCGGCGACCGTCCAGCCCGCGTCAGAGCGGAGGACGAGCAAGACAAAGATGGGGATCAGCGCGATCCTGAACATCGTAAGAGCGTTCGGGATCTGAGCCTGCGAGCGGCTAATCGCGTGCTCGGTCATGGTGTAAGGATACTTTCGCTGCAAGCGGAGTGGTTTTCGAAGCCGAGCGGACACCCGAAAATGGCCATGCGCCAGTGAGCCGATCGCTACTGACCGATCTGAGCGATCGCCGCGTTCAGGCTCTGAACGCAGGTATTGCAGTAGGGCGCGACTTGCGTGGCGGTGGTCGATAGCTTCTGCCTTGCCTCGTCGGCGCCGAGCAGGCTCTCCGCGTTCTGAACCGTGGTTATGTACTCCTGAGTCAGCTGCGGTAGCGAGCCCGGGTTCGACGTGAAGGCGATCGTCATGTTGGCGTTGAGCACGGTCAGGCTGGCCTCGGCGCTCATGCGGTTGCCATTCGAGATGGGGTTGTTGCTCGTATTACCGCAGCCTGCGAGCGCGAGCCCGGCGGCGATGACGACGGCGGGTCCTGCTCGAGAAATGACCGCGCGCTTCACGCTGAAGAGGTCGGTCAAGGACGGCGATTCCTTTAGGCTCGAGGGCCAGACGAACGTCTCGGCGTAAGGATGGGTAACACGCCGACCGGCTCCGCGGCCTACGTCGCACAAGCTCCTTCGCTCGGCCAGGTTCGCGCTCCGGGACTGGACGGCGATCGGTCGGACTGAAAGAATCCAGCGATGCGCCGCGCTGCGGTATTCGTAGTCCTGGCAGTTCTTCTGACTTCGCTCGCTGGTTGTGGCGGCGGCTCCTCCAAGGCGAACACCTCGAGCACTGGCTCGTCCCTACCCTCTTCCGTCCCGAAGCCCGATCTGGCGCGGATCGTGCCGGCGAACTACGTGGTGAAGAAAGTCTGGTACGCGCATCTGACCGGCCAAGAGGTGTCCGACGCCGTCGTCAGCTCGAAGGGACCCGCGGTTGGGGAGCTCGGCCTGCATCCGGCCGAGTTACAGGTCGTTTCCTGGGACTCGATCGCCGAGCGCTGGAACGTCATCTTCGACGCCCAGAAGAGCAAGGAACTGCAGCAGCAGTACGAGACAACCATCAGCAACGAGTACGTCACCTTCCCTCCCGACACAGTGCCGGCACCGACGCCGATTCTCGATCGGACCGCCGAAGGTGATGTCAACCAGGTCGCCTTCGTTCGCTTTGGACGCGAGAAGAACGCCGACCTCGTCTTCACCACAACTCAGTCGTACGGCGGCTCCGGGGTGCCTGGGAACCTCGTCGTGGTCGGGTTCCAGGGCGGCGAGGCCAGCGTCCGCTACCTCTGGTTCGGCGACGGGGGCGCGGGCTTCCGAGTTGTCGGCTCAGGCTCGAATCAGACCGTTGCAGCGTCGGCCCAGTACTGGACCCCCGTCGACGCCCACTGCTGCGCCGTCCGCAGCTACTCGTTCGTTGTCGGCAGTGGCGCCGAGCAGGGGATCACCTCGCTCCGCGATAACCGCCCCTGGCTCGGCCTGTTCGTCAAGGCCGAGCGAGAGAACGAGGCGAACTCTCCGGTCAGAGTCGTCGGCGTCGTTCCAAGCTCGCCGGCGGCCGCGCTCTTCCGGGAAGGCGACGTGATCACCGCCCTCGTTGGGGGAAAGGTGTCGAAGAACCTGGGCCTGCTCGGCCCGGCTCTGGTCGATCAGATCGCCCTCCTGAAGGCCGGCGCAACGGCTTCCTTCCGCGTGCAGCGCGGATCCGCGACGACCACGGCGACGGTCAGGCTCGGCTCACTGATCGATCCCTCGGCCCAGAGCGCCTCGCCGCCTAACGATCTCTCCGTGTACGCGATCTGATCTGCGCAGCTCCGAGGACGGCGAGAGCCGGTCGTCAGCGGCGCCCCGGGCGACGTACTAGCGCCGGAGTGCCGCGATACGAACGAGCCCATGTCAGCCGATCATCAACACCTGCGGATCGTCCGGGCTGACGCGCACGGGAACGGTTGAGCCCGGCTGGTAGCCGGCAATCGCAAGCCGCGAGATGACCTGCTTGAGCGTAGCCTTGTGGGGCTCTCCGCCCGCGACGGTCACGGTCAGCGCGATCGCGATCTCGGAGTTCTCGTTGATCGTGACGCCCGTGTCGGTGACCGAGTCGATCGTTGCCTGGCCGACGATGCCGGTCGCCATCAGCATCTGCGTCTTCTGCTGCTCGGCGAGATCGCCCATCATCGCGTTGGCCTGCGCGACGCCGTCCTTCATAGCGCGGAATCCGCCGACGACTCCGCGGTGCTCGGGCGGGGTCATCTCCTTGCCCGTCTTCTGCAGGTTGCGTACGTCCTTCATGAATCCCATCTTCACCCCCCGAGACCAAGTGAGAGGTCGCCGAGCGTGTCGGTGTGCGCCGTCAACGATGAAGGTTAGGTACCGGCCTGTTATCGGGACGGGGAGATTTGAACTCCCGGCCTCTTGACCCCCAGTCAAGCGCGCTAACCAGGCTGCGCCACGTCCCGTGGCACAGACCTTAGCGTGCCGGACTTCGCCTCGCTGGAACGACGCTGGACTGCAGGATGCGCCGGACGCGTCGCTTGTCCGTACGTCGAGTACTGTCCTGCGCGCCGCGCCCACCACCTCCTTTGCCAGCGCCGCCCCAGCGAACCGAGTCGCCTATACGGGCGGCCCGCGTGCGCCGACTCAAGTGAGGAAGTGACGTCAGTGCTATTCGCTCGAAAGCCGCTTGTAGAGGCGATCGACGAGATCTGGCATGCGCTCGAGCCGCTCGGTGATGACGCGGATGCGGTACTCGCGGAAGTGCTCGGGCTCGATGCCGAGCGCCTTCGCGATCGTCTCGAGAACATCGTTTCCCGGCACCGGGCGGTTGCCGTGGACGATGTGGTTCAGGTACCCGGCCGAGAGTTTCGTCTTCACGGCTAGGCCGCGGTAGCTGACACCCAGCTCGTCCATCAGCTGCTCGAGGGTGGGGCCGAAGGCTTCGTCGCTGAAACGCCTGCGCCGGGACGGACGCTGGCTCACGCTAGTAACTCCGAGACCGCGGGCGCAACCTCGTTCGCCGCAACCCGGCGCTGATCGCCGCTCGCAAGCAGGGAGAGGTCGACGGCGCCGTCCTCGAGTGTCTTCTTGCCGACTGTGATTCGCACCGGCGCCCCGATCAGGTCGGCGTCGGCGAACTTCTCGCCCGGGCGGGCTTCGCGGTCGTCGAGCAGCGTTTCGTGGCCCCGCTCGGAAAGCTTCTGCACGATCTCCTCGGCCGTGGCGAGAATGCTCTCCCCCGCCGCCTGCAGCGCAACCACCTCGACCTCGTAGGGCGCAATCGAGCGCGGCCAGATGACCTTGTTGCCGTCGTGGTTCTGCTCGATCGCGGCGGCCAGCACGCGGCCGGGGCCGATGCCGTAGGAGCCCATCACGATCGG
>PMMN01000052.1 GCA_003162235.1 Actinomycetota bacterium | reverse complement strand
CCGCCGATGTGGAGGAAACCGGTCGGTGAGGGAGCGAAGCGGACTTTCACGGTCATTGCCGTATCGTACTCACGTGCTTTCCGGAGCTCCCGATATCACGATCAGCCGCGCCTCTCTCAGCGACGCGAAAGCCATCCTGGCGCTGCAGAAGCTCGCTTATGAGTCCGAAGCGAGGTTCTACGACGACTGGTCGCTCCCCCCGCTGACTCAGGACCTTGCGTCTCTGCGCGAGGAGNNCGGGCCAAGATCGACGACGGCGCGGCCGCCGTTGGACGACTCATTGTTCACCCGGAGTTTCAGGGTCGAGGTATTGGCTCGGAGCTGTTGAACGCGGTGGAGGCTGCCTGCGCGGGCGTGGCGAAGTTCGAGCTCTTCACTGGAAGTCGGAGCGAAGCCACCATTCGTCTCTATCAGCGTCACGGTTACACCGTCACACGCACCGAGCCCGTCTCGCCGACGCTGTCGCTCACATACCTCGAGAAGCCCGGGCTAGAGATCGATCCCCGCCGATGAGCCGAAAACGCCGAGGTACGAGTTCCTTACCAGGTTGCCCGGCGCCTTTCCGGTTTCAGTAGCGGTCGATCTCTTTCAGGCGCTCGTCGCTGATGCCGAAGTGGTGGGCTATCTCATGCAAGACCACGCGCCTGATCTGCTTGGTGAGGAGGTCGTGGTCGTGGCCGTAGTGGCGTTCCAGGGGGCCACGGAAGATCGTGATCTTGTCGGGAAGCACCCCGCCGTAATATTGGCCCCTCTTCGGTTGGGGCACGCCATAGTAGAGGCCGAGCAAGGGCTTGTCCGGCGGTGGCTCGTCCTCGATCACGAAGCCGACGTTAGAGATCCGCTCGGCGATCTCGGGTGGTAGCGAGTCGAGTGTCTCCTGGATCACTCGCTCGAAATCCGGCGCTTCGCTCCGTGGTTCGCTTTCGGCCACCCGAGGAAGCCTAACGACGGCGCCGAGGCGGTGTCAGACGGCGTGCGTACCCTGCGCCTGCACCTTCGCCCACGTATCCCTGAGAGTCAGCGTGCGATTGAAAACGAGCTGACCGGGCGCTGAGTCGGCGTCCGGACAGAAGTAGCCCAGTCGCTCGAACTGCACGGTCTCACCCACAGGCACCTCGGCGAGCGCCGGCTCCACCAGGCAGCCGTTGAGCACCTCTTCGGAGGCCGGATTCAGATCATCGAAGAGGTCACCGTCCGCTCCGGGGTCGGGGCGGCCGAAGAGGTGGTCGTACAGGCGCACTTCCGCAGGCGTGGCGTGCTCGGCCGAGATCCAGTGCAGCGTCGCCTTGGGCCGGCGGCCGTCGGGTGAGTCTCCGCCGCGAGTGGCTGGGTCGTAGGTGCAGCGCAGCTCGACGATCTCTCCGGCCGCGTCCTTCACGACCTCGCGACAGGTCACGAAGTACGCGTAGCGGAGTCGCACCTCGCGGCCCGGAGCCAGCCGGAAGAACTTCTTGGGCGGATCCTCCATGAAGTCGTCGCGCTCGATCCAGAGCTCGCGCGTGAAAGGCAGCTTGCGGCTCCCGGCGGAGGCGTCCTCGGGGTTGTTGACCGCGTCCATCTCCTCGGTCAGCTCTTCGGGGTAGTTCTCGATCACCAGCTTGAGCGGGCGCAGAACGGCGAAGCGGCGGAGTGCCGTCCGATTGAGGACGTCGCGCACCGCGTGTTCGAGCATCGCGACCTCGACGATGCTGTCGGCCTTCCCCACGCCGATCATGGCGACGAAGTCGCGGATGCCCTCGGCGGGGAAGCCGCGCCGGCGCAGGCCCGAGATCGTGGGCATGCGCGGATCGTCCCAGCCGCGCACGTGCCCTTCGTTGACAAGACGCCGGAGGAAGCGCTTCGAGAGAACCGTGTAGGTGATATTGAGCCGCGCGAACTCAATCTGCCGAGGGTGTGAAGGCACAGGAAGGTTCTCGATCAGCCAGTCGTAGAGCGGCCGGTGATCCTCGAACTCGAGCGTGCAGATCGAGTGCGTGATGCCCTCGATCGCGTCGGACTGGCCGTGCGCGAAGTCGTACATCGGGTAGATGCACCACCTGTCACCGGTGCGCGGATGCTCGGCGTGCAGGATTCGGTACAGCGCCGGGTCGCGCAGGTTGATGTTCGGGGAGGCCATGTCGATCTTGGCGCGCAGCACGCGAGCGCCGTCGGGGAACTCACCCTTCCGCATCCGCTCGAACAGGTCGAGGCTCTCCTCGAGCGGCCGGTCGCGCCAGGGACTGTTCTTGCCGGGCTCGGTGAACGTGCCGCGGTGCTCGCGAATCTCGTCGGCGGAGAGGTCATCGACATAAGCCTTGCCGGCGCGGATGAGGTTGACCGCCCACTCGTACAGCTGCTCGAAGTAGTCCGACGCGTAGTACAGATGCTCGCCCCAGTCGAACCCCAGCCAGCGAATGTCCGCCTGGATCGAGTCGATGTACTCCTGCTCCTCCTTGATCGGGTTCGTGTCGTCGAAGCGCAGATGGCAGCGGCCGCCGAACTCATTCGCGATCCCGAAGTTGAGCGCGATCGATTTCGGGTGGCCGATGTGCAGGTAGCCGTTCGGCTCCGGCGGGAAGCGGGTGACTACGCCCTCGTGCTTGCCGCTCTGCAGGTCGGCGGCGACGATCTCGCGGATGAAGTCGGCTCGCTCCGGCGGGGTTGGGTCGGTAATGCTCACGATGGGTATCGTAGTCGCGTGCTGATCGGAGCCCACGTATCGGCCGCGGGAGGCCTCGACCAGGCGCTCGTGCGCATGCAGGAGATCGGCGCCGATGCGGCTCAGCTGTTCGTCCAGAGCCCGCGCACCTGGCGACCGACCAACCACAAGCCCGAAACGATCGAGCGCTTCAAGCGCGAGCGCGCCAGACTCGAGGCGCCCGTCTTCGCCCATGCGCTCTACCTCGTCAACCTCGCCAGCGAGAANNGCCTGCGCGATCGAGGCTGACGGCGTCATCTTCCACGTCGGGTCGCACCGTGGCTCGGGCTTCGATGGCGCCGTCGAGCGGGTGGCCGCGGCGATCGAGGAGATCCTCGAGCACGCGAACGAGCGCACCTGGCTCTTGATGGAGAACTCCGCCGGCGCCGGTGGCACGATCGGGCGCTCGATCGAGGAGCTGGCAGTCCTGTACGAGCGCCTCGGCGGGCACAAGAGTCTCGGCATTTGCCTCGACTCGTGCCACCTCTACGTCTCGGGCTGGGACGTGACCGAGCGCGCCGAGCTCGAACGCCTCGTTGCCGAGCTCGACCGCCAGATCGGCCTCGAACGGCTGCGCGCGCTGCACGTCAACGACGCCAAGGCGCCGCTCGGCTCGAACCGCGACCGGCACGAGAACATCGGCGAGGGGACGATGGGCGAGAAGCTCGGCGTCTTCCTCTCGCATCCGGCCTTCCGCGAGCTGCCGGCGCTGCTCGAGACGCCCGGACCGGACGGACATGGGCCGGGCGCCGGCCAGGTCACGGCGCTGCGCGAGCTCTACGGGCGCTGGACGAGCTGAGAGCGACTCGAGGGGGCCGCCCCCGGGACAACACCTGATCCACTTGCCGCACAGTCTGCCGATAACGGGTACACAAGATGAGTCCCGCCGGTAAAGACCGATCACCAGAATTCAAGAGCCGCATGACCGCCGCTCAGGTCTTCGCGAGCCTCAACGAGGAACGCGGCAACGACCCTTGGTTGCAGACCGGCGCTCCTGCCGAGCCCGGTCGGCGCGGTGAGAGCGTCGAGAGGCGTGGCCCCCTACTGATCGGGATCGTCAGCGCGGTGCCCGACCTTCCCCAGGCGATGCACCCGTTCTTCGGACCGGTGCTAGCGGGCATCAAGGCTCGCCTTGTCCAGGCGCGCTGCGATCTGCTCGTCCCCACATACAAACCTGCGTCGCCGACGGGGGAGGACCCGCGCGCGATCGAGCGCTGCTTCGCCTACGGGGCGTCGGCGTTGATTGTGATGGGCGTCGACGCGACCCAGCCCGATTTTGCTCCGTTGCTCGAATCGGGACGTCCGATCGTGCTGGTCGACGGTGGGGCCATAGATGGGCGGGTCGGCTACGTGATGTCCGACAACGTCGAGGGAGCGGCGAGCACCGTTCGCCACCGCACAAGCTCGGGCGGCGCCGGATCGCAACGATCACCGGCCTGATGCCGACACTCCCCGCCACCGACCGCCTGTTCGGCTACCGCTCGGAGCTTTCCAGGCTGGGCCTCGATCAGCGCCCGGAATACGTGGTCGAGGGCGACTACTACCACGGCACGGGCTACCAGCGAACGAAACAGCTGCTCGCGCTGCCGGAGCCGCCCGACGCGATCGTGGCGGCGAGCGACATGATGGCTGCCGGCGCTATCGTGGCGATCGAGGAGACCGGCCTGCGGGTGCCGGACGACATCGCCGTCGTCGGCTTCGACGACGCACCCTTCGCGTCCGCGATGAAGCCGGCGTTGACGACCGTCCGCCAGAACGCGCTCGGACTCGGCATGGCGGCTGCGGACGGGATCCTTACGATGCTCGACAACCCCGGCGATCCGCCGTCGGCAATCCTCTTCCCGACCGAGCTCGTGGTCAGGGAGTCCTGTGGCATCGATCTGCCGCTCTCGGTCGCAGCCGGCGCGCGTATCGCGAGCTGACCGCTCGCTCCGGCGCCATCAGTGACCGGGCGCTACCTGCCTCCGATCGCGAATTCGCGCTACCTGTTCAATACCGGCGCCGAGTCCGACTCCGGCGGCTACCCGAGATCAGCGCGACGAGGAGAACGGCTACCGCGATTGCGATCGCGTAACCCAAATAGCCGAGCGGCCCGCGAAGCAGGAGCCCCACCACCAGCACAGAGGCGATTCCTATCAGGGTGGTGGCGAGCAAGCCGATCGGATCGTGGCCGGGATGAATCAGGCGCCCGAGCGCCCCGACGATGAGCCCGACAACGATCAGGGCGACGATTTCGCCGACGGTTGCCGCGGCTGACAAGAACAACATGCCTTAGCTTCCCCGATCGATTTCGCCGGCAAACAAACCGGGCCTAGCGCTTGCTCCCAGCCAGCGCCTGCAGCTCGCGCCGGATGTCTTTGATCTCGTCGCGAAGCTTGGCGGCGTATTCGAAGCGGAGCTCCTCCGCGGCGGCGAACATCTCCTCCTCGAGCTCGATCGCCAGGCGCTCCAGCTCTTCTCGGCCCAGGCCCTCGACCTTGGCGGCGCCACGACGGCGCTTGCCGGGCACGTGCGCCTGCTCGAGCGAGAGAAACTCGGCGATGTCGGAGACGCCCTTGACGATCTGCACCGGCACGGTGCCGTGCTCCTCGTTGTAGGCGACCTGAATAGCACGGCGGCGATCGGTCTCCTCGACCGCGAACTTGATCGCCTCGGTGATCTTGTCGCCGTAGAGCAGCACCTTGCCGCCGATGTTGCGGGCGGCGCGCCCGATCGTCTGAACGAGCGCCGTCTTACCGCGCAGGAAGCCCTCCTTGTCGGCGTCGAGCACGGCGACGAGCGAGACCTCGGGCAGGTCGAGCCCCTCGCGCAGCAGGTTGACGCCGATCAGCGCGTCGTACTCGCCCAATCTGAGCTCGCGGATGATCTGGATCCGCTCCAGCGTCTTGATATCGGAGTGCAGGTAGCGGGCGCGGATGCCCGACTCGAGCAGGTAGTCGGTCAGATCCTCGGCCATCTTCTTGGTCAGCGTCGTCACCAGCACCCGCTCGTTCGCGTCGGCGCGGCGGCGAATCTCGTTCATCAGGTCGTCGATCTGATTGTGGGTGGCGCGGATCTCGACATCGGGATCGATGATGTGGGTGGGGCGGATCAGCTGCTCGACTACGCGCGTGGAGTGGCGCAGCTCGAACGCCCCCGGTGTGGCCGAGACGAAGACGATCTGCGGCACCTTCTCCAGGAACTCGTCGAAGCGGAGCGGACGGTTGTCGAGCGCCGAGGGCAGCCGGAAGCCGTAGTCGATCAGCGTCTGCTTGCGCGAGCGGTCGCCCTGGTACATGCCGTCGATCTGCGGAACCGTCTGATGCGACTCGTCGAGGAAGCAGACGAAGTCGGAGGGGAAGTAGTCGAGCANNGTGCGCTGCCTGATCCGGTGCGCCTCGAGCAGGCGGTTCTCGGCCTCGAACTTCGCCACCTGCGCCTCCATCTCGCGCTTGACCTCTTCGACGGCGCCCTCGATCGACGGTGTCGAGGTGACGTACTGGGTGGCCGGCCAGATCGTCAGGTTGTCGAGGCGGGCGTAGATCTCGCCGGTAAGCGGGTCGAAGTGGGTGATCTGCTCGACCTCGTCGTCGAAGAAGGAGACGCGATAGGCCGTCTCGGAGCTGGCCGGCTGCACCTCGATCACGTCGCCGCGGACGCGGAAGCGACCGCGCGCGAGCACGCTGTCGTTGCGCACGTACTGGCTGGCCACGAGCCGGTGCAGCGCCTCGTCGCGATCGTAGTGGCCGCCCTTCTCCAGCACGAGCACGCGGTCGCGCCACTCCTCCGGCGAGCCGATCCCGTAGATACAGGAGACCGACGCCACCACCACCACGTCGCGCCGGCTCAGCAGCGAGGTCGTGGCCGAGAGGCGCAAACGCTCGATGTCCTCGTTNNAGCGCCGGGCGCTGCAGCTTCTCCATGATCCAGGCCATGGTCGCCGTCTTGCCGGTGCCGGTGGCGCCGAGCAGGGTCTGGAAGCGCTCGCCCGAGGCGATGCCCGCCGCGATCTCGTCGATCGCCTTGGGTTGGTCGCCGGTCGGCTTGTAGAGATCGGCTGCGCGAAGCTCGTCCACTACGAACAAGCGTATCCGCCCACCGGCCTAGCGAGGGTGAATTGAAAGTTGCCGCGTCGCTACGGCGTCTTTGCCGACTCGCCCCTGCGTTTATCCCGTTAGGGGCACGCGTAGACCTAGCGGAACGTGCCCTTGATCCGGCTCGGGCGGGCGCAGCGGTAGAGCCAGAAGAAGAGCGGAAACTCGATCCCCTGCAGGGACCGAGGCGAAGCCACTCATCGCCTGCCGGCAAAGTAGAGTGCCCCGTGTGAGGCGCATGGTTTCCCTCGTCGTGCTCGTCCCTGTGGTGCTCGCGATCGGATGCGGCTCGACCAACGCGACGGCGAAGGCCTATAGCGTCCGAGACGTCGAGCGCGCTTTTTACCAGGCGGGGATCCCGTTCCAGAAGGAGCTGGTCCGGCAGCAGAACCCCTTTATCCGGCCGGAGGCCGGAAGTACATTGGCCACCCTCCCGCTACCCGGGGGAAGTCACAAGCGCCTGCGGGCGTTTCTGGTTCAGCAGAACGCAGCCACTTTCAGCATGGCCCTTGCCTACGTCTTCGACTCGAAGAAAAGCGTCGATGCCGCGCTCGGGGCTCATCGCCTTTCGAAGTGGTTGGGTTCGAACTTCCCGGCTATCAGAGTTCAGAAGGGGAACGTGATCATCCTTGCGGCGCCCCAGGGCAACGCGGATTTCGCGCGGCGAGTGCGGCGAGCGATCGCGAGTCTTGGCTAGCGCACGTATCCGGTAGGTGTAGTCCGGAGGGTGGCGCGAGTTGGTCGCGCCCGGGAGAGGCGGGTTCCCCGCCTCCCATCCCCACTTCGAGCCTAACGCGGAAACTCACGCGGGTCTGCAACGCGTCTGTGGCAAAACCGTGCCGAGAAAGCCGCTCGATCAAATCGCGCAGTTACCGAGGCTGGCCCTTGATCCGGCTCGGCCGCGCGCGCCGGTCGAGCCAGAAGAAGAGCGGAAACTCGATCCCCTGCGAGGCTGTCAAGGTGAGCGCCTTGCGCCGCGACGATTCGAGCGGGTCTCTAGTTCGTTTTCGTGCCGGTGCGAAGAACTGGATAGATGCGCCGGTAAAGCCGTTTCAGGCGCTCAACCTGGTCGACGTAGGCTCGCGTCTCGGGGAAGGCGATGCCCTCGCCCGTAGCCAGCCAGTGATCAACGTTCTGCTGACCGGCGTTGTAAGCAGCGAGCGCCAGTCGCTCGTTGCCGTACTTGTTCAGCAGATGCCTCAGGTACCAGGCGCCGTAGCGAACGTTGATCTCGGGGATGTAGAGATCGGAGACCTCGAAGCGGGTGCCACCCGTGTGGTCGGCGATTCCCTGCGCGGTCTTCGGCATCAGCTGCATCAAGCCGATCGCGCCCGAGTCGGAGCGGGCCCTGGGGCGGAAGCGACTCTCTTGGTAGATCACAGCGGCAAGCAGGGCGGGGTCGAGATGGTAGTTCTTCGCATGACCCAGCACGATCTGCTGGTAGGGAAGTGGATGCCAGAAACGAGCCCACCAACCCGGCTGGACGACGTGGACGTATGCGAAGCCGCCGAGCAGAACCGCCACCGCCAGCCCGAGCCCGATCAGGCGCTTCATTTCTTCTCCTCCAGTTCGGCGATCAGCTGGCGCCAGACATCGACGACGAATCCCTCGAGCTCGTCTAGAGAGCCGTCGTTTTGGAAGACGAAGTCGGCGCGGCGACCCTTCTCGGCGTCGGAGATCAACCGCTCCTCGCGCTCGTCGATGCGAGAGCCGGCCCGTGTCCGCCTGAGCCCGGGCGCCGCGGTGATCACGACGACCTTGTCGAAGCGNNCGGGCGAGGCGGCGAGCTGCTCGCGAAAACGCCTCTGTTCGCGAATGACGCGCGGGTGCAGAACCGACTCCAGGTAGTAGAGATCGTCGGGGTGCTTGAACACCTGGCCGCCGAGCACGGCGCGGTCGATCTCGCCGGCGGGCGTGACGACCTGAGGGCCGAAACGCTCCTCGAGCTTGGCCCTGACCCCAGCGTCACGCCGCAACAGCTCGTGCACGATCTCGTCGCTCGAGAGCGTGGCCGCGCCGAGACTCCTGAACAGGCGTAGGGCTTCGCTCTTGCCGGCGCCAACGCCGCCGGTGAGCGCGACCGCAAGCGGCCGCATCGGTTACTCGCTGGACTCGTCCGAGGCCGTCTCGCCAGCGTCGGCGAGCGTCTCGCCGGCGTCGGCAGGCGTCTCGCCGGCATCGGCGAGCTCCGGCCCGATTTCTTCGGACTGGTCGCTCTCGGCCGGTTGCTCGACCGAGACGGTCTCTGCGACCGTTTCTTCGCCTTCCAGCTCGGCCTCGGGCTCTTCGCCCGTGACCGTTTCGTCGCCTTCCACCGCGTCCTGGGGCTCTTCGCCCGTGACCGTTTCTTCGCCTTCTACCTCGTCTTGCGGCTCTTCGCCCGGCGCTGCCTCATCCTGGGGCTCCTCGCCCGGCGCTGCCTCGGCCTGAGGCTCCTCGCCCATGACCGCCTCGTCGCCTTCCAGCTCGGGCTCCTCGCCCAGCTCGTCTTCCTCGCCGGCGGCGGTCTTGGGTGCGGCCTCGATCACGACCGGGCCGCCCTCGACGCGCTTCATGGACAGGGAAAGCCTTCT
>PMMN01000097.1 GCA_003162235.1 Actinomycetota bacterium | reverse complement strand
TCGCCCTGCGAGACGACCTCGCGCGGGTTCTCGACGTGGTGCTGCGCCAGCTCGGAGATGTGCACGAGACCCTCGACACCGGGGACGATCTCGACGAAGGCGCCGAATGTGACAACCTTGGTCACCCGGCCCTCGACCTCGTCATCGGCGCCGTATGCCTCGATCACCTGCTGCCAGGGATCGAGCTGGGTCTGCTTGAGCCCGAGCGAGATTCGCTGGCGCTCGCGGTCGATATCGAGCACCTTGACCTTGACGGTCTGCCCGACGTCGAGCACCTCGGAGGGATGGTTGACATGGCTCCAGGAGAGCTCGGAGATGTGGATCAGCCCGTCCATGCCGTCGAGATCGACGAAGGCGCCGAAGTCGACGATGTTCGAGATCTGGCCTTCGATCACGTCGCCCGGGTTGAGCCGGTCGAGAATCGCCTGGCGCATCTCCTTGCGCTCGTCCTCGAGCACCGCCCGGCGCGAGAGTACGACGTTGTTGCGCGAGCGGTTGAGCTCGATCACCTTGGCGCGAAGCTCGGTGCCCATGAACTCGTCCAGATCCTGAACGCGGCGGATATCCACCAGCGAGGCGGGCAGGAAGCCGCGTACGCCGAGGTCGACGATCAGGCCGCCCTTGACGACTTCGATCACGCGGCCGACGATCGGCTCGCCCGACTGTGCCTTCTCCTCGATCGCCTTCCAGGCCAGCTCGAAACGGGCGCGCTTCTTGGAGAGGATCAGCCGCCCGTCGGCGTCCTCCTTGGTGAGCACGAGCGCGTCGATCTCGTCTCCGAGCGTGACCTCGTCGGAGGGATCGATCGAGCGCCGGATCGAGAGTTCAGAGACCGGGATGACGCCCTCCGACTTGTAGCCGATGTCGACCAGAACCTCGTCCTTGTCGACGCGGACGACGGTGCCGTGGACGACCTCGCCCTCCGTGATCGTCGGGAAGGTGGATTCGTAGTCGGGGATGAGCTCGCCGTCGGGTCCTTCGACCCAAACGCCCGGCTCGGCCTTCATCTTGTCGAGCATCTCATTGGCCATGCGTCGGCGGAGTATAGCTGCGCCGCGAAGGTGAGAAACCACTACTGAAGCCGCTTGCCGGGTCCCTCGCGCTTACTTTGCCTCAGCCCAGTTGGGCCCGGCTCCCGCTTCGGCTTCGAGCGCCGGCTCGAACGGATAGGCAGCCCTCATCTCGTGCAGAACGATCTCGCGGCAGCGCTCGAGCTCGTCGGCCTCCAGCTCGAGCAGGAGCTCGTCGTGAATCTGCAGCACCAAACGGGCGTTCAGGCCCTCTTCGCGCAGGCGCCGCTCGATCGCGATCATGGCGATCTTGATCACGTCGGCGGCGGTGCCCTGCATGACCGTGTTCACGGCCAGCCGCTCACCGAGCGAGCGCATCTGGCGGTTACTGGAGCGAAGCTCGGGGATCAGGCGTCGGCGCCCGAGCAGCGTGGTCACGAAGCCGTCGCGGGTCGCCTCGGCGATCGTGTGGGCGATGAAAGCTTGTACACGCGGGAAACGGGACAAGTAGGTGTCGATGTAGGCCGCCGGCCTCTTCGCGCGAGATCCCGAGCTGCTCGGAGAGGCCGAAGGCCGAGATGCCGTAGATGATCCCGAAGTTGACCGCCTTGGCCCGGTTTCGCTCGTCCTTCGTCAGCGTCCCCGGATCCTTGCCGAGCACCTCGGCCGCGGTGCGGGTGTGGATGTCCTCGCCGCGCTCGAAGGCCTCGATCAGCTTCTCCTCGGCGCTCGCATGGGCGAGGATGCGCAGCTCGGCCTGCGAGTAGTCGGCCGAGAGGAGCAAAAAGCCTTCCTCGGCCACGAAGGCCGAACGGATCTCGCGCCCCAGCTGGGTGCGGACGGGAATCGCCTGCAAGTTGGGGTTGGAGGTCGAGAGCCTGCCGGTGGGGGCGACGGTCTGGTTGAAAGTCGTGTGCAGACGCCCGTCGCTACCTGAGATCAGAAGCGGCAGCGGGCCAAGGTAGGTGTTGACGAGCTTGCTCAGCTCGCGCCATTCCTCGATCGCCGGAACGATCTCGTTCTCGTCGCGGATCGAGCGGAGAACGCGGGTGTCGGTGGAATAGCCCGTCTTGCCGCGACGCCCCGGCGTCAGGCCCAGCTTCTCGAACAGGATGCGGCCGAGTTGTTGCGGCGAGCCGAGCGCGAACGGCTCTCCGGCCAACTCCTGGGCGCGTGCCTCCAGCTCCTGGATCCGTTCGGTCAGGCGGGCGGTGATCTCGCCCATACGGTAGGCGTCGATCTTGACCCCGGCTTCCTCCATTCTCGCCAGCACCACCGTTAGCGGTAGCTCGATCTCGCGGTAGAGGCGATCGAGCTCGAGCGCGCGCAGCCGCTCGGCATACAGCGGCGCCAGGCGGCGGGTCGCCTCGGCGTGGCGGACGAGCGCGGCGGTCTCCTCCTCGGCGACGGGGACGGGCTCCAACTCGATCCCCTGCTCGCGCGCCAGCTCCTCGAGCTCGTAGCCGCTCCTGCCGGGATCGAGCAGGTAGGCGGCGATCATCGTGTCCTCGGCGGCCGGGCCGGCGACGCGCACGAGCTCTGCGGGGAGCGCCTTGAAGTCGTGCGCAACGATCGTGCCCGGCTCGAGCTTGGTCGCGAGCTCCTCGCTCCACTCCCCCACGACGACGTCGTCCTCGAGCGCCAGCCCGTAGCGGCCGGCCTCCACGGCGAGAGCTCCCGCGGCTGACTGCGGCAGCTCGCCCTCGCGCCAGCGCACGGATTCGCCGCTCGCCCGCTCCGGCTCGCTCCCCGGCAACGCCTCGTCGAGCGCATCGAGGCGGCCGAGCATCGAGCGGAACTCGTAGCGCCGAAAGAACTCCTTCAGCCGCGAGCGGTCAGGCGGCGCCGAGACGAGCGCGGCCGCGTCGAAGTCGATCTCGAGGTCGCGGCGCACGGTCGCAAGCAGCTTCGAGTCGAGCGCCTGCTGGACGTTCTCCTCCAGCTTCTTGCGCCGGGCCGGCGTCATCTCCGCTGCGTGCGCGAGCACCTCTTCGAGCGAGCCGTAGCGGATGATCAGCTCGGAAGCGGTCTTCTCGCCGATGCCCGGGACGCCCGGGATGTTGTCGGAGGTGTCGCCCTTGAGGCCGATGAAGTCGGGCACCTGCTCGGGCGTGATGCCGTAGCGGGCCGTGACGCGCTCGGGCGTGTAGACCTGCACCTCGGAGATCCCGCGCGGGGTCATCATCAGGCAGACGCGCTCGGAGACGAGCTGGAAGGCGTCGCGGTCGGTCGAGACGATGCAGGTCTGNNGGCCTCCCAGCCCTCGAACTCGATGTTCGTGTAGCCGAACGCCTCCACCAGCGGGCGGAAGTGCGGGAACTGCTCGCGCAGCAGATCGGGCGTCGGTTTGCGCGTTCCTTTGTAGGCCTCGAGAATCTTCTCGCGGTGCACCGGGCGCGTGTCCCAGGCAACAGCCACCCCGCGCGGCTTGTAGTCGGAGAGCAGCTTCAGCAGCATGCTCGTGAAGCCGTAGAGCGCGTTGGTGTGGAAGCCCTCGCTGGTGGCGATGTCCTCGGGCAGGGCGTAGAAGGCGCGGTAGGCGAGGTTGTTGCCGTC
>PMMN01000012.1 GCA_003162235.1 Actinomycetota bacterium | reverse complement strand
CGCAAGATGTACTCGTGGGTGGGATCGAGCCCACCCATCACCTCGGCGACGAGCGAGATCTCGGGGTTGTCGGCGATCTCGGCGAAGTCCGTTGTCAGGATCCCCGGCGCAGCCGGGAAGTCCCGTTTCTTCTTCAGGTCGCGGACGAGCGCTTTTGCCACGCGCAGGCGGTAGCCGGTGACGCGCTCGATGTCGCCGGCGTTCTCGTGTAGAAAGCGGTTTACGGCCGCCCCGACGGTTCCGTAACCGAGCAGGCCGACCGGTACGTCAACGGGCGCCATCTGCACCCGAGCCCATCAGGCCCTCGCGCCCGGCGAGCGAGCGCAACTCCTTGCCGACCTTCTCGACCGGGTGCTTGGCGGCTTCTTCGCGCAGGCGCAGGAAGTTGGGCCGCCCGGCCTCTTCCTCGGAGATCAGCTCCTTGGCGAACTGACCGCTCTGGATCTCGCCCAGAATCTCTTTCATGCGCGCCTTGGTGTCGGCGTCGATCACGCGCGGACCGCGGGTGAGGTCTCCGTACTCGGCCACGTCCGAGATCGAGTAGCGCATGTACTCGAAACCGCCCTGGTAGATCAGGTCGACGATCAGCTTCAGCTCGTGAATGCACTCGTAGTAGGCGATCTCGGGCTGGTAGCCGGCCTCCACGAGCGTCTCGAAGCCGGCCTGCATCAGTCGGGTGGCGCCGCCACAAAGAACGACCTGCTCACCGAAGAGGTCGGACTCGGTCTCCTCGGCGAAGGTCGTCTCGAGCAAGCCGACTCGAGCGGAGCCGATACCCGCTCCGTAGGCGAGCGCCTTGGCGAGGGCGTTGCCCGAGGCATCCTGGTGCACGGCGACCAGCGAGGGCACACCGGCGCCCGCTTCGTACTGCTCGCGCACTCGGTGCCCGGGCGCTTTGGGGGCGACCATGATCACGTCGTGACCGGCCGGCGGCTTGATGTAGCCGAAGTGGATGTTGAAGCCGTGCGCGAACATGATCGTGGCGTCCGGCTCGAGGTTGGGCTCGATGTCGGAGGCGTAGATGATGCGCTGGAGATGATCGGGCAGCAGGATCATCACGAAGGCCGCGCCGCGGGTGGCCTCGGCGGCTGTCTTGACGGGGAGCCCGGCCTCGACCGCTCGGTCCCACGCAGCGCTTCCGGGAGCCTCCGCCACCTCGACCTCGACGCCGGAATCGCGGAGATTGAGTGCGTGCGCATGGCCCTGGCTCCCGTAGCCGATGATGGCGACTTTCCCGGAGAGGAGGGAAAGGTCGCCTTCGCGGTGGATTGTCGCCATGTGCTGTTCCTTTCTCGTGCGTTTACGCTGAATGGTTGAAAGCTGTTAGTGCCTGACGGCACGGCTGAGGCCGATGCGGCCGGTGCGCACCATCTCTTTGATTCCGTACGGCCGAACAAGCTCCTCGAAGGAGTCGAGATCCTCGGGGTGGCCGACCATCTCGAACACGATCTCCTGCGGCCCGAGGTCCGAGACGCGGGCTCCGTAGTGGTCGGCGAACGCCATCAGCTCACCGCGCCTGTCGGGTGGAGCCGCGACGGTGAAGAGAGCGATCTCGCGCTCGACGGCTTCGTCGGCGACGAGCTCGGTGATCCTGAGGACGTTGACGAGCTTGTGGATCTGCTTGGTGATCTGCTCGAGCGAGTGCTCGGCGCAATCGACGCGAAGTGTGATCCGCGAGACACCCTCGCGCTCGGTCTGTCCGACCGCGAGCGACTCGATGTTGTAGCCGCGCCGCGCGAACAGATTCGAGATGCGCGAAAGCGCACCGGGCTTGTCCTCGACGAGAACCGAAAGCGTGTGCTTCATCTCGCCTCGACCTCCTTGGCCTTCTCGTGACTGCCGAATTCGATGATGTCAGCCGCCGAGGCGCCTGCCGGGATCATCGGGAACACCTTCTCGTCCTCGCTCACCTGCACCTCGACCAGCACCGAGCGCCCGGCGGCATTCTCCGCAATCGCCTGCTCGAGCGCCGGCGCCAGCTCATCGCTGTCAGAGACGCCGATGGGCAGAGCGCCGAAGGCCTCCGCCATCTTCATGAAATCTGGCAGCGGCCCGCTCAGGTCGGTCTGCGAGTAGCGCTCGCCGTAGAACATCTCCTGCCACTGCCGCACCATGCCCAGGGTCCCATTGCGGAGCATTACCACGATGATCGGCAGGCCGTGCAGCGCCGCCGTGGTCAACTCCTTGCCGGTCATCTGGAAGCAGCCGTCGCCGTCGATGCAGATCACGGTCGCGTCGGGGCGGGCGGCCTTGGCGCCGACTGCCGCCGGCACCCCGTAGCCCATCGTTCCGAGCCCGCCCGAGGAGATGAAAGAGCGTGGCACGTTGCAGTTCAGATACTGCATCGCCCACATCTGATGCTGACCGACGCCGGTCGTCCAGACGATGTCGTCGCGCCCTGCGGTCGCGTCGCGAACCGCCTCGAGCACCTCCTGCGGCTTGATCTCGTCGCCGCGCTCGTAGCGAAGTGGAAATTCGTCCTTCCACTCGGCGATTCGGGTGAGCCACTCGGTCGGCCCTTCGCCCCCATCGGGGTTCTGTTTGCGCAGCTCGCTGCACAGCTGCCCGAGCGCCGGCTTGAGCGGAGCACAGATCGGAATCTGAGCCTCGCGGATCTTGCCGATCTCGGCCGCGTCGACCTCGAAGTGAATCACCTTGGCGTTGGGCGCGAAGGCGGCCACGTTGCCGGTCACGCGGTCGTCGAAGCGAGTGCCCACGGCGATCACGAGATCGGCCCGGTTGAGCGCCAGGTTCGCGTACTTCATGCCGTGCATGCCGGGGTGCCCGGCGTGGAGCGGATGCGAATCGGGGAAGCCGCCCTTTCCGGTCAGAGTGGTCACGACCGGGATCCGGGTCAGCTCGGCGAGCTCGAGCAGCTCGGCGCAAGCCTCCCCGTTGATGATTCCGCCGCCCACGTACAGGATCGGCTTGTCGGCCTCGAGAATCGCCTTGGCGGCCGCTGCGATCTGGCGGTGGTTCACTTTCCTGGCGGGATTCCAGCCCGGCAGGTCGACGTGCTCCGGGTACTTGAAGTCGAGCTCGGCGATCTGGGCGTCCTTGGTGATGTCGACGAGCACGGGGCCGTGGCGCCCGGTGCTGGCGACGTGGAA
>PMMN01000067.1 GCA_003162235.1 Actinomycetota bacterium | reverse complement strand
GCCGGCAACACCGACTCCACTCCGGCCAAGTGGACCTGGTCGGTGAAGCGGAAGTAGGGGCGCGCGCCGGGCGGGAGGCGCGACCGACCCGGCTTGTGGTGAGCGCTCAGGTGTTTTAGGATCGCGCAGCAAGCAAATCCATGCGCGCGAGCGCTGGAAAGGGGCCCCGTACATGAGACTGAAGCTGATCTGTGCTGTACTCGTTGTCTTCGTGCTGGTGATCGCGACGGGCTGCGGCTCGAAGAAGAAGGCCGCATCGACGACGGCGCCCGCCACGACGAGTCAGTCGACGACCACGTCATCGGGCGGAACTGCTGCCCTCACGAGTACCGACTGCGCGAAGCTCGCAGCCGCCTCGCAGACTGTCAGCAAGGCGTTCGCGGGCAACGTCCCGAACGACCTGAATACGCAGGTTGCCAGGCTGAAGGCGATCGCCAAGGTCGCTCCCGCGGCGATCAAGCCCGATTTCGAAGCACTGGCCACTGCCGCCGATCAGGTCGCCAAACTGGGTCTCAAACCCGGCGTGACGCCGACGGCCAAGCAGCTGCAGGCCTTGATGTCCGGGCTGAACGTCGCGGCGTTGACCAAGGCGGCGCAGAACATTGGCGCCTGGGCAGCGGCGAACTGCACGAAGAAGTAACGCTCGACTGTGTGAGATGCGCACCGAGNNCCGAGCCCGAATACCGTGAGGTGAAGGCCGAGGAGGAGCGGCGCCTCCTCCGCGACTTCGGCTACTGGGATCTCGTCGCCTTCGGCGCGCTCGTAGGGGCGGGGCTCGGCTTCCTGCACGGGCTCGGAGAGGAGCCAAGCCTGCGTGCGGCGAACGTCTTCGCCGGCATGGGGGCTGGTGCGCTATGCGCCTTCATCGCCGGTTGGGCGAGGGCTCAACTCCGCGCCCGCGAGAGGTTCTTCACGCGCTGGGCCGCGAAACGGGGCTGGACGTACACACCGGCGGGGCAGCCTTTCGAGGACACGCCTTTTCTACTCAGCGGCGACCGGCGCAGGGCGAGCGACTTCTTCTCGGGCTTGCCGATCGCGCCCGGTGCCGTCCTCTACCAGCACAAGCGGATCGTCGGCAGCGGTAAAAGCGAGCAGGTCAGCAACTACCTCGTCCTGCACTTCGGGCTCGATCGCGTTCTGATTCCCCTGCTGCAGATCTGGCCGCACAGACGCGTTGCCGATCTAGGCGGAAAGCTATTCGCCCATCAAGAGATGACCGGCGAGCAGGTCGAGCTCGAGTCGATCGAGCTGATGCAGCAGTTCCGGATCAGCGGCCTGGCCGGAGGGGGAGCCGAGATCAGGAAGCTCTTGACACCGAGCGCGATCGTCAAGCTCCTTGATTTCCGTCGCGCGTTCCGGGGTGGCCGTGCCTACTTCGAAACCGATGGGAAGGTGGCGGCCTTCCTTGTCGAGATGAAGCTTTCTCCGAGTAATCCGAGACAGATAGACGAGCTGCTCGCGCTCTGGCAACCGATCGCGGACTGGTTGACCGAAGAGGCGCGCGTGGCGAGCGTGCCCGCGGACGGTTCCGGCGGCCGGGAGCTTCCATGACGCCTCTGCAAATNNCGCCGCCACGATCTGATCCCGAGGCTGGTAGAGGTGGTGAAGGGCTACGCGGCTCACGAGAGCGACCTGTTCGAGGAGCTGGCGCGGCTGCGCGGGAAGGCGGAAGAGGCGAACGGCGCAGCGGCCAAGAGCGCACCCGAGGCCGAGCTCGCCGGCGCCCTCGGGAAGACGATCGCCGTCGCCGAGGGCTACCCGGCTTTGCGTGCCTCTGAGAACTACCTCGCGCTCCAGAAGGAGATCGCGAGCACCGAGGACGAAATCGCTGCCTCGCGTTACATCTACAACGGCAACGTCCGCATCTACAACACCCGCATCCAGTCCTTCCCTGTGAGCGCCTACGCGGACGTGTTCGGCTTCGAGCCGGCTGACTTTTTTCAGGCAGACNNAGGAAGGCCAGCGAGAGGCCGGGTATCGCCGGGAAACCCTTCAGGCCGAAGAAGTCGCCGTAATCGGCGAAAACACCGGTCACGCCGATCGAGGCGACCAGGGCCAGCCAGGTCGCAACGGGCCGCAGGCGAAAACGCACGGTTCCGGCCAGGAAGAGGGCGAAGAAGATGATGTCCGACAGTCCCAGCCCGGCCGACGTCGGCGCGGTCTCCACGCTCAGATTTGTCGGAGCAAGCGGACCGGGGCTGACGCTCGAGCGGGCCTTGCCATGTCCGACCGGAGGAACGCTGAAAGTTGCCTGGCCCGTCCCGCCCCGTGCATCGACTATCACCAGGCGGTAGACGGCTCGTGCGTCCGCCGGCTGTCCGAAGTTCGAGAAGGCGAGCGAGCGCCCGCACGCGTCTTTGGGGGCGCAGAAAGGTTTCTTGGTTAGCTGACGCTCGCCGCCGCCGTCACGCCGGCGGTAGATGAGGTAGCCGGCGATCTGCGAGCCACGAGGAGCGTCCCAGCTCAACGTGATCGCTCGCTCGCCCGGGACCGGCGAGGCGACCGAGAAGGCGTCGAACACCTGTGGCGCCTTGGTCAGGATCCGATTCGTCGGCCCGCGCCAGACCGAGATCGTGTCCATCACGGGAGCCAGGAGCGCGATCGCGACCAGTAGCCAGAGCTTCTCGCAGAAGCGCAGGAAGATGAATCCGACCAGCGCCGCGGCGGCGAGTTTCGGAATCGAAGCCGCCAGGGTCTCGCCGCTCAGGTAAAGGGCGGTGGCGAGGAGTGCCGCGAGGATCGCCCCGACGACCGCGCTGCGCCGGTTCCGGAGCCCGAGCGCGAGGTAGACCGGGGCGAAGATGAGCACTGGCAGGACAAAGTCGACCCAGAGCACGTCGCCGCGCTCGGACAGGTTGGGTAGAAGCTCGCTGATCGAGTAGTAGAGAGCGAGCAGGGCGAGGAAAACGGCGGCGAGCGCCAGCCGCGTTGTCAGAGCGCGTTTCGTCAACTGAAACGAGCTCTTCTCAGTACGGCGGTTGCTCGGCCCACCACGGCCCGACCAGCTTGAAAGCCTTCCAGAACGCCGTCTTCGCCGCCTGCTCGTCGAGCGAAGCGTCGATATCGGGGCAGTAGAGCGCCTCGATCGTCGCCGTGAAGCGTTGCAGCGCGCCGAGCGTCGGCTGGAGCCTCTCCGAGAGCGGGAAACCGAGCTCGTTTACGAAGCCGAGAACTTGCTCGCCCATGACCACGAGTAGCCGCGGCTGGACGATGTGCAGCTCGCGCAGGAGGTAGGGACGCGCCTCGACCTTGTCCTCGCCTGCGAACTTGAGGCAGTTCGTCCCGTAGATCGCCATCGGATCGACGCGCAAACGCTGCAGCGACTTCAGGATTGCCTGGCCGGAGCGGCCGAAGAAGGCGACGCCCTCCTGCAGCTCGGCCGGCTTCGGGTCGTACTTGAGCAGCATCATGTCGGCCAGCGGGTGACCTGACCCGAGTACGACCGCCCGCGGTACATCGCCCGCGGCGGCGATCTCATGCCCGAGATCGTTGATCTCGGTGATCGCCTTTTGCAGGTACTTCTCGAAGAGTTCGTCTTTGGGCACGACGGGCACGGTAGGCGGGTTCTACTTTCTCCCCTAGCGCGCCCTTTCCTTGACCTGCGCCGCCCATTTCAGCGACTGCAGGTAGACGAGCGATTTCGGCCGGCGCAAGATCTCAGCTCCGTGCAGGCTGATCAGGAACTCTTCCGGGCCCTCGAAACGGCGCATGCGCACGCAGCCGGTTCCGAGCCCTTGCAGCACGTGGGAGTCGGAGCCGGCGCCCATGGTCAGGTTGTACTTGCGCGCGAATCGAAGCGCCTCGTCGTTGAAGGTCTCGAAGACAAGTCGCGCGTTGTAGGCCTCGAAGACGTCGATCTCGGCCAGGTGCCGGCGCAGCGTCGCCGCGTCGGGAATCGAGTGCAGGCGATCGAAGGGGTGGGGGACGTAAACGAGCCCGCCCTGCTCGTGGATGGCGGCGACCGTGTCGGCGAAAGAGAGCCCGCGCGGGATCTCACTCTCCAGGAACAGGCCGATGACCTCGCCCTGCTCGCCGGTCTTGATCTCCTCGCCGGGGATCACGATCAGCTCGCCCGCGCGCGCCCGCTCGACTGCTTCCCTGGCGCCGCTGAAGATGTTGTGGTCGGTGACGGCGATCGCCCCCAGGCCGATCTCCTCGGCGTGGGCGAGCAGGTCGTCCACCTCGACCGAGCAGTCCGGAGACCAGCTCGTGTGCATGTGCAGGTCGCAGAGGATCTGCTCCCGGCCGGCCAGCGGGTCGGCGCTCGATTTGCGAGGCGCGCGCCGGCGCTTGCACAGATCGCGGTAGATCCCGTCGAGCTCGCCGGCGACAACGGCGAAGGACTGTTTCTCGGCGCGTTTCCGGGCTTGCCCCTGCAGCTCCTTTCGCGCGCTCTCGTTATCGGCCAGTCGCGCCGCAGCCGCGGCTGCCAGCTGGGGCTGCTCCGCGAGTCCGGGTGGGTCGGCGATCGCGGCGCCGCAGGCCTCGGCCTCCAGCCGCAGCCGTGCCAACCCACCGGGCGCCGGCACGAACACGGCCGCCTCGGCGAGCAAGCGCGCCCGAACCTCCGGATCGCGGGCCGTGCGCACGCGCACGCGACCGCGCAGGTCGCGCGGCACGCTGGGCCGACCGGCGAGCGGCTTCGTACGCACGAGCAATAGCTCCCAATCGTCCAGCTCGCGCAGAGAGCGAATCAGACTACGAGCTACGGCTCGCTCGGGCGAGCGCCACTCGGCGGCGATCAGCCGGCGCTTCTCGCGGGGCCGGAACAACTCGGTGTCGACGCCCTCGGGAAGCAGCCGGTAGTCGCCGGGGAATCGCTCCCTGGCCGCCTGGACTATTTCCTCGCTGGTCGCCAGCAACGCGTCGGTGCGGGCGAGCAGGCGCTCACGGCGAGAACGGGCAGGTTGGTAGGAGACCCGCTCGGCCGAGAGGAAGCTCGCCACCGTCAGTGATCTCGTCTCGCGCAGCGCCAGGTACGAGAGGCTCGGCAACCCCGGCTCGAACCCGTGCACCAGATCGAATCGTCCCTCCACCAGCGCCAGCGCCAGGTTGGCGCGCACGCCGACGGGAATGCCGAGCTTGCTTCGCCGGGTCACGGGGATCGCAGGTCCGAGAGCGATCAGGTCGGCGTCTTCCTCGCGCGCCAGCGCCCGCCGTCCGGCTCTGAGGTCGGCGGCGCGGTTGGAGGGAGCGAGCACCGTGACGTGGTGCCCGCGCTTCCGCAGCGCGACGGCGATGCCGGCCACGTTCTCGTTCACCGGATGAGGCTGTGACCAGGCGAAAGGCGTCACTAGGCAGATGCGCAGAGCCACGAAAACGAGTGTAGTCGTGCCGCTTCGTCAGGCGCTGGTGTTCCGGCTCCGAAAAGACCTGCGCCCGCCGAAGCGGGCGCAGGATCTAACGATTGTCGAGTTGCTCTACGCCTTCGCGGGCTTAACTGCGGCTTTGCGCGGATAGCGCTTGATGAACTCCTCGGTCAGCTCGCAGGCCTCGTCGTCGACGATCTGCTTCGGCGGCGACTTCATCAGATAGGAGCT
>PMMN01000094.1 GCA_003162235.1 Actinomycetota bacterium | reverse complement strand
GCGGGGTCGTGAAACGGTACCGGGAAAGAGCGCACGAGATGTGCCGTTTTCGTGCCGGATCAGCTTTGCACCGCCGAGCGCATAGGCGGCGGAGCGCTTCGCTCAATCAAAGCCTCGAACTAAACGTTGAAGCGAATGTTGAGCACGTCTCCGTCGGCGACGACGTACTCCTTCCCCTCCAGGCGCTGGAGCCCCTTGCGCGAGGCCTCCGAGTGGGAGCCCGAGGCGACGAGGTCGTCCCAGCGGATCACCTCGCAGCGAATGAAGCCGCGGGCGATATCGGAGTGGATGGTCGCCGCCGCTTCCAGCGCGGTCTGCCCGCGCCTGAGCGTCCAGGCCCTGGTCTCCTTCTCGGCGGCGGTGAAGAAGCCGATCAGGTCGAGCGCCTCGAACAGCCGCCGCGCGACCTCGTGCAGAGCCGAGGGCTTGCCTTCCCTGAACTCCGCGGCCTCCTCGTCGGAGAGCTCGGCCAGCTCGAGCTCGAGCTGCCCGTCGATCCCGTTCGGGCCGTTCTCGAGCGGAATCAGCAGCTTGGTCGTGAGCGGATCGAGCTCGGCGGACAGCTCCTCGGGCCAGTCCCGCAACGTCTTTCCCTCGTCGAGGTGGGCGAGCAAGCGCTCTAGCGTCGCCACTTCCTTTTTGAGCATCGCGTCGCCCGACTTGGCCTGCTTGCTCATGCGCTCGAGCCGGCGNNCCGGGCACGTCCACGACCCTGATCGCCGCCTTCGTCACCTTCTTGGCCTTGACCGTCTCGGCCAGCTTCTGCAGGCGCTCGTCGGCGATCTCGGCCATGCCCACGTGCTCCTTGCCCGAAGGGCCGGAGTAGGCGCCCACCTGGGCGCCGGCACGCGTCAGGGCGTTGAAGATGGTGGTCTTACCCGCCCCGGGCAAACCGACGATGCCGACTTCCAGAGCCATGCCGGTAGCTTAGGGCCAATCCCTCCGGGCTCGCGCGCGCTGCGGGAGGAGGCCAGCCCCTCAGGGGACGAGCGTAAGCACCTCGGCGAGTCGAGCGATCTCCTGCCCCTGCCAGCCCTCGGGCGGCCGCGTGTCACCGGGCCGAAGCAGCACCGGGCTCATACCGAAGTCGCGAGCGCCATCGAGCTCGTGGTCGTCGCCGTCACCGACGTAGAGGCAAAGCTGCGGATCGACGCTCAGCCGAGTCGCTGCCAGCTCGTAGATAGCGCGGTCGGGCTTCCTCAAACCGGCGCTGCAAGAGAAGACCTCGACATCGAAGAGGCCCGCGAGTGATGACTCATGCAGAAGCTTCGGGATCTCGGAGCTGCAGTTCGTGACGAGACCGGTCGAGTAGCCGCGGACACGTAGCTCCCGGAGCGTGGCCACGGCGTCCTCGCGTGGGACGAACATCTCGCGATGCCCTTCGACGCGTAGCTTGAGACATTCATCGACGGCGCCCGCTCGCGTCACTCCCAGCACGCCGCAGACGTTCTCGAAGCTCGCCCGCAGATCGGACACGAGGCGCTGGTGATAGCTACGGCGCCACTCGCGCTCGAACTCCTCGGGTGGCACCCCGAGCGCTTTTGCGAATAACGCAAACATGTGCTGTCCGCGCTCGAAGTCGAAGGGGATGAGCGTGCCCCAGAGGTCGAAGATCACCGCACGCGGAGTCATCGCGTCAACGATAGCCGCCTTGCGCCTCGAACCTCACGGACTGCCTACGGCGTGAGAAAGCCGATCTGACCCCCGCGCGTATGGCGCTTGACGTAGGCCACGTGCGCGAGCACGACGATCAGCGCGCCCTCGGAGCTATCGAGTGTCACCGTACCGATGTCCGGATTGCCGAGGGCCTCTTCCAGCGCCGTCGCCGAAGTGCTCGCGATCAGGCTGTTCATGATCTGGCCCCCGTCGAAGCCGACCTCGACGCGAACCTTGTCTTTATGCGGCATTTGTCACCAGCTCGTAGAGAACTCCGTAGGAGGTTTCCGGGTGGATGAAGGCGACCTCGAGCCCGTGCAGCCCGCGTCTCGGCTCGGTGTCGATCAGCTGGGCGCCCTTGGCCTCGAGCTCGGCGAGCGAGGCGCGGAGGTCGTCGACCTCGAAGGCGATGTGATGAATGCCTTGCCCGCGCTTGGCGAGGAACTTCCCCACCGGCGTGTCCGGCCCGGTTGCTCCGAGTAACTCGATCCGGTTGCCGCCGAGCATCACCGTGGCGGCGTCGACGCCCTGCTCGGGAACGGTCTCGCGATGCTCGAGCACGGCACCGAACAACTGCTGGTAAGTGGCGAGCGCCTCGTCCACGCTGTTCACCGCGACCGCGATGTGGTGGGTGCTCTTCGCCTGCACGTGCTTGATGCTACCGCGTTGGAAGGCCGTCAGCCCTGTTCCCGCTCGAGAGCAAGGCAGGCGTCGAGCGCGGCGCGCGCCACTTCGAGCTGCTCCGGGCTGGGCTCCGCGGTCGCCAGGTGGAGCTGAAGCTCCTGTCCGGGCCGGCGGATCGCGTGCGAAAGGGGGTCGTCGGGGTGGGCCAGTGCCCAGGCCAGAAGCTCGCTCGAGACGGCGACTGCGGCGACCTGGCCTCCCAGTCGGGCGGCGCCCCTGTAGCGCCAGGGAAGGCGCGCCGCCAGCACATTGACCACGATCGAGCCGGCGAGCAGCGGTGCGATCAGATTCGAGCCGCAGCGCTCGTGCACGCGCCCGCGCGGCTCATCGTGCTCGTACGAGCCGATGGTGGCGTGCTCGGCGCCGTGGTAGGCGGTCAGCTCCGATCCGCGCAGGGAGACGGCCGCCGGCAGGATCGCCAGCGCCACGCTCGAGAGCTCGCTACCAAGCGAGCCGGCACGGGGCGAGCTCCGAAGCAGCCGCATGGCGAGCGAGCTGGCGAGGAACGCCGCCCGTACCCGCGGGCGCTGGAAGGGAAGGCGCGCCTCGGGCAGCGCCCGGCGAATGCCCGGCAGAACCGAGAACGCCTCGGCCAGCCGGGCGGGGCCGCGGAGTAGCGGCGAGCGCACGCGCGAGGCCTGGAAGCGCTTCTTCCGCGCGACCACCCGCAACTCCCCGTTGGGAAGACGCACCGCGCAGGCCCAGGCCGTCGGCCCCTGGACGAGCACGCCGTTTTCCAGCGCCATACCGCCTAGACGGACTTTCTCCATAGTGAGGTTGTAGCTGAGCGCTGCGGTCTGGGGAAGGCTCGGCTGCCGGCGAGGGCACTTCTTTCCGTCGCCCGCCACCGAGCCACCCGC
>PMMN01000083.1 GCA_003162235.1 Actinomycetota bacterium | reverse complement strand
CACGTGATCAACTTCGATCCGCCGGAAGAGGACAAGGACTACGTGCATCGGGTCGGCCGCACGGGCCGCGCAGGCAGAGGTGGAAACGGCACCACATTCGTTCTACCCGAGCAACAGGCGGACGTCAGCCGTCTCGCGGCACGGCTTGGTCATCGCGAGCAGTTCGAGCGCGANNTTCAACAATGACAAGGGCTACGGGTTCATTACGCCGGAAGACGGCGGCAAGGATCTGTTCGTCCACCACAACGGCATCGCGGGCGAAGGCTTCAAGAGTCTCCCTGAAGGTGCGAAGGTCGAGTTCGAGTCGAGTGAGGGTCAGAAAGGCCCGCAGGCGACGAACGTTCGCGTTATTGCTTGATCGAAGTGGAGTAGAGGTCACGGAGGCGTCGCTATGCGGCGCCTCCTGATCTTTTTCCTGGCCGGTCGTATTCAGACGACCTGAGCGAGCGAGCCCGAAGGTGAGAAGGCGCCGCTACTCCGTCGTCACGCCGTCGAAGTGCTCTTCTTCTTTCTCCGCGTCTGCCTTCGTGGCGCGTACGACGCCGTCACGATGCTCCGGCGGCGAGTAGATCGTGTAGAGCTTCAGCGGCTCCGACGAAGACGTGTTGACGACGTTGTGCTCGGCGCCGGCCGGCACGATCGCCGCGTCGCCGTCCTCGACCGCGTTGTCGAGCCCATCGATGACGACCCTGCCGGTTCCCTGCTCGAAACGGAAGAACTGATCGACGTCCGCGTGGACCTCCGACCCGATCTCCTCGCCGGGTGCGAGCGACATGAGGACGAGTTGGCTGTACTTGCCCGTATAGAGCACGCGCCTGAAATCGGTATTGGCCAGCGTGAGCTCCTCGATATTGGCCCCGTATCCCTTCATTGCTAGCTCACCCCTTCGTCGAGTCGGAAACGGCATCTCTGAATCTACCGATACTACAAGGAGCGCTCTCCGCGTCTCGGCAGGCGCGCCTCTGCTTTTCTACGGAGATTCCAGAACGGTTGAGAGGTCTCGCGTGCGCGCGAGAGCGACGGATATAGAGGGCGTCTCGGAGCTCCTCACTCAGCGGCGCCACACGGCTCCGTAGGCCGGTCGCGCCCGGCCGGAAGGAGCCACCGACCCGAGTATGCGAGGTGCACCTCATGCGACAGCTTTCCAACCCTTCCCCCGAGGTGCAAAGTCTCGGCGAGACACCTGCGAGGGACTCGCGCGAGTCAAAGTAGCTGGAAATAACCGTTTATAGTCTACACTGGCGATGCCAATTTTGGCAACGCTGCGCTTGGTAGCCCGCCTGACTCACACCGTCTGTGGAGCGGACATCCGGGTGCTCCTTGGACGCGCGACATCGACGATTCGCGCGATCAGGTAGATGGCGAAGGAGATCGCGCTGATGAAGAAGCTGGTCGGCCACGGCTTCTCAAGCGAGAGCAATATCCCACCTTCGGTCGAGACGAGCGCTATGCCGATGCTGAGCAATAGCGCGGCCTCGGGTCGGTTGGTAAGCCGTTGAGCGGCGGCGGCGGGCGTGATCACGAGGGTGAGGACGAGGAGGACGCCGACGACCTGGATCGCCTCGGCGGTCGCCAGCGCCAGCAGCAGGAAGGTCAGAACGGAGAGCGTGCGCAGCGGCACGCCCCGGGCCTCGGCGCCCTCGGGATCGACGCTTGAGAAGACGAGCGGCCGATAGGCGAGCGCGATTACGACCATCACGATCGAGGCGACGATGGCGAGGTTGCGGAGCTGGCTGTCGCTGACGCCGACGATGCTGCCGAAGAGCAGGTTGGTGGCCTCGGTCGCATAGCCCTGGTAGAGCGAGAGGAAGAGCACGCCCACTCCCAACCCGAAGGCCAGCACAGCTCCGATGGCGCTATCGCGCTCTCGGCCACGCAGCGAGAGCAGGCCGAGCACGAAACCCACGACGATCGAGCCGCTCATCATTCCGAGCACCGGGTCGACTCCGATGACGAGCGCTCCAGCTGCGCCCGTGAAGCCGAGCTCCGAGATCGCGTGCACGGCGAAGCTCGCTCCTCGAGTGACGACGAAGACGCCGATAGCGCCGGAGACGACGGCGACGACTGCCCCCGCAAGCAGCGCGGTGTGCACGAAGTGCTGTGCGAGCAGCTGGCTGAACATCAGGCGTGAACCTGCCCGTGTTCGTGTACGTGATGAACGTCCTGGTCGTCCGGCGTGCCGACGACGACGACCCGTCCGCGAACGCGCAGCACGTCGACCTCGGTCTCGTATAGAGACGAGAGCGTCTCGGAGGTCAGAACCTCGTCGGGAGTTCCGATCGCCCAGCGTCCCGGAGCGAGATAGAGCACCCGGTCGACGGTCGGCAGGATCGGGTTGATGTCGTGGGTCACGAACACGACCGGCGTCCCGAAGCGTCGCCGTCGCTCATCGAGGAGCCCGGTGATGATCCGCTGGTAGGAAAGGTCGAGCGAGAGCAGCGGCTCGTCGGCGAGCAGGAGAGCCGGCTCGGCGACGAGAGCCTGGGCGACCCTCAGGCGCTGCTGCTCGCCGCCCGAAAGGCGGCCGATCGGCGCATCCGCATATTCGGCGGCTCCCACCTCGGTGAGAGCGCGCTCGATTTGCTCCCGCTTGTCGCGCGTGAGCAAGCTTACGCCCCAGCGGTGGCCGTCGAGGCCGAGCCGGACGAGATCGCGAGCGCGCAGCGCCAGGTCGCGGTCGAAGATGCGCTGCTGCGGGACGTAGCCGATTCTGGCGCGGCTCTGCCGTGGTGATCGTCCCAAGACCTCCACGCTGCCGGCGCTCGGTTCGATCAGCCCGAGCAGGATTCTGAGTAGCGAGGTCTTCCCGGTTCCGTTCGGGCCGAGCACGGCGAGCAGTTCACCTGCGGCCAGCTCGAAAGAGAGGTCGTCCCAGAGTCTGCGCTCGCCGAAACGAAGCGCCAGCTCTCTGACCGAGACGACGTAGCTCATCGCACTAGCGCTCCGTGCAATGCTCGCGTCTCGGCGAGCAGCCATGCCTGGAATGTCGATCCGGGCGGCAGAGTCTCCGTTACGCCGAGGACGGGGATGTCGGTGCGCTTCGCGGCTGAGCGGATCTGGGAGGTGATCGGCGAGACCGCCTGGGTGTTGTAGAGGAGCACCCTGACTCGCCGCTCTATGACGAGCCGGATCATGGTGGCGTAATCCTGGGGAGTGGGGCTGTTGCCCGACTCGATCGCACGCGTGAAGGAACTCGGTGCGAGGTTTCGCAACCCCGCGGCGTCGATCAGGTAGCCGGGGACCGGCTCGGTATAGGCGACCGGCTGGCCCGAGAAGGAGGCGCGGATGGCAGCGACCTCCCGCTGGAGCGGAACGAGGCTAGCCAGGAACCTGCGCAGCCCGGATTCGTAGACAGCGCGATGCGACGGGTCGGCTCGCTCCAGGCCCGACGCGATCGCCCCGGCGATCAGCGGCAGCTTTGGCACGTCGTACCAGATGTGGGGGTTCGTCTTTGCGTCGCGAAAACCAAGCACATCGGAGATCGTGACCACTATTCGGTGGCCGCTTGGCGCGGCGCTCTCGAGCTTCTGCATGAAGGCGTCGTAGCCGAGTCCGTTCTGGATTACGAGTGCGGCGGTGGAGACCGCTAGACCGTTTGCCGTTCCCGGTTCGAACAGGTGCGGGTCGGCATTCGGGTCGGAGAGGATAGAGGTGACGGCGACATGCGAGCCCCCGATCTGCCCGACGATGTCGCCGTAGAAGTTCTCGGCGGCAACCACTCTCAGCTTCGTGCTCGAAGACGGAGCGCGTGCCATGAGCACGAGGCCGGCGACGATGAGCGCCACAAGTAGGAGTAGAAGGCTTATGAGAACGATTCTCAGTCTCATGTCAGCTATCCTACTTTCATGCAAGAGGCTGCGCAAATTGGAGAGCCGAAGCTCGTCGAGTTGCTGGCGCAGGGAGGCGTTCGGGCGACGCGACAGAGGCTCGAGATACTCGGCGAACTGGCGCGGGAGCCGGACGATGCGACGGCGCAGACGTTATGGCGTCGCTTGCGCGAGCGGAAGGGCTCGGCGATTGGCCTCGCCACCGTCTACCGCACGCTGTCTCTCCTGAGCGAGAAGGGCGTCATCGACGCGCTCTCCCATCACGGCGGAGAGCTGTGCTACCGCCTCTGCGGCGATGCGCACCACCATCACCTCGTCTGTTCTGGCTGTCATCGGGTGGTCGAAATCCGCGAGTGCGGGCTCGACGGCTGGCTGAGCCGAGTCTCGGCGCGGCACGATTTCGTGACCACGGGCCACACGATCGAGCTGACCGGCCTCTGCCCTACCTGTCGTAGCTAAGGATCAGGCTAGATCGGGGACTTGAAGGATGACGGAGCGACCGGAGACACAAAACCACCCGATATGCAGGGATAAACGTTGAGTAGCTGACTACAGAACGCGTCGAGCGACCGGTCACGTAAAAAGGGCTGTTTTGCAGGAATAAACGTTGACGAAAAAACAACGATTTGCCCCCAGCGGGATTCGAACCC
>PMMN01000001.1:285-11072 GCA_003162235.1 Actinomycetota bacterium | reverse complement strand
CACACGATGTACGTGGACAAGCCGATGCGCGGACATGGACTGATGCAGGCGATCGCGCGCGTGAACCGAGTCTTTCGCGACAAGCCCGGTGGGCTCATCGTCGACTACCTCGGGCTGGCGCAGGAGCTGAAGCAGGCGCTGAAGACGTATACCGAGAGCGGTGGTAAGGGCGACGCGGTGTCGATTCAGAAGGAAGCCGTCAAGGTCATGCTCGTGAAGTACGAGATCTGCTGCGGCCTCCTCCACGGCTTCGACCGCTCGCTTTGGCTCGAGGGCAAGCCGCAGGAGCGAGTCACGCTCATACCGCAGGCGCAGGAATTCATCCTCGCTCAGGAGGACGGCAAGGAGCGCTTTGTCGCTGCCGTCAGCGATCTTTCGAGGGCTTTTGCTCTTGCCGGCGCCGATGAAGAGGCGCTCCGGATCCGCGACGAGGTTTCCTTCTTCCAAACGGTGAAGGTCGCGCTCGTCGGGCCGACTCTGGAGAAGCACCAAGCAGAGGAAGACCTGAACCTAGCGGTGCGCCAGATCGTCTCGCGCGCAATCGTGCCCGAGCGGCAGGTGCTGGACGTCTTCACCGCCGCCGGTCTCGAGAAGCCCGACATCTCCATCCTGTCCGACCAGTTCCTGGACGAGGTGCGCGAGCTGCCGCAGAAGAATGTCGCGGTCGAGCTCCTGCGCAAGCTTCTCTCCGACGAGATCAAGGCACGCAGGCGTAAGAACGTAGTCGAAGCCCGTTCCTTCGCCGAGATGCTCGAGCAGGCGATCCGCCGCTACCAGAACCGCTCGATCGAATCGGCGGCGGTGATCGAGGAGCTGATCGAACTCGCCAAGCACATGCGCGAAGCCGACAAGCGCGGCGAAGAGCTGGGTCTAACCGAGGCCGAACTCGCCTTCTACGACGCACTCTCCGTCAACGACAGCGCCGTCCAGGTGCTCGGCGACGAGAGGCTGCGCGGGATCGCCCAGGAGCTGGTCGTCGCGGTGCGGAAGAACGTCACCATCGACTGGACGATCCGCGAGAACGTCCGCGCCCAGCTACGGGTGATCGTGAAACGAATCCTGCGCAAGCACGGCTACCCGCCGGATAAGCAGGAGTCGGCGACGCAGACGGTGCTGGAGCAGGCGGCCGTTCTGATGGACGGCGAGGTGGCGGACGCGGATGCCGCGTAACGCGAGATCAGAACGGAACGGTCTGGCGCGACTTGAAGTAGCGCGAGTGCGTCTGCTCGATCGTCTCGCGTGAGTCCGCGCCGACGAGGACGATCTCGAAATCCTCGTGATCCGATCGATCGCGGTACTCACGTTCCGTCTCGGCGTACGCCTCCGTAGCACGATCGATGTCGTGTCCGAAGGGTTGGAAGTCGACGAGCTTCCCGTGGCGAAGGTCGTAAATGATGAGGAAGTGGTTGATCGACACGATCAGGACCTGAATGGCGAAGAGAAGTAGTGGCGAACCGTCTTTCGAAGCGTAGCGAACTCGTTCTCGAGCGCCTCGTCCAAGGGCTCGTTTCGATCCTCTCGGGCTAGTCGTTCGGCGGCCATAGCGAAGTACATCCTGAGATCGGCCGGTCCATGACCGTCCTTGAGCGCGTATCCGGTGCGGCCGGCCCAGAACTCGACGAGCTCGGCCCACTGATGTTGCCGGAACGTGCGCAGCTGAACTTCGATGAGGCGCTCGTCGCGTCTCTCGATGATGTGGAGCGCCCGGTACCCGTCAGGCTTCGGATCGCTGATGAGTTCGTGAACACGCGCATGAGTCCATCGGTGCCGGATGCGTGTCGCCGCGGCGTGCACGTCATCGAGTGTGTCCAGAACGGCTCGACATCCGCCGATGTCCTCCATCTGCGAAAGCCGCATATGCGGCAATCGAATCAGTTTGTTGAGTATTCGCTCGGTGCGCTTGAACCGTTGAGCGGGCCGAGGTGCGCGAACGCCGAATTCGGTCTCGAGCATTGTGCGCACGCCGGAAGTGACCTTGCTCAGCGGATAGGCGTGCATCGCCCGGTATTGCCTGATGATGCCTAGCACTCTGAGCAAGTCCTCAAGCGGCACGTATCCAGCAGGGTCACCGGCCATCAAAGCCCGGAACGCTTCTCCCGCCCGATCGGCCTGACTGTTGCTCACACGAGGAGTAGTCGACACGAGATCGACTGTACCGGCTCATTGGATATACGGCATCGGCGTTTCTGGACAACAGTAGGGTCTCCGCCATTCGCCGCCGCGACCGACATGCGCGGGCGCGGCCAACTAACGCCCTCGGACAATCGATCCTTCAGGACTTCGCCCGTCAAACCGGCCACGGCGCCCATACCCCACCCCTGCGCTATCCCAGGCTTCTGGCGGGTCGCTGGGCGTGCGAGCCCGGAGGGCACAGTGTTCAACACACGGGCCCGGAGAGGATCGTGCGGCCAGCGGCCCGAGGCGCGGCCTCTGAGCCTGGCACTTGACCTCGCGCCATACCGCGCCGGCGAGAAGCCTGGGATGGCGAGGGCCGGAATTGAACCGGCGACACCACGGTTTTCAGCCGTGTGCTCTACCAACTGAGCTACCTCGCCAAGCAGCGGCTGATTCTACTAGCAACCAAAACCCGCGGGTTCAGCCGTGTGTTCACACGCCGGTGGTCGCCGGCGCGCCGCCTGATCTGCGAGCCGCCTCGCGTTTGAGCTCAAGCGGTGTGGCGAGGCGTGAACTCGTCGCAGGTGGCGGAGCCTCGGATCGGTCCCCGAACCAGCCTGCACCCACCCAATGCGAGGGTGGGGAACATGTACCTGCAACGGCCGCACCGGACGTCGGGCCTCGGCGCGTGCCGGTAGTTCGCCGCCTTCTTCGAAAGCCCCCAAATCCTCAAGACAATCCCGCCTCCTTCGTAGCCGATTCTCTCACATTATGACTCGTACGAACGCGAGCGTCGCTTTTCCTGCCTCGCGCAATCTGCACCAAAACTCACACAGCGCCCATTCCAACCCTTCCCCTCGCACCTCGGTCCAGGCACAATACAGATGTACGTACAACACGACGTACATCACCGATCGAGCCGAGGAGCCACAACCATGCCAGTCGTCGGCATCCGCCAGCTAGCCCGTAACGCCAGCGCGATCATCCGCGACGTCAGCAAGACGGGGAAGCCGACCGTCGTGACCGACCGAGGCAAGCCCGTCGGCGTTATCTACCCCTTCGACGAGGAAGACCTAGAGGACTACATCCTCGCTAACTCGCCCGAGCTAGCGAAGCGCCTCGAGCGGGCCGATCGCGACATTGCCGAAGGGAAGACGATTCCGCTCGAAGAACTGCTTACGCGCTTCGGGGTCGAGGGCACTACCTCAGCCTCCTCGCGACCCGAGGAAGCTCGCTCCGCCTGACGACGGTTTCAACGTAGTAGCCACGTGCCGATTCGCGACCGTGGCGCTGGCGGGCTGCTTCGAGCTCGCCGCGAGCGAGAGGGCGGAAGATGATGCGCCAGTCTCCGACTCGCAGGCGAAGCCATGGTGCATATCCCTTGATCGCTTTGATATTGAGATTCGGCGGTAACGACTCGGACGGAAGGGTGTCTCGGAGCACGGTTAGCACCCGCTTCCGATCGGCAGCGGGGAGGCGCGAGAGGTCGTCCTCGAAGTGCGTACTGGTTACGACGTGATTCACGATTCAGTATCGGTTCGACCTCCGAAAATGGCGGATCGCCATCGTCTGGAGGGTCGTTTGCGACCCTAGCCCCGGGCTCGCACCGACTCCGGCTCTGTCACGTATTTGGCTTCGTTTTGTGACGGCTGCGCGATACTTCCAGGATGAACTCCACCAAATCGCAGCCCGTAGTAGTCATCGGCGCCCCGCTCGACCTGGGTGCCGGGCGCCGCGGCGTCGACATGGGCCCCTCTGCTATCCGCTACGCGGGGCTCGACCGTAGATTGGCGAAGATGGGGCTGGAGGTCGAGGACTGGGGCGACGTCTCGACCCCGGTCGTCGAGGCGACCAGTTTGAGCGACGAGCATGCGCGCTTCCTGCCCGAGGTGAAGGCGATCTGCGAGCAGGTCGCCCGGCTCGTGCGCAAGGCGATCGAGCAGGGCGCCTTCCCGCTCGTGCTCGGCGGCGACCACTCCGTCGCGCTCGGATCGCTGGGAGCGCTGGCCTCGGTGCGCGGGCCGGGCGGCGTTCTCTACGTCGACGCCCACGGCGATCTCAATCGCCCCGAGACGAGCCCGAGCGGGAACGTGCACGGGATGGTGCTCGCCGCCGCGCTGGGACTGGCGGGCAGCGGTTTCGAGAGCCCGGAGTGGCCGCTGCCGATGGTTCAGGCCAGCCGCATCGTCATCGTCGGGGTTCGCTCGTTCGACGATCCCGAGCGGGAGCTCGTCGCCGACTACGGGGTGAAGGTCTACACGATGAGCGACATCGACCGGCTCGGGCTCGAGCAGGTGATGGGGCGCGCGCTCGACGACGTCTCCGGCACCGGCTTCGTGCACGTCTCGTTCGACATGGACTCGGTCGATCCCGACACGGCGCCCGGGGTCGGGACTCCCGTCCGGGGCGGGCTCTCCTACCGCGAAGCGCACCTGGCCCTCGAGTTGGTGGCCGAGTCGGGCTTGGCCGGCTCGCTCGACATCGTCGAGGTCAACCCGATCCTCGACCGCGAGAACGCGACCGCCAAGCTCGCCGTCGAGCTGGTTGCGAGCGCGCTTGGGGCTCGGATTATCTGACGAAGTACTTCGGCGCCCGGCGGCGCGATGCTGGATCGGCTAGCGGAGCTTCTTGAGAACCGTTGCAAAGGGCACGAAGACGATGCGCCCCTTGGTCGTTCCCTTTACCAGGCTGTAGACGTAGTAGAGACCCGGCGCCTCGATCTGAGCGTCCACGAATCCCTTGCCCGGCGGGGTCAGCTTGAACTTCTTCCCGTCGGAGAGGCGTAGGAGGTGAATGCTGCGCCCGTTCAGGTAGACGGCGATCCCCTTCTGAAGATCGCGCAGCGCCGTCGCCTGGAGCGGAATCGTCTTTTTCAGAGCGCCGGAAGAGACGTCGTAGACATATAGATGGCCGTTGCTGAGCGTGGCCAGCTGCGAGCCCTGGAGCACAGTCCCCGAGGAGGCGCCGTTCGGGACGGCGATCGTCTTCAGGACGGTGCCCTTCGCCGAGTAGATCGTTATCGGTCCGCCCGAGTTCGGCTGGGCGACGATGCGACCGGCGTCGACCCAGACGGCGGTGGGGATGGAGTCGTGCGTGAAGATGGTCTCGAGATTCGAGGTCCACTCACCTTCGCTGTCGGGAGCTTGAGCGATGGTGGTGCTCTTTTTCCCAACCACTCCGACCAACCACTGATCGCTGTAGATCAGGATGTCCCGGGCGCCCGGCGCCGGTTGATTGCAGCTCGCTATGTCATCCACGGCGCCCTCTGGAATAGCCGTGCAGACGCTCCAGTAGCTGAAGGCGAGCGCGTTTCCCTTGCCGACCAGGTTGCCGACATAGCCCCCGTCCGGGTATCCCTCGGCTCCGTTCGAGTTCGAAGTGAAACCGCTGATGTCCACGTTCTTCTTGGCGCCCAGGTCACGGGCGGTCACACCGAGCTCGAGGCTGTTACCCCCTACTCCTTCGAGCCAGGCAACCCGCTTGCCCGCGAGCGCCAGCCCGAGTATCACGTTGACCGCCGACGAGCCCGGGCACACGTCGGGGTTGATCCTCGTCCACTTCCTCGTCGCAACGTTCCAGACCACGACTCGATAGCACCAGGTCCCGAAGGACTTTTTCGCGACCGGCCCATCGGTGACAACCGCGGCTCGCGACCCGTCGGCGGCCAGGAACGAGATCGCCCGCGTCTTGAACACGCCGGGTTTCTTGACCGGAGAGGAGGAGATCGAGGGAGAGGCAGCCGCGGCGACTATCCCGACGGCGAGCGCTGCCGCGAGCGCGAGAAACACCTTTTTCATCTCACGAGCCTTCCGCCTGATGCTGAGAGCAGTTCACGTGACATCGACATCGCTCAGGAAGTGATCACGTTCACCGGGACGAGGCTGAAGAGGTTCTTACCGTTGCCGAGCTGGTCGTAGAGATTGCCGCCCCAGCATTTGACGGTGCCGTCGGAGAGAACGGCGCAGCTCGAGTCGCTGCCGGCGCTCGCGGCGACGGCGTTCACGATTCCGTTTGCAGCTACTGGAGTCGAGCTGATCAGAGTCCATCCGGACTGACCGTTTCCGAGCCGGCCGTAAAGGCTGTACCCCCAGCACTCGACCTTGCCGTCGCTCAGAGCGGCACAGGTGTGGAAAGTACCGCTGCTGACACTCACGGCATTCGNNCTGATCGAGACGGCATTCGCGATTCCCGCCACCGCGACCGGCGTCGAGCTGGCCGTGTTCGTGCCGTTTCCGAGCTGACCGTAGTGGTTGTCGCCCCAGCACTCGACCGTGCCGCCCGAGAGGAGGGCGCAGCTGTGGTAGAGGCCGCTGCTGACGCTCACAGCGTTCGCTATGCCACTCACCGCGACGGGAACGAGGCTGGTCGCCGTAGTGCCGTCGCCGAGCTCGCCCCGCTCGTTGTCGCCCCAACACTCAACGGCGCCACTCGTCAGTACGGCGCAGGTGTGACTGAGGTCGCCGNNTCGACCGCGCCGCCGGAGAGCACCGCGCAGGTGTGGAAGCCGCCGGCGCTGACGGAGGCCGCGTCGCCGATACCGCTGATCGGGACGGCAATCGAGCCGGCGGAATAACGCGCGCCGGCAATTCCGTTCGGAACCGAGCGCGAGTCGCCCCAGCAGCGGATCGGGCCGCCGGAAAGTACGGCGCAAGCGTGGTATACGCCGGAGCTCACGCTGACCGCGCCAGTAAGGGGCGTGGTAGCCAGCCGGCTCCCGGCTCGATCCGCGGCACCAGGGGAGATCCCGGCAAACAGCGCCAGAATCGTCGCTCCGCCGAGCACTACGACAACCGCACCGGCACGGAGATTGGGGCGAAAACGCATCACGCCGATCGTATGGCCCCCTCGGGGTTATTTCCACCTTTACCGTCGCCCGCGATCCGATACGAAGCTGCCCAGATCGCTTTAGAGCGGCTCGGCCGCGAGGTCAACGTCTCGATCGTGAACGAGGACGAGTGGCGAGATGATCACAACGGCTTCCTCGACACGATCCGCGAGCGACCGCCTCTCCGGTTGTCCGAGCTCTAGTCGGTCCCGCCCGGCGCATCCTGATTCGGTGCGAAGTTGGCACAGACCGTGCGGGTTTTCTCGCTAGCGTTCACCCCCGGTAAGTTCGCTCTATCAGCGGGAATAGATGACGCTACAATTGTGCTACATTGAGGGTGTGAGCGATAAAGTCGGTATTCGTGAGTTACGGCAGGACCTCAGTCGCTACATTCGTCGCGTTCGCGCCGGTGAGCGGCTGGTTGTGACCGAGCGAGGCCGGTCGGTGGCCGTTCTCTCGCCCTGGGCCGAGGAGGGCGACATCGTTGACAGGCTCGTCGCCGAGGGACGCATGCGGCGCGGTGGCGGCGGTCTCCTTGCTATGCAGCCGCTCGAACGCGCGGTTTCCCGGGCCGGTAGCGAGGCGCTCGCGCAGGAGCGCGCGGAGCGGACGTGAGCTCGGCGCCGGCCGTCGCCTACATCGATTCGTCCGCGCTCGTCAAACTCGCGATTCCGGAGCCGGAGAGCGATGCTCTTCGCGTCGAGCTTACGAGGTGGGAACGGCATGTTTCGAGTGCGCTCGCCAGGGTCGAGGTCGTGCGGGCGTGCGCTCGCGTCGACACGAAAGCGAGGCGGATTGCCGAGCAGATAGTGAGCGCGCTCGACCTGATCGCGGTCGATGATCGCGTACTGGAGGAGGCGGCCCTTCTCGGCCCGGTCGATTTGCGCTCGCTCGATTCGATCCACCTCGCCTCCGCGCTTCTACTCGGAGACGCGCTGGGTGTGGCGATCGTCTACGACGACCGGCTCCTGGAGGCAATGGGCGCAGCCGGTATTCCGACGGCGGCTCCTAGCTGACGGTCCCTACTTCCCCGCTTTGGGCTCCGGCTCTTCGCCCGCGCCTTTCGGCTGCCAGTAGCGGCGGTCGCGCAGCTCCTCGGGCAGGTACTCGAGCTCAAAGCCGCGCGGGTCGTCGTGCGGATAGATGTAGCCCTCGCCGCTTCCGAGCGCCTTCGCGCCGCTGTAGTTCGAGCCGCGCAGCATCTTCGGTGGGCGCACGTTGCCGTGCTCGCGCACATCTTCGCGGGCGGCGAAGATCGCTGTCTTGACGGCGTTCGACTTGGGCGCGAGAGCGAGGTAGATCGCCGCCTCGGCCAGGTTGAGTTGCACTTCGGGCACGCCCACGTACTCGACCGCGTCCGCCGCCGCGACGGCGACCTGCAGCGCGCGCGGATCGGCCAGGCCGATGTCCTCGGAGGCGAAGATCACCATTCGCCGGGCGACGAAACGGGGATCCTCGCCGGCCTCGAGCATCGCTGCCAGGTAGTAGACGGCGGCATCGGCGTCGCTGCCGCGCATCGACTTGATGAAAGCCGAGGCGAAGTCGAAGTGGGCGTCGCCGGCGCGGTCGTAGACGAGCGGNNGCGGTCTGCCAGGCAAGCTCGAGGATGTTGAGGGCGTTACGGGCGTCGCCGCCGGCGTTCTTGGCGATCGCCTCGACGATCTCGTCGGCGACCTCGGTCTCGAGCTCCTTCGCACCTCGCCGGACGATCAGCTCCAGCTCGCTTTGCGACAGGACCACCAGNNCGCGGTTGAAGCGGTGGATCTCGTCCAGGAAGAGAATCGTCCGCTCCCCGTGCGCTCCCAGGCGTTCGCGTGCCCGGGCGATGATCGAGCGCACGTCGGCGACCGAGGCCGAGACGGCGGACAGCTCCTCGAAGGCGGCGCCGGTCGTCTCGGCGACGATGCGGGCGAGCGTGGTCTTACCGGAGCCGGGCGGGCCGAACAGGATCATCGAGGCGACCCGGTCCTCGGCGATCGCCCGGCGTAACGCGGAGTCGGCTCCGAGCACCTGCTCCTGGCCCACGAACTCCTCGAGCGTGCGCGGGCGGAGGCGGTACGCGAGCGGCGCCAGGCTCTCGAGCCGTTTCGCCGCCGCGTCCGAGAAGAGATCGGACATGTGCGAAGTATGCTGCCTCGAACTCATTTCAGAATGAAGACCCATTGACTGGGTGTGATCGGTGGATGTAATGCTAGGACGCAGTGTCTCGTTCGTAGCTGGAGCTACGGGCGAGACCGAGGACAACGCAGTGCGCCGCCGAGCGCGGCCAGGCGNNGTGCTTCGTTTTGAAAGGAGTTCCTAAAGTGGCTGCTCCCGAGGCAAGATCCGATCTCCGCGACGAGGCGGTCTCGCTACTGCGCGAGCTGATCCGGATCGACACCTCCAACCCGCCCGGCAACGAGACTGAGGCCGCCAAGCTCCTGCGCGACTACCTGGAGCGAAACGGCGTCGACTGTCGCCTGGTGGCGTTCGACCCGATGCGAGCCAATCTGGTCGCCCGGCTACCGGGCCGGGGCGACGGGCCGAGTCTCGCTCTTCTCTCCCATATCGACACGGTCGGGGCCGATTCGTTCGAGTGGACGGGCGATCCCTGGTCGGGAGACCTGACCGGCGACGAGGTCTGGGGTCGCGGCGCGCTCGACATGAAGGGACAGGTGGCCGCCGGCGCCGTCGCGATCGCCTCGCTCGCGCGCGAGGGCTATCAGCCCGCCGGCGACCTCGTCTTCGTCGCGGCCGCCGACGAGGAGGTCGGCTACGAGGTGGGCATGCCCTGGCTCTGCCGCGAGCACCCCGAGCTGGTGCGCGCCGACTACGCGATCAACGAGGGCGGCGGCGAGCGCATCGTCGTGGACGGGAAGCCCTTCTATATCTGCGCGGTGGCGGAGAAGCTGACGGCGCCTGTGCGTCTGCGCGTGCGCGGCCGAAGCGGGCACGCCTCGATGCCCGAGATCGCCGACAACGCGCTCGTCAAGGCGGCGCCGTTTGTCGAGCGCCTCGGTCGCCACCATCCCGAGCCCGAGCTGATTCCCGAGCTGGAGGCGTTCTTCCTCGCCGTCTGCGGGCAGATTCCGCTTCCGGAGGAGGCACTCGAGCTCGCGCGCTCGCTGGGACCGGCCGTGGCCGAGACGATCGAGCCGCTGCTCGGCCCCACCCTCGCTCCGACGATGATCCGGGCCTCGGATCGCCGCAACGTGATCCCGGCGCTGTGCGAAGTGATCGTCGACTGCCGTCTCCAACCGGGCCAGACGAGCGCCGACGCGGAGCAGGCCGTGCGNNCCGGCTTCACCGACAGCCACTGGCTGCGCCAGACCTTCGGCACGGTCGCCTACGGCTTTTTCCCCGTGCGGACGATGGAGGCCGAGGTCGCCTCGCGCCTGATCCACGGCCCGGACGAACGCGTTGCCGTCAGCGACCTCGAGTTGGGCGTGCACTTCTTGAGGCACGTGGCGCGAGAGATCGGCAGGCTAAGCGTATAGAAGCGCGGTGGAGGATTCGACACTAAGTCGGCGCTTTTCGGCGTGCCTCAAGGCTTGACGGGACGGTAGTTTTGGAAAACCCCGCGGGCGGGTGGATTGGTGGCGGGCGTAGTGAGAAGTGCCGTAGGCGTTACGCCCGCTCTCTGCTCATGCAAGGATGATGCGCATGACCACGCTCGCTTTAGCCGTGCTCGGACGCGGCCTCGTNNNGCTTCGCTTCGCCTGGTCTGGACGCCGGGACCGAGCGAAGGCGGAGCCCCCGTCGGCTTTGCGATCTTCGGCGCGATTCCCGAAGACCACGAGGAGTTGCGGGCGCGCGGCATGAGTGTCGTCTCGCTTCCGATCGGCGTCCCCTACCGTCTACGGGCCGA
>PMMN01000001.1:0-175 GCA_003162235.1 Actinomycetota bacterium | reverse complement strand
GTCAGGGAGCTGATGCCGGTCGTCTCGCTCGACGGTGCCGCTATCGGTGACGGGCACCCGGGCCCTGCTGCGGCGGCTCTGCAGGATGCGCTCAGGCGCGCGGCCGGCGCCCGTTGATTCGGCACGAAGTCGGCACATCGAGGAGCGCCCTTCGGCTTGACGGGACGGTAGTTTT
>PMMN01000098.1 GCA_003162235.1 Actinomycetota bacterium | reverse complement strand
CTCGGCGCCGACTGCGTCTACGCTTTCCAGGCGCCGCTGGCTCCACTCGTCGCCGCCCGAGCCGAGGGACGCCAAATCGAGCTAGAGCCGATCCTCGAGCGGACGCGAGAGCTCGAACGAGAGCACGAGATCCTTCTCGTCGAGGGCGCGGGCGGGCTGCTCGTGCCGCTCTCCGACGATCTCGACGTAGCCGGCCTGGCGGCGGTACTCGCGCTGCCACTTCTGATCGTCGCGCGAGCCGGTCTGGGAACGGTCAATCACACGCTGCTCACGATCGAGGCGGCGCGGGCGCGCGGTCTCGAGGTCGCCGGCGTCGTTCTGAACGGAGACGGCGACGAGAGCACCGACGACAACCCGGCGCTGATCGAAGCACGATCGGGCGCACGCGTGCTGGCGCGGATTCCCCGCCTCGCCGATCCCGCCGATGCGGCAGGCTATCTCGATGAGCTCCTGGGATAACTGGCTCGAGGCCGAGCGCGAGCGGCGTGTGCAGAGCGCGCTCGAGCGCAGGCTGCAGGTGACCGAGCAGCCGGCCGAGCCGATCGCCTACCGGGGTGGAGCGCGCCTGGTCAACCTCTCGTCCAACAACTACCTGGGGCTGGCGGGTCATCCACTTCTGATCGAGGCCGCCGCAAAAGGAGCCGCCCGCGGCGCCGGCTCGGGCTCTTCGCGCCTGGTGGCGGGCAACGACCCCGAGACCGCGGCGCTGGAGGAGAAAATTGCGGCCTTCAAGGGCTCGGAAGCGGCGCTCCTCATCGGTAGCGGTTATCTGGCCAACGTCGGCGTGCTCGCGGCGCTCGCCGACCGCGAGACGGCTGTCTTCTCCGATCGTCTCAACCACGCCAGCATCGTCGATGGAGTTCGCCTCTCGGGCGCACAGGCGCATCGCTACCGCCATCTCGACCTCGATCATCTGGAGGAGCTGCTCCGGAACTCGAACGCCGGGCGCAAGCTGATCGTCACAGACACGATCTTCTCGATGGACGGCGACGTGGCGCCGCTGGCCGAGTTGGTCGAGCTCAAGAACAGCTACGGCGCTTTGCTCGTGATCGACGACGCCCACGGCGGCGGCGTTTTCGGCCCGAACGGCGAGGGTTACGCGCACGAGCTCGGCCTGGCCGGCGAGATCGAGCTCACCATCGGCACTTTCAGCAAGGCGTTCGGGGCCTACGGCGCCTACGTCGCGGCCAGTCGAGCCATGATCGACCAGCTCGTCTCGAGCTGCCGTACGCTCATCTACTCGACAGCTCTACCGCCCTCGGTCGTCTCTTCCGTCGATGTTTCGATCGAGCTCGTGCGCGTAGCGGGCGACCGGCGCGACGCGCTACGGAAGAAGTTCGAGCACTTCCGAACGCGCCTGACCGGGCTCGGCTTCGACACGGGCGCCTCGATGACTCAGATCGTTCCGGCGATCGTGGGAGTGAGCGAACGAGCGCTCGAGCTGGCGCAGACGCTCGAGGAGCGTGGCGTCCTGGCCGTAGCGATCCGCCCGCCGACCGTCCCGGCCGGCCAAGCGCGGATCCGCTTCTCGCTGATGGCGAGCCACTTGGACGACGATCTGGAGCTGGCGCTGGAGGCTATTGAGAGTGTTCTCTGATCGCCGCTGTGCGTTTCCGGGCGCCGGATGAGGATCTTTCTGCCCGGTTGGGGCGCCACGGCAGAGGTCTGGGCGCCGTTCGCGGCGCCCGACGACCGGCTCGGCGGCGAGATCGAAGCCGGCGCCGATGTCGTCGCCTGGTCGCTCGGCGCGATGCGGGCGCTCGAGACCGCGACCGAGACCGAGCTGGGGTCGCTCACCCTCGTCGGGGCTACGGGACAGTTCGTGCGCCGGGGCGGCTATCGCTGCGGCTGGCCCGAGCGCACGTTGGTGCGCATGCGCGAGCGCCTGGCAGTGGATGCCGGCGCCGTTTGGGACGAGTTCCTGGCGCTCGCCCTGGCGCCCGGCGAAGAGCTGGCGGCGCCCCTACCGCTCGAACAAGACCCGACCGTTCTCGAGCGCGGGCTAGCCTATCTCGGCGATTTCACCATGCTCGCTCGCGCATCCGACATCCACTGCCAGGTCCGCCTCCTCCACGGCGGTCGCGATCGCGTCTGCCCGCCCGCCGCCGCCAAGCTTCTCGCCGCGGCCCTTCCCCACGCCGAGTTGACCGTCTGGCCCGAGGCCGGACACGCGCCCTTCCTCGCTCAACCCGACCGCTTTCGTTCGTGGCTCCTGCTTTAAGAGCTCGCTTCAAATGAAGCACTCCACCGCCTGGCCGCGCTCGGCGGCGCGATGCGTTGTCCTCGGTCGCGCCCGTAGCCGCCGGCTACGAACGCGACACTGCGTCCTAGCCTCACATCCACCGATCACACCCAGTCGGCGGGTCGTCAATTGAAACGAGCTCTACGGCTCGACAAGCAGGCGATCCAGCGCCGCTTCGATCGCGCGGCCGACGCATACGACACCTTCAGCGTCGTCCAGCGCGCGATGGCCGACCGCCTGGTCGAGAGCGTCGAGCGCGATCCGCTTTCGATCCTCGAGCTTGGCTGTGGAACGGGCTACCTAACCGCGCTCCTACGCGAGCGCTTTACGGACGCGGCGATCGACGCGGTGGACTTCGCACCGGCGATGATCGCCCGCGCCAGCGAGCGCGTCCCGAACGTCCGCTTCGTCGTCGCCGATATCGAGGAGCTCGAGCTCGAGCCCGAGTGGTACGACCTGATCGTCTCGAGCGCGACCTTTCAGTGGCTGGCCGAGCCGGAGCAGACCATAGCGCGCCTCGCCGGCTCGCTCGACAGGCGCGGCGAGCTGCACTTCACCAGCTTCGGCCCGCGTACCTTCTGGGAGCTGGACGAGGTGCTCGGAGAGCTCGGTTGCGAGCGTGGGCTGAGCCTGCTTCCAGCGGAGAAATGGGAAACGCTCCTCGCCGGGGCCGGTCTCAGTCGGATCCGCGCCCATTCGTACGAGGAGCGTTTCTCTTACCCGGACTGTGCAGCCTTTCTCAGATCTGTCAAGTCCTCCGGAGCGGGATATGCGCCTCGCGTTCTGGCACCGGGAACGCTCTCCGAGGCGATGCGCCGCTATGACGAACGCTTCGACGACGACGCCGGGGTGAGCGCCACCTACGAGATCGTGGCCCTCTCGGCCGAGCGCTGAGGCCGCGCTCAAACCGAAGTTCGGAGGCGCCATCCGGCGATGGCGTAACCGCGGGCTCTCAGCGGGCCGCTCTGGCCGCAACCAGCTGCGCGACCTCGGTCGGCGTGGTGCCAACCTCGATGCCACAGGCTTCCAGAGCTTCCTTTTTCGCCTGGGCGGTGCCCGACGAGCCGGAGATGATCGCGCCCGCATGGCCCATCGTCTTGCCGGGCGGAGCGGTGAAGCCGGCGATGTAGGCGAGCACGGGCTTCGTCATCTTCTCGACCACGAAGCGGGCGGCCCGCTCCTCCTCGTCGCCGCCTATCTCCCCGACCATGACCACGATCTCGGTCTCGGGATCAGCCTCGAAGCGCTCGAGGATGTCGACGAACGACGAGCCGACGATGGCGTCGCCGCCGATCCCGATCACGGTCGTGTTGCCGAGCCCGAGCTGGGCCAGCTCGTAGCCGATCTGATAGGTGAGCGTGCCCGAGCGGCTGACCAGACCGACCGCTCCCTCCGCGAAGATCTCGGCCGGGATGATGCCGACGTTCGCCTTCCCCGGCGAGATCACGCCCGGGCAGTTGGGCCCGATCAGCGTCACCTCATGAGTGCGCGCATAGCGGTAGAGCCGCAGCATCTCGTGCACCGGGATGCCTTCGGTGATGCAGACGATCGTCTCCAGGCCGGCGTCGATAGCCTCGTAGAGCGCGTCGGCGGCGAAGCGGGCGGGCACAAACGTGGCGGCTGTGTTGGCGCCCGTCTCGGTCACGGCCTCGCGTACGGTGTTGAAGACCGGGATCCCCTCGACCTCCTCGCCGCCGTGCCCGGGAGCGGCGCCCGCGACCACGGCGGTGCCGTAAGCTCGGTTGCGCAGGGCGTGGAAGGAGCCCTCGCGCCCGGTCAGGTTCTGAACGACGAGGCGAGTGGACTTGTCGACGATGATCGCCACTAGCGAGCCTTCTTTCCTTCGAGCAGGAAAACCGTGCTCGTGTAGCTGTCGCCGTCGAGGCGGTGGCTGACGAGCTTGCGAGCCTTCTCAGCGCGCTCGCCCTCGCAGTCGCAGCGCGCGAGCCAGGCGGAGAAGGAGACCTCGCGATCGATCACCTCGGCCGCCTCGACCTCGAGCCCGGCCGCGGCGAAAAGCTCATGCCACCGATCGAGCGAGTAGGCGCGCACGTGTGAGGCGTCGCGCAGCGTCTCGGCCTCCTCGACGCGCTCGTCGACGAAGAGCAGATCCTCGAGCAGGACGAGCTCCCTGGTCACGCGCGCCATCTCGCTCAAGGCGAGCTCGGCGTCGGCGAAATGGTGAGAGGCGAGTCGGCTTGCGACGACATCGAAGGAGGCAGCGGAGAATGGGAGCTCTTCGGCCCGGCAGATCACGTCCGGCCACATGCCGGCGGAGGGGTCGACGGTGGTGACGGCAAAGCCGGCCTCGCGCAGGCGCCGCGCCAGGTGCCCGCCGCCCGAGCCGACGTCCAGTGCGGTCCGCCCCTCGCCCGGCCCGGCCCAGGCGACGAGCAGATCGAGATCAGGACCGGACGCATGCGGAGCGCTGTCGCGGTAGGCCTGCGCCCGCTCGTCCCAGGGGTTCTCTTGTCCGCCGTTTCGCTCCACTTTCTTCCCTCCTACCCGGCCAGCTCCACGGCCTTCCGCGCCGCCTCGAGCATCGTCGGCGCCGCGTGCAGATAGGGCAGCGCGGCCTCGGCCAGCAGGCGCCTGCCCTCCTCGGCGTTGGTGCCGTCGAAGCGGACGACGATCGGACGGGCGATCTGAATCTGCTCGAGCGCCTGCAGGATCCCGCGCGCAACCTCGTCGCAGCGTGTGATCCCGCCGAAGACGTTGAAGAAGATCGCCTTCACCTGCGGGTCGGCCGAGATCACCTCGAGCGCGTCGACCACTCCTTGCGCGCCACCGCCGCCGCCGAGGTCGCAGAAGTTGGCTGGCTTGCCGCCTGCTAGCGCGACCAGATCGAGTGTCGACATGACCAGCCCGGCGCCGTTGCCGAGAATGCCGATCTCGCCGTCGAGCTTGACGTAGGTGACGCCCTTCTCGCGCGCCGCTCGCTCCTCTACGGGCACCGACTCGGGGTCGTGCATGGCGGCTATGTCCTCGTGGCGGAAGAGTGCGTTGTCGTCGACCGAGACCTTGGCATCCAGCGCCAGCAGCTCACCGGCTTCCGTCACGACCAACGGATTGATCTCGCACAGCGTGGCGTCGCAAGCGGTGAAGACGGCATAGAGCCGCTCGCAGACGTGCTCGATCTGGCGGCGCTCGTTCGCGTCGGCGATCCCGGCGCCGAAGCTGAGCGTGCGCCCGTGCCAGAGATGGAAGCCCTCGAGCGGATCCAGGTGCAGGCGCACCAGCGCCTCGGGCTTGCGCGCGGCCACCTCCTCGATCTCGACGCCGCCCTCCGTCGTGAACATGAACAGGGGCTTCTTGGCGCCGCGGTCGAGCGTGATCGAGAGGTAGTACTCGCGAGCGATCTCCGAGGCGCGCTCGATCCAGAGCCGGCGCACGACGTGCCCCTTGATCTCCATGCCGAGAATGGCGGCGGCATTCGCCTCGGCTTCGGCCGGGCTCGAAGCGACCTTGATCCCGCCCGCCTTGCCGCGGCCTCCGGCAAGAACCTGGGCCTTGACCACGACCGTACCGCCCAGCTCCTCGGTGGCCGTGCGCGCCTCGGCGGGCGTCTGCGCGAGCCTTCCTTCACCGGTCGGAAGGCCGTAACGGCGGAAGAGTTCCTTGCCCTGATACTCGTAGAGGTCCACGCTCGCGCCTGAGTCTAGTGGTCGTGGGCAGCGGCTCTACCGTTGAGCAAGCCGCCCCGACACGTATTCTCCCGCCATGAGCTTCGCCGATCAGCTCACCGTCGCCCGGATCGCGGCGACACCTTTTGTGCTCGTGCTGTTCGTCTGGCACTTCCCGCACCACGACTACATCGCCACCGTCGTCTTTGCCCTGGCGATGACGACCGATTGGTTCGACGGCCGGGTGGCCCGCCGGGCCGGGCACTCTTCGGCGCTCGGCTCGCTGCTCGATCCGGTCGCCGACAAGGTGCTCGTGCTCTCGACTCTGATCGTGCTCGTCCAGTACGGCATCTTCCCAGGCTGGCTCGTAGCGCTGATCGTCGCGCGCGAGTTCCTCGTCTCGGGCCTGCGCCTGGCCGCTCTGGAAAGGGGAGTGGTCATGGAGGCACGCGACCTCGGCAAGCTCAAGACCTGGGCCCAGGCAAGTGCGATCGGACTTGGCGGTTTGCAGGCCGGGGGCGCCTGGTCGGTCGACGTGGCCTTCTGGGCCGGCATCGTCGCGCTCGCTTTGACCTGGCTTTCCGGACTCGACTACGCCCGTGTTGCTCCTCAGATTCTGCGCGGCCGAGAGCCGGCTTCTTCTTAGAGTTCGTTTCGAGCTGAAGCGCTCCACCGCCTGGCCGCGCTCGGCGAATCGTCAATCGAAACGAGCGCTTAATGCTTTCAGCTGTGCCTTTCCAAGCCACGAAAGCCTTTATCGACAAGACGAAGTAGAGCGCCGTCCGCCCACGCTCGCTAAACCGGTTTCCGCTCAACTCACGGCCCTAAATACCCAAATGGAAGGCGTTCCGTCACTCCAATAGGGGGTCTGCGGACCCTGATGGCGGCGGACAATTTAGGTATCCCCCGCTGTCTCAGGAGGTTTCCTTCTGCGCCGCATTGCCGCATGCCTACGTTTTCCCGGCTTATCGCCGTGCACTGACCGAGGAGGTCGGTAAGTGACAGCCGCGGACCGAGTGAGCCCGCGCCTGCTCGCGAGCTGGCGGCGTTTCAGCGGGGCGATGCGACGCGATCGGCACACGTCGCGCCTGCTCGTCCTCGTCGGATTCGTGTGTAGCGCCAGCGTTGCCGCGACGACTACCGCTGCGCTACGACTCGCGAAACACCCGCCACAGGGGCGGGAGTACGTATCGCTTGCGGTCTTTCTTGCCCTGGCCATGGCCGCCGAGCGCTACCCGGTCTCGGTCGAGAACACCAATCTCCGTGGCTACTCGCTCGCCGCCGTCTTCAACGCCGCCGGCATCGTGCTCTTCGGCTGGGAGCCGATGGTATTCGTCTGCGTACTCAGCCTCGTCGCCGTCGAAACCTGGCTGCGGCGACCGCGCATGAGGATCGCCTTCAATGCCGCGGTGCTGACTATCTCGGCACTCGCGGGCGGACTGCTGGTGGCTCTCCTCCCGCACACGAACACCTTGCCCGAGATCGTCGGTGCGGTCGGCCTTGCGGCGCTCGGCTACGCCGCTCTGAACCTATTCCTGATCTCGGCGGCGATCGCGTTCTCGGACGGAAAGCCATACTCGACGACGCTCGTGAATACGCTGCGCTGGGGAGTGCTCCCGTTTGGGCTCGGAGTCTCGGCGGCGCTCGTGCTCGTCATGCTGTGGCAGCGCTCTCCGTTCCTGATCTTCGCGCTCTCGGGCCCGCTGCTTGCGATCGACCTCTACGAGCGGCAGCGCCACAAAGCGCGCTCGGCGATGCAGCTGGCCTCGACCGATCCACTGACGGGACTCGGTAACACGCGCCGCTTCCACGAGCGCCTGCAACAACTACTCGACGACGCAGAGGGGTCAGGGTATCCGGTCGCGCTCTGCTTGTTCGACCTCGACAACCTCAAGCTAGTCAACGACGGGCACGGTCACCTGGCCGGCGATCGGGTGCTCGTGACCGTGGCCAGTCGCCTGCGCCACGGCGGCGAGGCCTTCCGCCTCGGCGGAGACGAGTTCGCGGTGCTCCTGAACGGGCGCGGGAGCGAGGAAGCGGTCTCCGTCTCGAGTGCCATCCTTTCGCGCGTCGCTTCGCTCAAGGTCGACGACCTCCCGCAGTTGACGATGAGCTGCGGCGTTGCCGTCTTCCCATCCGAGGGCGTCTCGCGCAATGAGCTCCTGCGCCTTGCCGACAGTGCGCTCTACTGGGCCAAGGACCACGGCAAGAACCGCGTCCGCGTCTATCACCCCGAGGCGCTGAGCGCCTACGCCCTCGAACGGCTCGGCGCCAACCCCGACCTGGACTACCGCCTGCGAGCCGCCGCCAGCCTCGCCGACGCGGTCGACGCGCGTGACGCACATGCGGGAGCCCACTCCCGCCGCGTGGGCGACCTCGCCGCTTCGATCGCCGAGCGCTTGGGCGCCGACGGCGACCGGATCGAGATGCTGCGCCTGGCCGGCCACCTACACGACGTGGGCAAGCTGGCAATCCCGGAGGAACTGCTGCGCAAGGAAGATCCGCTCTCCGACGCCGAGCTGGTCGTGCTGCAGCGGCACCCGGAGATCGGCTTCCACATGCTCGAGAGCCTCGGCCTGGGGCCGGTCGCCGATTGGGTGCTCTACCACCACGAGCGCTGGGACGGGCTCGGTTACCCGAAGGGACTGGTGGGCGATCAGATCCCACTCGGGGCACGAATCATCTTCGCCGCCGACGCCTGGGACTCGATGACGAGCGAGCGCACCTACCGCAAGGGCCTGAGCGTGGAGCAAGCGCTGGTGGAGACCCAGAGCCGGGCGGGTAGCCAGTTCGACCCCGAAATCGTAGAGGCGCTGACGATTGTGCTCGGCCTCGTCTCGGAGCCCGACCAAGCCGTGGAGATCGCCGAGGGTCGCTGACTCTCCTATCATCGGGGAATGGCTGAGAAGGATGAGCAGGAGCGGGCGCAGCTGAGCTTGGAGACGCGACTGGCCGGGCTCAGGCAGCCGGCGCTCGATCGCTCGACGATCTGGCCCTACGACAAAGGCGAGATCGGCGACTTCGCTTACCAGCGCTATGACCACCCGCTCGCGGTCGAGAGCGAGCGTGTGCTCGGCGATCTGGAAGGCGGCCGGGCGCTCCTCTTCTCCTGCGGCATGGCCGCGATCACAGGCATCCTGCTTTGCTTCTGCAAGCCGGGTGACCTGATCGCCGTTCCCGAGGGCGCCTACGTCAGCACCAGTCATCTGATCGGCGACGAGCTCTCACGTTTCGGCCTGCAGTTGGAGGAGTTCGACCAGACCGGGCCGCCACCGGAGAAGGCCGCCCTCGTCTGGCTCGAGCCCTGCTCGAACCCGATGCTGAGCTTCCCCGACCTCGATGCCTCGATCGCCGCCGCGCACGCCCACGGAGCGCGGGTCGCCGTCGATGCAACGACACTGACGCCGGTGCTCCTGCGCCCGCTCGAGCACGGCGCCGACTTCTCGGTGCACAGCGCCACCAAGCTGCTCGGCGGTCACCACGATCTCGTGCTCGGGGTCGCCAGCTGCGCCCGCTCCGAAGACGCCGCGCGCCTACACCAGGTGCGGAGGTTGGCCGGGTTAATCGGCTCTCCCGACCCGGCCTGGCTGCTCCTGCGCAGCCTGAAGACGCTGCCGCTACGAGTGGAGCGCACCTCTGCGACGGCGCTCGAGCTGGCGCGGCGGCTGCAGGAGCATCCGGCGGTCGAGCGGGTCAACTATCCGGGCCTCGGCGATGCGGTCGCGGCTAAGTACGTGAGCGCCTTCGGTCCGCTTCTCTCCTTCATCGCCCGCGGTGGCGCGGCGGCTGCCGAGAAGCTGGAACGCTCCTGCGAGTTGATCGAGAACGCGACCAGCTTCGGCGGCGCGCGCACCACGATCGAGGCCCGCTCACGCTGGGAGGGAGAGCGCGTCCCGGCCGGACTACTCAGGCTGAGCGCCGGTCTCGAAGACCCCGCCGATCTCTGGCGCGATCTCGAGCAGGCGCTGGCTCGGCTCTAGCCGCCGCGTCTCACGACTTGGGGGTGGATCCGTCCCGAATCCGTGGAGTCGGCTCTAGCTCGAGCTCCTCGGCGCCTCGCAGTCGCGGCTCGAGCGAGATCTTCTCCAAGTTCTGGGAGGCCTCGATGATCGTCTCCAAGAGCTGCTCGCGCTTCTCGTCGTCGCCTCGCCGCGCCTTCAGCGTCCGCGCCGCACCCTCGATCGTCATCAGCGGATTGGCGATGCGATGGCGAAGCAGGCTCGCGTAGTCGCGGCGGGCACGCTCGTACTCCCGCGCCCGGAACTCCGCCTCGTCCACCGTCTGCAGCGCACCCCACACGAGCCGCCGCACAAACACGAGCAATCCGACCAGGACGACCAGGTCGATCACGATCAGGACCGCGTCCAGAGTCGGGCTGTACCCGAGCAGAGGATCGGGGCGGTTGAGCGCCACCAGGCCGTCGAGGAAGAAAAAGGCAATCAAGAGTAAGGCGACCCGCGGAAATCCTCTTCGAAGCCTGACAAGCTCGACGGCTACCGCGATTGCGATCACGATCTGCGTCAAGCCCGCGATCAGGTTCACCCAGCTGGACATGTCTCTTCAGGGTAACTACAGCGAACGGGTTCAAGCGACGTCTTCACAAACGCCTAAAGAAAAGCCACCGGGTAAATAGCCGGAGGTCGGACTCGAACCGACGACCTAGCGCTTACAAGGCGCTTGCTCTACCAGCTGAGCTACTCCGGCGAGATTGCAAGCTGGAGCGTAGCTTCCCCGGCCGGCCGGTTGCGAACGACCGCCGGCGCGGCCCTGATGTCCGCGGCGGTCAGGTTGTGCTTGCCCGCCTGGACGGGAGCTAGAGGAGAACTTCCCGTGTCTTTTGGTGCGCGATGATCTTGCGCTTGACCCGCTGCAGGGCGTTGTCGATCGTCTTGGTGTCGCAGCCCAGCTCCTCGGCCATCTGCTCGTAGGACGAGCCCTCGAGGTAGAGCCTGAGAGCATCCGCCTCGAGCTGTGAGAGCCCGGAGCCGAGACAGAAGACGAGGCTCTGTAGCTCCTCGGTCGAGACGACGCAAATGGCCGGATCGTCGACACCCGGGCCCGGGAGAGCGTCTCCGAGCGTGCACTCGCTGTCGGAGTCCTGACCGGCCGGGGTTTGGCTGAAGGAAACGTAGGTGTTGAGCGGCGCGTGCTTGAAGCGGGTCGCGGTCTTGATCGCCGTGATGATCTGGCGCGTAACGCACAGCTCGGCGAAGGAACGGAAAGAGGTCTCCTTGTCGGGTCGGAAGTCGCGTACGGCCTTATAGAGGCCGATACGGCCCTCCTGAACGAGGTCCTCCGACTCGCCGCCGGCAAGGAAGTAGGAGCTCGCCTTCAGGCGCACGAAACCGTCGTAGCGGCGCAGGATCGTGTCCAACGCCTGAGAGCTGCCATTGCGTGCTTTGAGAACGAGCTGCAGGTCTTCGAGCTCCCGCGCCGCCCTCTGAGGCTGATAACCATGCCCTTCGCGCCGTGCCGGTTGTGCTGCCATCTTTCCTCGATCCCTGTTCTCGTGCCGGTTTCCGTAGGACTTACGGAATATGATGCGCCCGACGTTAGCAGCGGACCCAGAGAAATACAAGTCTTTTGCGATGGACCCGATAACCGGACCGTTTTGCACCGGACCCAACGGTTAGCGAACGTGTGTTCGCTTCGGAAATACCCTCTGCCCGATTTCGCCTTTGTTACGCCTAGCCGGTAAGCGTTTAATTGCGCCGAAAAACTGACAGCTCGCGCACCGCGACTATTCCTCGCCGCGGCGCATGCGTTCGAGCTTGGCGCGAGTCTTCGAGTCGAGACGATCTTCGATCGCCATGCGCGGCGGAGGCGGCAGCTCGATCTCCTGAAGCTCCTGCATGAAGAGCTGTGAGGAGCGCTTGTCGACCTGGAGGCCGCTGGTCTCGCGCACCGTCAAGTCGGAGGAGACGAGGCAGACGCGCTCGTGGTCGCGGAGCTCGGCGGCCAGGCGCTCGAGCACGAAATCGGCCTCCTCGGCGAAGCGCACCTCGAGCGGGCCCAGCGTGTGCGTCTTGCCGAAACCGTCGAAGACGACGACTCCGCGAACGCCTTTCAAGGCGACGAAGCTGGCCAGCTTGTCCTCGAGCTCGGGCGGATCGGTGAACTTGCCGGCGTAGAGGAGATTGTGACCGTCGAAAAGGTAGAAGGTCGGCTCGGGCGCGCTCGAGCCGGAACTCTCGCCCCAACCCTCGGTCGGGTCACGTGGAACGGCGCCCGGATTCTTCTTCTTCCTAGCCATCTCTCTGGCGCCGGGCTTCGTAGAGGAGCAGGGCCGCCGCCACGCCTACGTTGAGCGACTCGACCTCGCCCACGAGCGGGATCGCGAGCGCGTCGTCGCAGCGCCGGCGCACGAGCGGGCGCAGCCCCGTCTTCTCTGCGCCGAAGACGAGCGCGACGCCACCGGAGAGATCGGCCTGCCAGTAAGACATCTTGGCATGCCCGTCGGCGGCGTAGATCCAGAGGTCGGCGCGCTTGATCTCCTCGAGGTAGCG
>PMMN01000021.1:140-43374 GCA_003162235.1 Actinomycetota bacterium | reverse complement strand
GGCTTCTTCCGCGCCGTCTACCTACTCCGTACTGGAGGCCCGGATGGGGAACGAATCGGAGTCGCGCTCCAGCGCAGCCTCTGGCTCGCCTCCGGCGCGACGCAGATTCGAGATCGGGCCGTATTCACGACCTTCTTAGGAACTTCTTAACAGCGCTTCACATTGCTTGGATCCCCGTTTTCCGTCTCCCGAACCGGCACGGGCCGCCGGTGGTCTCTTGACAGAGCGTCACTCATCGAGTTGACTCCCTTCGTGTTGGTTTATGTGGAATCATGTGGAATCTATGGGAGGGCGAATGTCTAAGAAGACGATGCACGCACGCGTGAGCAAGGCCGCGTTTCTCGGCCTGTTGATGCTGGCGCTCGCGCTCGTGTTACCCGCAAGCGGGCTTGGCGGCAAGAAGAGCGCCGACTCCAACAAGAGCAGCGCGAAGAAGTGCCAGCTCCAGGTGTTCTCCTGGTGGACGGGCGGCGGCGAGGCCGCAGGGCTCGCCAAGCTCATCCATATCTGGAACACCAACCCGAAGCTCGGCGCCGGCACTCCAAAGTGCCCGTTCGTGAACGAGACCGTGGCGGGAGGTGCCGGCTCCAACGCGAAGGCCGTGTTGGCCCAGCGCCTCGCAGCACACAAGCCGCCGGATTCGTTCCAGGGCCACGCCGGCAAGGAGCTGCTCGACTACATCAAGGCCGGCCAAGTCGTGCCGATCAACTTCATCTACAAGGCGGCTGGCTTCAAGAAGGTCATGGCGCCGCAGTTGATCAAGCAGATCACCTACAAGGGCAATCTCTACTCGGTCCCGGTGAACATTCACCGTGCCAATGTCCTCTGGTACAACCCGAAGGTCTTGGCGGCGGCCGGCATCACCATCAAGGCGGGTGCCGCGATGACCTACGACCAGTGGATCGCCGATCTGAACGCGATCAAGACCAAGGAGCCGAGCGTGACTCCGCTGTCACTCGGCGAGGAGTGGACGCAGAAGCAACTGCTCGAGACGACGATCCTCAGCAAGCTCGGGCCGACCGGTTACGCGAGCCTGTTTACCAAGGCCGGCGACTGGGGCAGTGCCGACATGACGACATCGCTCGACCGGTTCAAGACACTCCTGACCTACACGAACTCCGACGCCTCCTCGCTGACGTGGCAGGACGCCGGCAAGCTCGTGCTCGACGGCAACGCCGCCTTCAACGTCATGGGCGACTGGCAGGACGGCTACTTCAGCGGTACCACGAAGATGGGCAACCTCGCCAAGAAGCCGCTCGTCGACTACGCCTGGACCGCAGTACCCGGTTCTAGCGGCGTCTTCGACTGGCTCNNCCGGTCAAGGGATCGATCCCGGCCCGGCAGGACGCGAATCCGAAGTTGTACGGCACGTACCTCAAGTGGAGCCTGAAGCAGTGGAAGGCCGACAAGCTGGCGTGCTCGATTACGCACGGTTGCGCAGTCTCCAACGCCTGGAACGCCGATATCGATACGGCAATCGGTCAATTCATGTCAAGCAAGGACGTGGCTGCCTTCCAGAAGGCTCTGGTCGCGGCTCACGCCAAGAACGCATAGGGTTAAATAAGCACGAACTCAGAGAGATGGCTGCGCAACTGACGTCAGAAATGAACGGGATCGGAAGGTGAAGAACATCCGCCGGTGGGGACCAGGGTTACTCCTGGTCTCCCCGTCGATCATCCTCATCGCGATCTTCGTTTACGGGCTCATCGGCTGGAACATCAAGGTGTCGTTGAGCAACTGGCGTCAGGCGCAGCCAACCTCTCACTACGCAGGACTCGGCGCCTACCGGGATCTGGCTCACGACGCGCAGTTCCGGCTCACCCTGGCCCATCTCCTGATCTTCACGATCGTCTTCGCCCTCGGCACGCTGATCATCGGCTGGACGCTTGCACTACTGCTCGACAAGGGCGTCAAGGGCGAGGGCTTCTTCCGCGCCGTCTACCTCTTCCCGATGGCGATCTCGTTCATCGCTTCGGGAATCGTCTGGCGCTGGCTGATGAACCCGGCGCCGGGTGACCGCACCACCGGGCTCAACGCCCTTTTCGACAAGATCGGACTCCACTCGCTGTCCAACCAGTGGTACCTCAATGACCACTCGGTCGTTTTCGGTATTCGGTCATGGGGTATGGCGGCGATGGCCTTACCTGCTATCTGGGCGCTGTCCGGTTACGTGATGGCGCTGTACCTCGCCGGCTTCCGCGGCGTCCCCGAGGAACTGCGTGAGGCTGCCCGCATGGACGGCGCCTCCGAACTTCGCGTCTACCGGCACGTCGTCTTTCCCCATCTGAAGCCGGTGACGCTCGCCGCCTTGATCATCATCGGCCACATCTCGATCAAGGTCTTCGACCTGATGGTCGCCATCGGCGGCAAGCAATGGTTCACGCAAACCCCCGCCGTCTACATGTGGATCCAGATCTACGACTCCAGCGACTACGCAAAAGGCGCTGCGATCGCCACGCTGCTTCTGCTCTTGATCTCCATCTTGGTGATCCCGTATCTCATCTACACGGTCCGCGCGGAGCGACGCTCGTGACCGCGACTCCCACAACTCTTCCGGCTTCGGTTCCCGCTAGGTCCAGGCCGGGCTGGAGGCGAGTCAAGAAGGCACGCGCTCCCGCAATCAAATACACGGCGCTCCTGATCTTCGCGGTGATCATCCTGATGCCCGTCTACATCCTCATCGTTACGGGCTTCAAGGGCGTCGCCGAGACCGATCCGGCTCATGCCTGGGCGTTGCCGCACCTGTGGACGACCAGCGCCTGGCGCCAGGCCTGGGACCAGCTCTCTCCCAATATGATGAACAGCCTCGAGCTGGCGATTCCCGCGACGATTCTCTCGACCGTGCTCGGCTGTTTGAACGGATTCGCGCTGTCGAAGTGGCGCTTTCCGGGAGCGAACATCGTCTTTACCTTCTTCTTGTTCGGGATGTTCATCCCCTACCAGGCGGTGATGATCCCGCTCACCGAGTTGCTCGCGAAACTCCAATTTCCGGCACAGTTACCACGGCTCGCCCTCGCGCACATCATCTACGGCATCCCGATCACGACGCTGATCTTCCGTAACTATTACGCCACGATCCCGGAGGACTTGATGGAGTCCTCCCGCATGGATGGAGCGGGGATGTTGAGAACGCTCTGGTCGGTCGTCTTGCCGATCTCGGTACCGGCGTTCGTGGTGACGATGATCTGGCAGTTCACCTCGATCTGGAACGACTTCCTCTTCGCCGTCTTCATCATCACCGACCCGTCGCAATACCCGGTGACGGTGGCTCTCAACAACACGACCGGCTCGTTAGTGTCGGCGTACGACCTGCAAATGTCGGCGGCGCTACTCGCATCCCTCCCGACCCTTGTCGTCTACATCCTCCTCGGCCGCTACTTCATGCGTGGGCTGATGGCCGGGGCACTGAAAGGCTGATCGCGTGGCAGAGATAGTTATCAACGGATTGACAAAGCGCTATCCAAACGGGTTCGAAGCCGTGAAAGACCTCACGCTCGATATCGGCGAGGGCGAGTTGCTCGTGCTCGTCGGACCCTCCGGTTGCGGCAAGACAACCGCGCTACGAATGATCGCCGGGCTCGAGGAGATCTCTGACGGAGACCTCTACATCGGCGGCCAGCGCATGAACGATGTGCTCGAGAAGGACCGCGACATCGCGATGGTCTTCCAGAACTACGCCCTCTATCCGCACATGACCGTCGCCCAGAACATCGCCTTCAGCCTCAAGATCGCGCGACGCCCCAGGGCCGAGATCAAGCGGCGCGTCCACGAGACGGCCCAGTTGCTCGCGATCGAGGAAATGCTCGACCGCCGGCCCAAGCAGTTGAGCGGCGGACAGCGCCAGCGCGTGGCGATGGGGCGCGCCATCATCCGCCAGCCCCAGGTGTTCCTGATGGACGAGCCGCTATCGAACCTCGACGCGAAGCTACGCGTGCAGATGCGCGGCGAGATCGACGCGCTTCAGAAGCGCCTCGCCGTCACCACCGTCTACGTCACGCACGATCAGGTCGAGGCGATGACGATGGGCGACCGCGTGGCCGTGCTTCGCGACGGCAAGCTGCAGCAGGTCGATACGCCCTTCCAGATCTACGAGCGGCCGGCGAACCTGTTCGTGGCCAGCTTCATCGGCTCACCGCCGATGAACCTCGCCGAGGCGGCAATAAAGCAGACGAAGGACGGGCTGACCGTCTCGCTCGGCGAGGCGGAGATCGCCATCCCGCACGAGCTCGCGGCTCGGAACAGTCTCGACGCGTGGGTCGGGAAATCGGTCATCGCGGGCATTCGCCCGGAGGACATCTACGAGGTGACTCGCAAGACCGCCAAGCTCCAGGCCGCGATGCAGGTGAAGATCGACAGAGTCGAGGCGCTCGGTGCAAGCTTGCTCGGGTACTTCTCGGTGGACGCGGCCGCTCCAAGGGCGGAGAGCGTCTCTGCGATACCGGCCGAGGAGGTGTTGAGCGAAGCACCGCTGACCGGTACCTCGGGTACCTCCTTCTGCGCGATCTTCGAGCCGCGCGCGATGCTGAAGATCGGCGACACCACCGAGGTCGCGCTCGATCTCAGTCGCCTTCATTTCTTCGATCCGGAAACCGACGCCTCCCTCCTGGCCGAGGACGAGCCGGAGAAAAAGAAGAAGCCTGAGGCGAAGAAGAAGTAACCGGCCCGGAAACGGTTCCGGCCCGAGGCGTAGGCGCTATCCCGTTAGGGGTGCGTGGTCGAAGGGGTTGAGACGTGGATGTCAGGGGCCGGACGGGACGTGAAGACGCACCGGTAGTGCGGCAAGCGGTCTGGACGGGCACTGGCACCGCGGGGCGGCCGCTTCGGGCATATGGACCTGGCGGGATAGGGCCTTAGCGCGCGAGCTTCTCCAGCGGCGCGTACTCGAGCATCAACCGGCGCTCATTACTTTCGCCGGCGAAGCGGACGGTGACAACGCCGCCTAGCTCGATGCGAGTGATCACTCCCTCGCCGAGGGTCGAGTGGCGAACCGAGTCGCCGGTCGCCAGCTCGGGAAGGTCGGTGCGCGGGGTGACGGCGCTGCCTTCCGGCGGCTTGTGCCCCGACCAAGAAGAGGCACGCAGCCGTTCGCGTTTGATCCAGCGCTCGGGCAGCTCGTCGAGGAAGCGCGACGGGAGGTTGTAGTCGTGCCGGCCGTACAGCGAGCGAGAGGCGGCGTGCGTTAGCGTTAGCCGTTCCATCGCCCGGGTCATGCCGACGTAGCAGAGCCGCCGCTCCTCCTCGATCCCCTGCTCCTCGATCGAGCGGGAGTGAGGGAAGATCCCCTCCTCCATGCCGATGATGAAGACAGACCGGTACTCCAGTCCCTTGGCGTTGTGAAGCGTCATCAGGGTGACGTCGCTGCGCTCTTCCGCAAGAGCGTCGGAATCGGAGAAGAGCGAGATCTCCTGCAGGAACTCGGCCAGGTCGGGGCGGTCGTCCCGGGCGGTGAACTCGCGCGCCACGCCGACCAGCTCCTCCAGGTTCTCGATCCTGCCGGCTGCCTCGACCGTGCGCTCGGCCTGGAACGACTCCATGTAGCCGCTCCGCTCCAGCACCGCTTCGAGCAGCTCCGGCAGCTCCAGCTCCTGGGCCGCCGACTGCAGCGACTGGATCAGGATGTGAAAGCCTTCGGCCGCGCGTAGGGACGCGCCCGAGATCCCCGCCTCCTCGGCGCGTCCAAGCGCCTGCCAGAACGAGACCTCTTGCGCGTCGGCGAACGCCTGCAACCGGGCCAGCGTGGTCTGTCCGAGCCCGCGCCGGGGCCGGTTGGCGATTCGAAGCAGCGAGACCGCGTCGAGCGGGTTGTCGATCACCTGCAGATAGGCGACCAGATCCTTGATCTCGGCGCGCTCGTAGAAGCGCGGACCGCCGATCACGCGATAGCCGATCTCCTGGCGCACGAGCACGTCCTCGAGCACGCGCGATTGCGCGTTGGTGCGGTAGAAGATGGCAATCTCGGAGCCGGAGTAGCCCTCGTCCACGAGCGCGGCGATCGAGGCGGCGACGTAGCGCGCCTCGGCGTGCTCGTCCTCGACCTCGATCACCTGCAGCGGCTCGCCCTCCCCCAGCTCCGACCATAGCCTCTTCTCCTTGCGCTCGCGGTTCTGGAGGATGACGCCGTTCGCCGCCTCGAGAATGGACATGGTCGAGCGGTAATTCTGCTCGAGGGCGATCTGCCTGGCCTCGCCGAAGTCGCGCTCGAACTCGAGGATGTTGCGGATGTCGGCGCCGCGGAAGGCGTAGATCGACTGGTCGGGATCACCGACCGCGAACACGTTCTTGTGCTTGCCCGCAAGCAGCTGTAGGAGTCGGTACTGGGCGTGATTGGTGTCCTGGTACTCGTCCACGAGCACGTAGCGAAAGGCCTTCTGCCAGCGCTCGAGCGCTTCGGGAAAGCGCTCGAGCACCTGCACGGTCAGGAAGAGCAGATCGTCGAAGTCGAGCGCGTTGGCGGCGTAGAGACGGCGCTGGTAAAGCTCGTAGACCTCCGCGACAGTCTGGTCGTAGAAGGAGGAGACGCGGGCGTGATACTCCTCTGGGCCGACGAGGCGGTTCTTGGCATTCGAGATCTGTGTGTGGATGCCGCGCGGGGGGAAGCGCTTGGGATCGCGCTCGAGCTCCTCCAAGCAGAGCTTGACCAGGCGGATCTGATCGGGCTGGTCGTAGATCGTGAAGCTGGACTGATAGCCGAGGCGCGGAATCTCCGAGCGCAGGATGCGCCCGCAGGCGGCGTGGAAAGTCATGATCCAGGTTCGCTCGGCGATCGGGCCGAGCAGCGAGGCGAGCCGGGAGCGCATCTCCCCCGCGGCCCGGTTGGTGAAGGTAATGGCGATGATCTCGTGCGGCTTGACGCCGCAAGCGCGGATCAGATGGGCGACCCGGTAGGTGAGTACGCGCGTCTTGCCCGAGCCGGCGCCCGCCACCACGAGCAGCGGCCCCTCGGTCGAGAGCACGGCCTCGCGCTGAGCATCGTTGAGCTCAGCGAGATAGCTCTCGGAAGAGGGTGCGACAGGCACGAGGCCCATGCTATCGGCGCGCGGCGGATGTCCTTCGCAAAGCCCGTCCGCTGCGTCCCGCTCCGGACGCGGCCGGCACGAACTCGGCACGATCCGGGCTCACATCTGTTGCGGGATACGGGGTACGATCGCAGCGGGGAGGAGGTTGGTGCACCTACGCGTCACGCGACCAACCTCACCCGGCTAGAACGCGATATCCCCTTGAGACGGTTGGGAAAGCCCGAGGACGGAGCGGAGATGATCGCCGTCCTGGTCGGCTCAGATCGCTACCTGGCCGGCCAGAACTTCTTCGTCGGCGGCGGCCTGTTCATGCACCAAAGCAGGGCTGGACGTCTCGGCCCAGACTACCTCGGTGTGCAGGCGCAGCGAGAAGCGGGCGAGCATCCGGCAGAGCTCAGGGCCGACGACGAAGGCGATCGCAAAAGACCCGAGCGCGTGCGCCAGTGTGAAGGGAAAGCCGGTTGTGACCGCGATTGCCAGCCCGGCCCAGCTGTGGGCGTAGCGGTACCACCAATCGCTCACGTCCATCGCGGTCGAGAAGCCGTAGGCAAGTAGGCCGCACATGAGCGCGAAGGAGAGGCGGCGGCGGGCGAGAGAAGAGCCAATAGCTCCAATCGCGCCGCAGAGAGCCCAGAGCGCCATCTGCCAGGGCGTCCAGGGCCCCTGGATGAGGAAGAAGTTGGAGACGAGCGCCGCCAGAGCTCCAACCGAGATGCCGATCCTGAGGCCGAAGGCGGCGCCGGCGGCGATGACGATGACCGTCATCGGCTGCACGCCAGGGAAGGGATGGACGAGCAGGCGCCCCGCCACCGCGATCCCCGTCAGGGTGGCGATCAGAGCCACCTCCTTGGCCGAGTCGGGTCCCGACTCCACGAAGACGCCGAGCGCGAGCGCGAGCGCGACCCCGAGCACGATTGCCGCGACCACCCACTGCCCGGCGGCGAAGCCGAACGCAAGCGCCAAGACGGCGACGAGAGCCGCGAGCGCGTAGCCCAGTCGCTCAGACACCACTGAATTCCCTTGCGCCCGGAAGAGTGAGGACGCGGTCGCAGACCGCGGCGGCAAAGCCGGTGTCGTGGGTGACGAGAAGAGTCGCGCGCTCCGGGACGTGAGCGCGAAGCAGCTCCGCGAGCTCGCGTTTGCGCTCGGGATCGACTCCGCGAGTGGGCTCGTCGAGGACGAGCAGGTCGGGCTCGATTGCGAGCACGGCGGCCAACCCGAGGCGCTCGCGCTCGCCACTGGAGAGATCGCGCGGGTGCCGCCGCTCGCGACCTGCGAGCCCCAGCTCGCCGAGCCAGCGGCGCGCCGCAGGCAGGTCGCCGTCAATACCGAGCGCCACCTCGTCCTCCGCTCGCTCGCAGACGACGTAGCGACCGGGATCCTGGGAGAGGTACCCGGCGCGCCCGTGCAGCTCGACCCTTCCCTCCTGAAGGTCGAGGAGTCCGCAGGCCAGCTTGGCGAGCGTGGTCTTGCCGCAGCCGTTCGGACCGGCAAGCCCGACGATCTCGCCGCGGCGGATCTCGAGCGAGGCGTCCTCGAGTACAGGCTCGCCGGGGCGATAGGCATAGGTGAGCGAGTGAAGCGAGCAGACGACCTCGCCGGCGCCACCCGTGTGTTCGCGCACCGGCCCAGGCGCCTGGAGAAACCCGGGCTCTTCCACCTCCAGCCACTCGAGCGCCTGCTCACGCGGCGCGTCGAGCACGAGCCGCCCGTCTCGCAGGAAGAGAACTCGCTCGCAGATCGCGAGCGGAAGCGTCGGGCGCTGCTCGCTCAGGACCACCGTCGCCCCACGCTCGCGCGCCAGTCTCTCGATCAGAGCAAGGAACGCCTCGGCGCCGCCCGGATCGAGCTGGGAGGTCGGCTCGTCCAGCACGAGCAGCTCGGGCTCCAGCGCCAGCGCCGAAGCCAGGCAGACCCTCTGCAGCTCGCCTCCCGACAGCTCACGTGTCGCCCGGCCGAGCAGGTGCTCGGCGCCGACCGCCGCCAGTGCCTCCCGCGCCCGCCCATGCGCCTGCTCGGCACTCGCACCAAGGTTCTCCGGTCCGAAGGCGACCTCGTTCGCGACCGAGTCGAAGATGATCTGATCCTCGGGATCCTGGAACAGAGTCGCGACGCAACCCGCGAGCGCCGCCGGCGGGGTCTCGCGCGTATCGCGCCCGGCCACGCTGACCGAGCCCGAGAAGCGGCCGCCGTGAAAATGCGGAACCAGCCCGGAGAGCGCGCGCAGAAGCGTCGATTTCCCCGAGCCCGAGCGCCCTAGCACGAGCACGACCTCGCCCCGCTCCAGCTCGAGCGAAACCTCTCTGAGCGCAGCCGTGGCGGCTTCGGGATACGAGAAGGAGAGGTTCTCGATGCGCGCTACAGCCATAGGAGCGAGGAGATCGTGAGTAGGAGAGAAAAGGCGAGCGACAGCCGCTCGCGCCAGCTGAAGCGCACATGCGAGCGCGGCGGGCGACCTCGGCGGCCGTAGCCGCGTGCCTCCATCGACTCGGCCAGAGTCAGCCCGCGCTCGAGCGAGCTCGCCACCAGCGGCGCCAGCAGGCGCGACCGTCCGCGCAGCCCTTGCACCGGAACACCGCGGCCGCGCAGAGCCTCGACGAAACCGGCGGCGTCACGCTCGAGGGTCGGAATCAGCCGCGTCGCCAGCGCCACCGTCAAGACGGAGCGTCGTGCCAGTCGCACCTCGCGCACGAGCCGGTCGTGATCGAGCCGGAGCGCCCAGACCGCGAAGGCGAGCGCGACGATCGCGAGGCGAAGCGCCTGCATGGCGCCGGCCGACAGCTCCTCGTAGGTCACGTCGATCGAGCCGAGCACAGGCACGATCGGTCCGTTCCACAGCGGATGACTGCCGCGGTGCGCTGTGAGCGGCCAGATCAGGAACAGGCCGAGCGAGGAGACGGCGATCCCGATCAGATAGAGGCGGGCCCGCCGCCAGGAAGCTCGCAGCACCAGCACGAGGAGCACCGCCGCAAGCGCGGCCAACGANNCCTCATATCGGTAGCGAACAAGTGCCGGGTTGCCGGCAAGCGCGCGGGCGAAGCTCTTGCCGCTGAGCGCGAACCGGACCGGATCGCCGGCCCGGCCGCCGCTCCGGAACCCGGCGACAAGGTTCCGCCGTCCTGCGCTGACGACGAGCAGGTTCGCGGCCGGGGCGACCGGCACTCCAAGCGGCGCGACCGAGCGCGCCCGTACAACCCGCGCNNGCACCGATAACCACCGGCACGTGTTCCCGTCCTCGCCAGGAACGGTAGTCCCACCACTCCACGTCGCCCGCACGAAGCCGGTAGGAGGCGGCGCCGCGGTCAGACTCGTAGCCGTTGACGAAGTAGAACCAGTCGCGCTGGTGTAGCTGCGAGCTGCTGAGCCCGTCGATAGAGGTCACAAAGGCGCCTCCGAAGCCGGTCTCGACCTTCGCGAGGCGATCGAGTCCCTGCAGAGCGGTCAGCCCGGCCGGAACCGTGCCCTGCTCGACCAGGGTCGCGCCTTGGTCACGCGTGACCCAGACGCGCGCCTTACCGTTCCCGCTGCCCGCGCCGCAGCCGGTCAAGCCGGCCGCGGCGACGAGCAGAGCGAGGAAGACTGGAAGTCGGCGTCCGTTCACACGAGTTTGTTTGAGCGAACTGCACCGACCAGGGTCGCCTGTACGAGCAACCCGTGGTGCGGCCCTATGCACGCTCGCCCCTGCCCGGTTTTCGCGGCTCGCTTCGAGCCGACGTGAAGGACGGCGCCTTTGGCAGGTGTGCTCACTCCTTTGTCGTCCTGAGCAACAGCCGCGTAGCAGTAGAGCTTGGCGTGCGTTCGCTTCTCCAGCGCGCGATCGGCACGCGTGAGCTTGCTCGGCGCCAGCTGCAGCGTCTTCGGGCCGGCGAAGGTCACCGGGTCGAAGTCCGCCCAGTACCAGAGCACGCGATCGCCGTTCTCGAGCGCGACCTTGTCGGCACCGACCGGTGGCAGCACGCCGTTGACCTTGAACATCCAGCCGCCCGAGCCTAGCGCCGGATAGAGGCCGATCTGATCGACGTAGGAGCCGAACGATCCGGTGGCGAGATGGTAGTAGACCTCGCCTGCGCTGGCCGCCGCCACGAGGGCGTCGAGAGCGGTCGAGGTGACCTGCAATTGTGGATCGGTGGCACCGAAGAGAGTCCGAGTCTTGCCTTCGACACGCACCGAGACGGTGACGGCCGCCGCCGCCGAGACGAAAACCGTAGCCAGGATGGCCACGGAGAAGATGATGAAGACGCGCTTTCGCACGAATCCTCCTTCCTCGAGGGGTCCGATGGGCGACGAGCGACAGGTCTTCTGACTCGGGGCGCCCTCCCCCGCCGTCTTCCCAGCCCGAGGGCCAGTGACGTCGTGGCAAGGGAGCTTCTCCCCTTACAGCGGCGGGACCGTCCCGGACTTACACCGGGTTCCCTAACCGCTCGCCGTTATGTGCGGGCGAGCCTATCATGGCCGCCGGTCATGTTTGCGCGCATTCCGAGAGCTCTGAAACTCTGGCTACCGGTCTTTCTCTGGGCCGTATTCATCTTTGCTCTCTCCTCCATCCCGAGCCTGAGCTCGGGACTCGGCTTCTGGGATCTCATCCTCCGTAAGCTCGCGCACGCTTGTGAGTACGCCCTGCTCTCGGCCCTCTTGTTGCGCGCGCTGGCCCGACCCTGGCCGGCGCTGGCGATCGCGGTCGCCTATGCGGCGAGCGACGAGCTGCACCAGCACTTCGTGCGCGGCCGGGTCGGGTCTCCCTGGGACATCGCGATCGACGCCGCCGGTGCGACGATCGGGCTGATCGTCTTCGCCCACCGCCGCCAGCTCATCGCGAGGCTCGGACCTGGAAAAATCTGAGCGTCGGCGACGTCTCGGCCAACCGAGCGGGCGGACACGCTCGCGGCGGCGAGATTAGAGTCCGGACATGCACGAGATCATCAGCTTCGCGACGATCGTGCTCGTAGTGGCCGGTGGGCTCACTCTCGCTCTTGCCTGGAGCAAGCTGAGCGAACGCGTCCCGGTGCCCGCGGCTGCGTTCTTTCTGATTCTCGGCGCGGTTCTCTCCGACATCTTTCCGGTACTCGAGCGTCACGCCTCGATTCGGACGGTCGAACGGGTCGTGGTCGTGGCGGTCGTGATCATCCTCTTCGACGGCGGCATGCACATCGGCTGGCGCCGCTTTCGCGCCGCGATCGTGCCGATAACGACGCTCGGTTTTTTAGGGACGTTCGGAACCGCGGCGGTGGTCGCCAGCGGCTGCCACCTCCTGCTCGGCCTCGGCTGGATGACCTCGGGCCTGATCGGCGCCGCGCTCGCGCCCACCGACCCGGCCGTGATGTTCTCGGTACTGCGCGGGCATGAGGTGGGCGGTCGCACCGACACCATCCTCGAGGGCGAGTCGGGCGCCAACGACCCGGTCGGGATCGCGCTGATGCTGGCGATGATCCAGTTCGCCACCGCCAGCAGCGGCTCGTTCCTCATCGTCGTACGAGAGTTCGCTGTTGCGACCAGCGTGGGACTCGTAATCGGGATCGTCGCCGGGCGCCTGCTCGTGCCACTGATGCGGATCAGGCTGCCGAGCGCAGGCCTCTATCCCGTACGCACGGTGGCCGCCTGCGGCGTCGTCTACGGCCTCGCCAGCGTGGCGCACGGATCAGGATTCCTTGCCGTCTTCGTGGCGGGGATCCTGGTTGGCGATGAGCGAGCTCCCTTCAAGGCCGAGGTCGAGGCTTTCCACTCCTCGCTCGCCAGCTTGGCCCAGGTTGCCGCCTTCGGTGGGCTCGGGTTGACGATCGACCTCGCCTTCGTCGGACACGACTGGCTCTGGCTGAAGGGGCTTCTGATCGCGGCGTTGCTCGTGTTCCTGGCTCGCCCACTGGTCGCCGGGCTCCTGCTTCTACCGGTACGCCTGGAGCGAGGCGAGCGTCTGTTCTTGTTCTGGGGAGGCTTGAAGGGGGCGGTGCCGATCCTGCTCGCTGCCTTCGCGGTGCTGGCCGACGTGAACGACGCCAAGGTGATCTACTCCCTCGTTTTCGTCGCCGTCGCTTTCTCGGTGCTCGTCCAAGGAACCACCGTGCCGTTTGTAGCCGGGCGGTTGGGGATTCCCATCAGCCTGGTCGAGCAGACGCCTTGGCGTATTTCGGTGCCGCTGCGCAGCGCACCCGAGAGCGTTCTGCGGGCCGTGGTGGCCGAGAGCTCGGCGGCGGCCGGTATGCGCATCCGCGATCTCGCGCTGAGCGATGCCTGGATCGGATTGATCGTGCGCGAGGGCGAGCCCCTACAGGCACGGGGAACCACCAAACTGCGCCCCGGCGACGAGCTGCTCATCGTCTCGAGCCCGGACTATATGAGTCACTTCGAGTGGCTGTTCGCGGCGGCTGAGAGGTCTTAAGAGCTATTTCGGCAGGGATCTGCGTTCGCGGGGGTCACGCCGTGGATGCAGCTCCAGAAGCCGAAGGATTGTGAAGACGCACTAGTAGTGCGGTGAGCTGCGCCGCGGATCGGCCGTCTCGGCGTGCAGGCCGAGCGGAATAGGCTCTAAACGCTCAGCGCTTGAGCAGGACGCGCCGCAACTCGTCCTCGCAACCGGGCTGGAGGATGGCGAGCACCCGGTCGCCGGGCTCGAGCTTGGTCGAGCCGGTGGCGATCTCGGAACGACCTTCGCGGGCGACGGAGATCAGACGCGTTCCCTCCGGCATCTTCAGCTGCTCGACGCGCTTGCCGGAGGAGGGAGAGTCGGCGCCGATCGGCACCTCGACGATCTCGAGCTCGTCCTCGCGCAGCTGCAGCAGGCGGATGATGTCGCTCTCGGGCACCTCGTGCTCGATCAGGGCCATGATGCTCGAGGTGGCGCAGACGGTCGGCGCGACGCCGAGCAGATCGAAGTGCGTCTGGTTGCGCGGGTCGTTGACGCGCGCGATCACCTTGGGAACGAAGTAGCGCTTCTGAGCGATCTCGCAGATAACGATATTGTCCTCGTCGTCGCCGGTGACGGCGAGCATCAGATCGGGAGGACGGCCGATGCCCGCTCGCTCGAGTACGTGCAGCTCGGTCGCGTCGCCGCGCTGAACCCGGTAGTCGAACTCCTCCTCGAGCACACGGAAGCGCTCCGCGCGCTGCTCTATTATCGTCACCTCGTGACCCTGGCGCAGGAGCGTGCGCGTGACGTTGGCGCCCACCTTTCCGCCACCTGCCACGAGCACGTACATCAGTGCCCCTTCCAGTGATGCTTCCGGAATTCTGGGTCGCTAGCACCAAGCGATGCTAGGGAGCTCGACTGGGGACGGAGGGGCGCCGGATGAGTGCGAGATCGTGGTTCGAGGCTAGGACGCAGGGCGCATTCGTATCGGTCAGAGATACGGATGCGCCCGAGGACAACGTCCTCGGGCCGCGAGATCGTGCTCAGCCGGTGGTTCTCTGTTTCCAGCCGAGCTCCGGAACAGGGAGCGTTCGTACTCGAAAGTACGGACGCGACTGAGGACAACGCAGCGCGCCGCGTGATAGCGGGCCAGAAGCCGGAGGGTATTGCTGGACGGGGCACTATATGCTCGCCCCTTCGCTCGCAACCGTCTCGCTCACGAGCGCAGCCTCCGTGAGAGCTCCGATCGCGATCGAGGTGGGACAGATCGTGTGCAGGCCCCGCTCGGCAAAGAAAGCGGCGCGGGCCGGATCGAGGATTCGCACGACGACGCGCTCGACTCGGAAACGGCGCTGGGCAATCAGCCCGATCACGATGTTGGTGTTGTCGCCGTCGGTCGAGACGACGACCGCGTCCGCGCCCTCGATACCGCTCTCTACCAGCACCTCGATGTCGAGCCCGTGTCCGACGATGAATCGCCCGGGCCAGCGCGTTCCGAGGTTGGAGAGGGCCTCCTCGTCTTCGTCGACGACGACGACCTCCAAGCCAGCGTCGAGCAGATGCCGCGCAACCGATGAACCGGTACGACCGCAACCGATGATGATCGCCTTCATTCCACCTCAGCCTAACTCATGCAACGGTGTGAACAGGCGCCGAGCCGTCGGCGCGCCGGCCGTGAGTTTCGACTCGCTTTACACAGCGCCCGGCGATGGCCAGGTTACCGAGCAGCTCGCCACTCAGGGACGGATCAGCACCAAGGTTCCGTTCGGCACCGATTTCGAGAAATTTCGGATCTCCCAGTTGTACAAGCGAACGCAGCCGTGGCTCGCCCAGGTGCCGATGCTCCAGGGTTCGTCGGTGCCGTGGATGTAGAAGCCGCTCGGCTTGCGGCGCGAGCCGGAGACCCTGTACAGCGGGCGGCGCAGCACACCCCAGGGGCCCGAGGCCGGCCGTGCGGCGCCGATCACGAAGTAGCCGTTGGGCGTGGGTGTCGAGGGCGTACCGATGGCGATGTCGTAGTGCCTGACGACTCGTTGCCCGCGCACGTAGTAGAGCGTCATCGAACGCTTGTCGACCAGGACGTAGTGCGAGCGCTCGGGCAGCTTCGACTGTGGCCCGAGACTGTAGACAGTCTCAGCTCTCGACGGTAACGACGATCCGAAGCCGTTGCGCGCGGTGAGCTCTATCGTTTCGACGCCGTAGGGTACGCGCACACCGCTAACAGCGATCCGCCCGTCGGCGCCCGTCACGAGGGTGACCGGACTCGTCAGCGGCTCGGGCCCGGTCTTGACGCCGACGCTCGTGACCGTGTGGTCGCTGGCGGCCTCGAACGTGAGCGAGGGGTCGACGATAGTCCCGGCAGCTAGCTCCAGCGCGGGCGCCGACGGCTTGTACATCGCCGGCGTCAACGTTAACGTCGCAACGCCGATGGATGCGTTTTGAGCATCGCGCGCATCGGCGGTGAACTCGGTCGGCACCATCAGGGGGGAAGGGACCCCGGAGCTGACCGTGCCGGCGAACGTGTCGTCCGCCACGATGACCGTGGCAATCGTCTGCCCGGCCGCCGAGAAGACGACCGACTGGGTACCCGCCGGGTAGTCGGCGGAGACGGTAACGGTGCCGGCCGACCAGTTGATGTCGGACGAAGGAACAGTGATCTGCGGCGCGTCGGCCCAGGCCGCTGGCGCCGACACTCCGACCGCCAGAGCGACCAAACTCGCGGTAAGCAAACGACAGCGAAAAGTCACTTCGATCTCACGACGATCTGGTATACCCGCCGTGTTTTGTTCAAAACCCAGAAATCGGTGAACGGCCGGCCGCCGAGGATGTAGTGGTTGAACTTGGTCGTGTGGACGGTCGTCATGCGACTATAGCGAGCTGTCAGCAGCGCTTCGGTGCTCCCGACCTTGATGCCTCTCGAAGTCACGTAGGCGGCGGAGTTGAAGCTGAACTGGAAGACTTTGTGCCCGGCATCGCTCGCCATCTCGCACGGATAACGGCCGTCGCTCATCCTCCCGCCGAAGTCGATCCAGTAGACGACTCGACTGCCGTAGTTGGGGTCGCGCTGCAGACTGCCGTGGCGACCCAAATACGTGGCCGCCGTGGTGTCGATCTGGCCAAGTCGCGCTTTGCCCGCGCCCTTGCCCTCGCGGACGACGACAGCCGCTATTCCCTCCGAGACGAAGATCAGAACGGTCGCCATCAAGGCGATCGTGAGCATTACTCGTTGCCAGATTTTCATTGTTCGCGCCTTAGAAGTAACCGCCAGCCACGCGCTTGGGGCTGTTCGCCCCGCAGTGACGAGATGCTACTGTCGGGCTGTTCCAGGGTCAACTTGGCATGAGAGCCCGCGCTCGGAGACCGGCGCGCTGGCAACGAGCGAGGGCATGAGGATCGGTCAGGGCAGCGGCGACGAGAGCCAGCGCAAAACGCATCGGCTATCACTGGGTCGCCTGGTTGTGCGCCTGTGCGCAATGGTCATCGCCCTGGTCGCGATCGACGGTCTGGTCGCCGGCTATCTGAGGCCCGGCCAACACTACGACGCTGACTGGCGCCTGCCGAAGACGTGGCCGATGTCGGCGCTGCCGGGCTACGTCGATCACATCGAGAGCTTGCCTCGAGATACACGCCGCCCGGTCGTGCTGTTCCTCGGCGCCTCGCCCACCTGGGGCGAGATGAACCGTGACAGCCACCACGCTTACCCCGCTGTCTTCGCACGCGTCGCACACGACGACGGTAGTGGCGCGCGGGTGTACAACCTCGGTACCGACGGCGCGCTGGTCGCCGACCAGTACTTCATCGCCGGCCGTCTCGCCGGACACGCCGACCTGCTGGCCGTTCAGCTCACCTACCACACGTTCAACCCTTTGGCGCGCATCGAGGGCCGACAGCAGTTCCCCGAGCTGCCCAGGATCCTCGGCGAGGCGGTGACTACCCGGGTCGCGAGCGTGCTCGGTATCGATTCCTCCCGGGCGTTCAACCTGAGCGGCATCGTCGATCGGACGCTGGACCGCTACTGGGTGCTGTTCCGCGAGCACGACTCCTTGGCAGCGCGACTCTTCGGCCGCCCCGTCAAGAACGAACTGTTCGCCCGCTGGCAGGACTTGACCAGCAGCGCGCCCGAAGGACTACCGCTGGCGCCGCGCTCGCCGACAAGCCTCAGCTTCGACAACCTCGACCCGGCGCGGCAGACCGAGATCGTTGAGCGCTACGCCGATTTCGCCAACTTCCAGATCAAACGAACCGACTCCGAGCTGCGCATGCTCGACCTGCTTTGCGCACGGCTACAGCAACAGCACGCGCATGCGGTTTTCTTCATGTCGCCGCTCAACATCACCGCGCTCACAGGCTTCGAGGTGTTCGACCGTCACCTCTACGACGCCAACGTAGCCGTCATCCGTTCGGTCGTCGAACGGCACGGCCTGACCTTTATCGATTGGAACCAACCAAAGGTAGAGCTCCCGTCGGCGTTCTTCGCGGACGTCACGCATACAACCGACGCCGGCAGCGCACTATTCGCACGTCGGCTCTACAAGGCGCTGGCGCCGCTCGTTGCCGGCACGAAAGCGCCATCGTGATCTTCGGCGAGGCGCTGTATTTCGTCGGGCTGGCGATCGTGGTCGTCGTCTTCCGCTTCGGTCCGAGGAGGTTACGACCCTGGCTCATCTTCGTCGCCGGACTTACCTTTTACACTTACTACGCAGGCCGCTTCTGGCTGCTGATTCTCGGCGAGGCGCTGCTCGTGTACGTGCTCGGCAGGCTCATGCGCAGACCGCGATTCGGCCTGCCGGCGTTCGCGCTCGGACTCGCCGGCACCATCGGGGCGCTTGCCTACTTCAAGTACTCGCGCCTACTCGGCCCGATCCTGGGGCAAGCCCTCGGCTCGCACTCCGGTGCGCTGCCGACCTTCCAGGACATCGCCGTGCCGCTGGCGATCTCGTTCTTCACCTTCGAATTCATCCACTACGTCGTCGATATTCGCCGCGGCACCATCGAACGCCACGGCATCGGCGATTTCCTCGCCTTCGCCATGTTCGCGCCCACGATGGTCGCCGGCCCGATTAAGCGTTTCCAGCAGTTTTCACCCCAGGTCAAAGCGGCCCGCGCCGACGCGGACGACGTCAGCGCCGGTATCACGCGCATCGTCATCGGACTGGCCAAGAAGATGGTGCTCGCAGACACGTTCGCGCTCTGGCTGGGCCCACTCGGCAGCACCAACGCCTTAAACCAGGCTTCGAAGTTCCAGATCGCCAGCGCGCTCGTCGCCTATTCGCTCCACATCTACTTCGACTTCTCCGGCTACTCCGACATCGCCATCGGCTCGGCGCGCCTGTTCGGCATCAGCGTGCCCGAGAACTTCGCCTGGCCCTACTTGCGCTCCAGCATCCGCAGCTTCTGGCGGCACTGGCACATGTCCCTCACACGCTGGGTGACCGACTACGTCTATATCCCGCTCGGCGGCAATCGCCGCGGCCTCGTGCTGACGTGCTTGAACTTGATGGCGGCTTTCACGATCGTAGGGATCTGGCACGGAGCGGCCTGGCACTTCGCCGCCTGGGGCGCCTTCAACGGCCTGCTCTTGGTGCTGCACCGGCTCTGGACCGAGCTCGGCCGCAAGCCCCTACTCGCCGCCGTTCCCGCTCTGAGCAGGGGGGCCGCCGGGAAACTCCTCCACTACGGCGGTGGCGCAGCCGGCGGTCTGCTGACGTTCTCACTCGTGACCCTCGGCTGGGGCTTGTTCGTGATGCCCTACGATCGCTTCCTGCACATGCTCGGGAGATTGTTGTGAGCCACGAGCCGCAAGAGCTGCGTAGCACGCGAACAGCCAGGATCAGAACTCGGTTCGGAATGAAGACCCGTCGACCGGGTGCGACCGACGACTCGGAGGCTCGCACGCAGGGAGCGTTGGTATCGAGAGAGATACGGATGCGACCATGGATTACGCGCCACTTCGCCGAGCGTGGTCAAACGGCGAATTGCTTCGTTTTGAAGCGAGCTCTACAGCACCTGCTATTCGACATCGCAGTCGGCTTGGTGTGGGCGCTGCTTCTGGCCGCCGCCATCATCTTCATGAGCGGCGTCTCGCAGTTCATCTACGTCGATTTCTAACGACAGGGCGGCGGGGGCTGCTAGCTCGGCTCCGCCTCGCTCTCCTCGACCACGGGCTCGCCCTCGAGCATCTCCTCCGGGAAAGAGACGATCATGACCTCGCAGGGCGCTTTGCGCAGTACATACTCGACCGTGGGCGAGAAGAAGCGCGACTGACGGCGCCAGCGCGGGCCGGAGCCGAGGACGATCAGATCGACACCGAGCTCCCGCGCCTGCTCGACCACCGCGGTACCGATCGAGCGCGCATGCACAGTAAGGCCCTGCACGGGCACGCCGTGTTCTTTGGCGAGCGCCCGTGCCTCATCAAGCGCCTCTGTCGCGCTCTTTTCTTCGACCGGTAGCTTTTCACCGAGCCGGCGGCCTAGCGGCACCTCGATGACGTTGAGCGCGACCACGGAGGCCTGGCGATCCTGAGCAATCCGCACCGCGGTCGCCATCATCTCTTCGCCGATGTCACCCAGCCTCATCGGCACGAGGATGCTGGCAAAGCGAACGCCGGGAAGCTGCTGCTCGTCGCTGGGAACGACCTGCTCGCGCAGGCCGGCACCGCGCTGGCGACGCACCAACCAGTAGACGGTCAGACCGGTAGCCAGCCAGATGGGTCCTCCGTAGCGGGCCGCCGGATGCGTCGCCATCGTCAGCACGAACACGAGAACCGTGAGCAGGGCGCCGAGAAGAGCCGGCAGCGGCAGATCGCCGCCGAAGACGTGGATCGAGAGCGGGACCCGGTAGGGACGGAACCGGTCCGGTTCCGTGTAACGAAGGCGAACGACGGCGAGCTGGGCGGCGCTGAAGGCAATCAGGATACCGAACGAGAAGAGACTGGCGAGGAAGGTCGCCTGGCCCTGGAGGCCGTGGTTGTGCAGCGGCTCGGTCGCAACCAGAAGCCCACCCGCGATCAGAACGACCGCGATCAGTGACTGCGGCGAGACGAGCGTGCGGTGATGAAGGCGGCCGAACGGGGCCGGTAGCATCCGATTCTCGCCAAGGGAGTGAGCGAGCCGGGCGAAACCGGAGATCGCGGTCGTCGCCGCCAGCAAAAGGATCGCGACGCCGCTCAAGCCGACAAAGACGCGCAGAACGTCGCCGAGAAGGGTCGGCAGGTGAGGCATCAGCGCGGAGACGATCCCCATCAGTGGCGCGCGCCGCCACTCGCTGCCGAGCGCCGTCGCGCCGTGCGTGACCGGGAAGGCCGAGAGACCGATCACGGCGATCAGCACGTAGACGGTGATCACGGCGCCGACAGCCCGGAACAGGTTTCCCGGTAGCTCCGCCGGCCGGCGGCTCTCCTCCGAGAGGTTGGCGACCGTCTCGATACCGGTGTAGGCGAGCGTCGCCAGCGGCAGCGCGAAGGCGAGCGCACCCCAGGTCGGCATCGTCCCGAGATGGACTCCCGAGGCGAGGCCGTGACTGGAGAAAAGGAACGAGAAGCCAAGGACAATCAGGAGCAGCTGCGTCACCAGGTCGAGAGCGGCGAGCACGATTCCGAACCGGTAGATGCTCGGGCGGAAGACCAGCCGCATCGTCGTCAGCCCGATTATGAGCCCGATCGCGATCAGCGTGTCGTAGGGCGCGCGCCTGAGGGTCGTCGACTCGATCGCAGCGCCCAGATAGTGCGGGACAAACAGGGTCGTCAGCGCGATCACGATCAGGTAGTCGAGCAGCAGCACCCAACCGACGACGAACCCGGTCAGATCGTTGAAGGCACGGCGCACGAACGTGGCCGCGCCGCCCGTCCCGGGCGCCGACGCAATCGCTTCGGCATAGGAGGCGGCGACGAGAACAAAGAGCCCGCCCACGACCAGGAGCACGGCCGGTGTCAACCCGAGCGCCCGCGCAGCGACGATGCCGAGCGCGAAGTAGATCGAAGACGCGATCTCGCCGTAGGCGATCGAGAAGAGATCGCGCCCGGCGAGGACGCGCTCGAGTCTGGGACGCTTCCGAGCCATGACTCTTCGACTCTAGCGGCGCCGGAGGAGGGCCAAACGACCGAGCCCCGCGGCCGCGAACAGCGGCCCGAGGAGATAACCGGAGATACCGCCGCCGGCCATCGCCGTTCTGACCACGATCGCCACACCCAGCCCGATCAGCGCCAACGAGGTGAGCGTGATCGAAAGACGATAGGGACTCATGCCGGGCGCACTTTAGTGCGTCGCACAGCGGGAAGCGTATTCCCGCGCGCGAAAGCCAAACGAGCAAGGCCGCATCAAACCGGCGCGGGCGATACCTTTCGCTCTGCAATGAAGATCTTTGTAGTCGGGGCAGGGCAGGTCGGGACGACCATCATCGAGGCGCTTCACGGCGAGCACGAGCTGACCGTCGTCGACATCGATCACGAGCGCCTGGACGAGCTGGCGCAGAGTCACAGCGTTACGACGGTGGAGGGAAACGGCAGTAGCCGCCACGTGCTCGAGCGCGGCGGCGTTGACGAGGCCGATCTGTTCATCTCCTGCACCTCCCGCGACGAGGCGAACCTGATCGCCTGCCTGCTCACGCGCAAACTCGCGCCCAAGGCGATGACGATCGCGCGCGTCTCAAACGAGGAGTACCTCGAGATCTGCCGCGACCGCTTCCTCGATGTCGACTTCGTCGTCTCCTCCGAGCTGGAGGCCGCGCTGGCCGTGTCGAGGATCATCGGCATCCCCGCCGCCCGGCAGACCGACGTCTTCGCCGACGGCCAGGTGCANNCAGGTGCAGATGGTCGAGTTCGAAGTGCCGAGGGATATCGCTCCCGGAGCCGTTATCGGCAGGCGCCTGCGCGAGAGCGCGGCGCCCTACGACTCGCGCGTCGTCAGCATCATCCGCGCCGGTCACCGGATCATCCCGCGCGGCGCCGAGCGAATCGAGCCGGGCGACCGCATGGTCGTCCTCGGCTCAGCCAAGGCGATCCGGCTCTGGAGCGGTATCGTCGCCAGCGGCGAGCAGCGAACGGGCGACGTCGTGATCTTCGGGGGCGGGCGCACAGGTGTGGCGATCGCGCGCGTCCTTCTCTCCCAGGGCAGCAGGGTGCGCGTCGTCGAGTCCGACGGCAGGCGGGCGCACGAGATCGCCGAGCTCCTACCGCATGCGCGCGTTCTCGAGGCGACCGGGATGAATCCCGACTTCCTCGACCGCGAGCGGATCGGCAACGCCGAGGTGGCCGTCTTCGCCATGCGCGAGGACGCCAAGAATCACTACGCGGCGACTCTCGCCAAGCTGCACGGAGTTCCCTTCACGATCGCGATCGTCCACGACGCGGCCTCGGTCGAGGTGTTCGAGCGCTCAGGAATCGACGTCGCCCTCAACCCGCGCCTGATCACCTCCGAGGAGATCGTTCGCTTCGCCCACGATCCGCGCACGCGCCAGGTCTCGATGCTCGAGCGCAACCGCTTCGAGATCCTCGACGTGACCGTCCGCGCCGACAAAGAGCTGATCGGCAAGCCGTTCAGCCAACTTCCCACCACCGGCACCGTGATCGGCGCGATCGTGCGCGGCGACAAAGCCTTCTTCCCACACGGGCACGACCGTCTGCAGCCGGACGACCGCGTGATCGTTTTCACCGAAGCCGAGCGATCCGTTGAGCTCGAGCGCGAGTTGTGATCAGAACTCATCTCGAAATGAAGACCCATTGACTGGATGCGATCGGTGAGTGCGAGGCTAGGACGCAGTGTCGCGTTCGTAGCTGGAGGCTACGGGCGCGACCGAGGACAAAGCATCGTGCCGCCGAGCGTGGCCAGGCGATGGAGTGCTTCGTTTTGAGAGGAGTTCCTAGTACCCGACGGCTCAGACGTGGAGCCCGGCGCCAGACACTGGGCGTCAGCGTACGGGCCAGCCTGCACGCGCTCGGACGCATACTCGAGATCGTCAGCCTGGCGCTGGCGGTCCCGGCTCTCGTCGCCGCTATCTACCTCGAATCGCCGCTTCCCTTCCTCGTCCCGCTGGCGATCGGGCTCGCCGTCGGATTCGTGCTCGAGCGGAGCAACCGCGGTAGCGGCCGGCTGGGAACGAGAGAGGCCTTCCTCGTTGCCACTCTGACCTGGGTTGCCGCGACAATTCTCGGAAGCGTGCCCTACCTGCTCGCCAAGAACGGACTCGGGCACTGGACCGACGCCTTCATGGAATCGATGGCCGGACTGACCACCAGCAACATCAGCGTGCTCAAAGACCCCTCCGCGCTGCCTCGCTCGCTTTTATTCTGGCGTCAGTTCAGCCAATGGCTCGGCGGCCTTGGCGTGATCGTCTTGGTGCTGGCGCTTCTGCCGCGGTTGCGAGTGGGCGGACGCGAGCTAATGGCTCCAGAGCAACCGGGCCGAGAGGTAGAGCAGCTCTCGCGAGGCGTGCAGGCGGTGATCAGGCGCTTCGGCGCGCTCTACGTCGCCCTCACGGCCGCTGCCGCGCTGACTCTGATCGGACTAGACCTCTTCGACGTCGACGATCGTTTGAACGTTTTCGACTCGATCGGCATCGCCTTCAGCACGGTTTCCACGGGCGGGTTCTCGCCTCGTGCCGGCTCGCTCGCCGCCTACTCGACCTCCACGCAGTGGGTCGTCTTCGGGTTCATGCTCCTCGCAGGCGCGAACATCCTGCTCGTCTTCAGGGCGCTCGTCCGCCGCGAGCTGCGTCCGCTCCTACGCGACGGTGAGACGCGCGTCTACCTGGCGATCGGCGTCCTGGGCGCGATCGGCATCGCTGCGGCGCTGGCCGCCGGCAACGCCGCCAACGGTTGGGGATCCGTGCGCGAGGGTTTCTTCCAGTCGGTCTCTTTCCTGACCACGACGGGGTTCACGGACGCCAACATCGCCGCCTGGCCCTTGGCTGCGCCCGCGATCCTGGTCGGACTGGTTCTGATCGGAGGTTGTGCGTCGTCTCTCGCCGGCTCGCAGAAGATCATGCGCGTTCAGATCATCGGCAAGCTGCTGCACCGCGAGCTGGTGCAGACCGTGCACCCCGAGACGATCCGCCACATCCGCCGCAACCGCCGTCTGATCGACGAGCGGGCGGTGCGCGGCGTCACCGCTTTCGTGCTCATCTTCTTCGGGCTGCTGGCCCTGGGGACGCTGACGCTCGAGCTCGACGCTGCGCGGATGAACTTTCACCTCGATATCTTTTCGGCGATCGCCGACGCCGCTGCCGCGCTCGCAAACGGTGGCCCGGGACTCGGGTTCGCGGGACCGATAGGATCCTTCGCTCCCTTCAGCGACGTGTCCAAACTCGTACTGTCCGCACTGATGTTGCTCGGCAGGTTGGAGATAATCCCGGTCGCCGTTCTCTTCACCAAGAGCTACTGGCGCGCGTAATTCCCCGAACATGCCGCCGCGATCCAGAACACTCCGGGCTTCGAGCTTCCTGCGCAAGCACGGGCGCTGGATCGGGCCGAGCGTCTACTTCGTTGGGCTCGGCAGCTTCACCTATCTGTTCGGTGTACCGACGGCACGTGACCGCGCGCTCACGTGGATCCTGCTCGGACTACTTGCCTTCTCGCTCACCGATCTGCGCCGGCTTGGTCGCGGCCTCGTCTACGACTGGGCGCCCTTCATTGCGATCCTGTTCTTCTATGACCTTCTGCGCGGCCGCGCCGACAAGATGCTGTTCTCGGCGCACACGTGGCCGCAGCTCCATGCCGACCAGTGGCTCGCCGCCGGCCAGGTGCCGACCGTCTGGCTTCAGACGCATCTCTGGCACGGAGCCGCGCACATCCACTGGTACGACTACGCGCTCTGGTTCGTCTACCTCACGCACTTCTTCGCCACTTTATTGGTGGCTGCGCTTCTGTGGTCGCTGCGACCCAGCCGCTTCCGGCGCTACATGGCGTCCGTCGTCACGCTCGCCATGCTCGGCTTCGCCACCTACGCGCTTTTCCCGGCGGTGCCGCCCTGGATGGCCAGCGAGCAGGGAAACCTGCCGCCGCTTCAGCGGATCATCGCCATCGTCTGGGAGCACATCCCGGTCTCGGCGATGAGCCCACTCTTCGAGCGAGGTTCTCACTACGCCAACAACGTCGCCGCCATGCCTTCCCTACACGCCGCCTACGCGATGCTGATCGCGATCTTCTTCTGGAAGGTCTCGCGCTGGTACTGGCGCATCCCGCTGGCGATCTACCCGCTGGTGATGGGCTTGGCCCTCGTCTACACGGCGGAGCACTACGTCGCCGACGTTCTCGCGGGTTGGATCTACGCGGCGGCCGCCTATCTGATCGTCGTGCGTGTGGCCGATAGGCTCGCAAAGCGTGCCGAGCACAGGCGACTGATTGCATCGCTCAGGGAGCCTCTGCCGGAAGAGCCAATCGCGGTCGGCGAGCTCGAGGCCGACCTGCTCGGCTAAGAACCTCTAGCGGAATGAAGACCCGTCGACTGGGTGTGATCGGTGNNGCAGTGTCGCGTTCGTAGCCGGAGGCTACGGGCGCGACCAGGGCCTTTCCCGTTAGGGATGCGCGATCGAAGGGGTTGAGCCGTGGATGCCAGAGACCGGACGGACCGTGAAGGCGCACTGGGAAGTGCGACGAGCGGTGTGGGCGGGCACTGGCGCCGCGGGGCGGCCGCTTCGGGCGTGTAGACCTGGCGGGATAGGCCCTAAGGACAACGCATCGTGCTTGCCGAGCGCGGCCAGACGGCGGAGTGCTTCGTTTTGTTAGAGGTTCCAAAGCGTTCTACCCTCGACTCAGGCTGTCCAGAAACTTCGAGGGGGCCTCGCGGCCCCCTCGAACCTACTGTTGATAGACCCGTTCGCTAGCCGTGGATCGAGGCGATCAGCGGAATCAGCAGGATCGCGACGATGTTGGCGATCTTGATCATTGGGTTGATCGCCGGGCCGGCGGTGTCCTTGTAGGGATCGCCGACGGTGTCGCCGGTGACAGCCGCCTGATGCGCGGACGAGCCCTTGCCGCCGTACGCGCCGTCCTCGATCAGCTTCTTGGCGTTGTCCCAGGCGCCTCCGCCGGAGGTCATCTGGATGGCCAGGAAGATCCCGGTGACGATCGTGCCGATCAGAAGCCCGCCGAGCATGTCGGCGGAGATCAGGCCGGCCCCGATCGGGATCACGATCGGGATCAGCGCCGGCGCCAACATCTTCTTGATCGCCGAGCCGGTAACGATGCTGACGGCACGGGTGTAGTCGGGTTTCTGCGTGCCCTCCATGATCCCGGGCATCTCCTTGAACTGCCGCCGCACTTCCTCGACGACCTGGCCTCCGACGACGCCGACGGCCTGCATCGCCAGCGAGGCGAACAGGAACGGCATCAGGCCGCCTACGAAGAGACCGGCGATGACCCATGGGTTGTTGAGCTGGAAGTTGGTGTGAACGCCCTCGGCACCCAGCTTGGTCGAGTACTCGGAGAAGAGCACCAGCGCGGCCAGCCCGGCCGATCCGATCGCGTAGCCCTTGGTCACGGCCTTGGTTGTGTTGCCAACCGCGTCGAGCGGATCTGTGACGCCGCGTACCGACTCGTCCAGGTCGGCCATCTCGGCGATGCCGCCGGCGTTGTCGGTCACCGGCCCGTAGGCGTCGAGCGCGACGATCAGACCGGTCATCGACAGCTGCGCCATGACCGCGATACCGATTCCGTACAGGCCTTTCACGACACTGCCGCCTCCCACGACCGGAACGCTTCCTCCGGCCAAGTAGTAGGCCGAGAGAACACCGGTCGCGATCACGATCACCGGCGCGACCGTGGCCTGCATGCCCCAAGCGAGACCGGAGATGATGTTGGTCGCGTGTCCTGTCTGCGAGGCAGACGCGATCGACTTGACCGCGGGCCAACGCGTGCCCGTGTAGAACTCGGTGATTGCCACCAATAGGAAGGTGACCCCGAGGCCGACGAGCGCGGGCAGGTAGAGCTGGCGGAACGAGAACAGGCTTCCGTCGTAGGCCAGCATGATCGGGATGAAGCCGGCGGCGGAGAGCACCGTGGCCACGATCACGCTTTTGTAAAGAGCGTTCATGATCGAGCCCGAGTGGCCGATGCGGGCGAAGAACGTGCCGATGATCGAGGCGAAGATCGCGACGCCGCCGATGGCGAGCGGCAGCTTGATCAGGAACAGGCCCAAATGACCGAAGTGCGTGGCGAGAAGCATCACCGCGACGGCGGTGACAGCGTAGGTCTCGAACAGGTCGGCNNCCGGCGCAGTCGCCGACGTTGTCACCGACGTTGTCGGCGATCACGGCCGGGTTGCGAGGATCGTCCTCGGGAATGCCGGCCTCGATCTTGCCGACCAGATCGGCGCCGACGTCGGCGGCCTTGGTGAAGATACCGCCGCCAAGTCGTGCGAAGACCGAGATCAGCGAGCCTCCGAAGGCCAGACCAACCAGATGGTCGACGGTCTGAGGCGCCGAGATGCCGAAGCCTGCGGTGAGGATCCAGTAGTAGCCGGCGACGCCGAACAAGCCCAGACCGACCACGAGCAGACCCGTGACCGAGCCGGCACGGAAGGCGATCTTGAATGCCGGTCTGAGTCCGCCCTTGGCCGCCTCGGCAGTGCGAACATTCGAGCGCACCGATACGTTCATGCCGATGAATCCCGCGGCTGCCGACAGCACCGCGCCGACGAGGAACCCGACCGCTGTTCCCCAGCCGAGCTTGTTGTAGAAGCCGATCAGGAGAAACGGGATCACCGAGACGACGGCGATCGTCGTGTACTGCTTGCGCAGATAGGCGCCCGCGCCCTCCTGAACGGCGTGCGAGATCTCGCGCATCCGCTCTGACCCGGACGGCTGCTTGAGCAGCCACACGATCAGAGCGACTCCGTAGCTGATGCCGGCGGCCGCGGCTACAAGCGCGAACAGCACGGCATGGTGTTGAAAGAAGTCCATTGTCCTCCGCTCTCACAAGGTTCGCGCCGAAGGCTGTCGGCGCGGCGTTTTTGTATCACAGAAAGGCCACCCGGTTGGGCATAACCAGGCGCCCTCGGCTCTCTTCGAGTCGGCTCGTGGCGACTATCGAGGGAGGACCGCCGGGTCGGCTACTCGCCGGGACTGGAAACATCGGCCGGCGCCTGCTCGCCACTTTCGGGCTCGGTCTCGGCGCTGGTGGGGGCTTCCGGCTCGGGTTTCGCGCTCATGGCCTCTGCGTACCCGAGCTGCAAGCTCGTGATCGTCGCCTGCAATTCGCCGGCCAGCTCGGCAGAAACCTGCTCACGTATTACGGGCTCGAGCGCCCGCAACGTATCGATCGCCAAGCGCGCCTGAGCTAGATCGCGCTGATCGTCGCTCAGCCGCAACGACCCGAGCGAGACGAGCCCGGTCGCGGTCTGGATGACGATGTCGGCGACCGTGATCCGGCGCAGCTGCTCGGCGATGTCCTCGATGCTCGCGCCTTCGGCCGCCCGACTCTCGCTACCGGCCACCGACCCGCTCCTTTCCCCTCACCAGCTCGGCGTAGATCTCCTGCAGGCTGGCGCCGTCGTCGAAGCGAGCTATCTGCCGCTCGGCTGAGTTCTGCTCCGGAACCGCCAGGTAAGGCGCCGCTCCGAGCTCTTCCGCAACCGGCATCACCCACTCGATCAGCTCCTCGACAGCCGCGCGGGTCGAGCGCACCTCGCCCGTCTTCAGGTTGATCATTTCGCCCGAAAGTCCCCAGCGAATCGCGCGCCAGAGGTTCTCCTCGATCATCCGGTGCGGATGCCAGACGAGCGGCTCGTTCTCGTCTACCGCCCTGGCGCAGCGCGCGACCAGCGAGAAGGCGAGCGCCGCCACCGAGCGCGCCTCACCCAGATCGGGCTGCGCGTCGGCGATCCTCACCTCCACGGTCGGGAAGGCGAGATGAACACGCACACTCCACCACAGCTGCGTGTGCTCCGCGATCGAGCCGGTGCGGTAGAGGAAGCGAACGAACTCCTCGTACTCGCGCCAATCGGCGAAGGCGTCCGGGACGCCACAGCGCGGAAACGTGCGGGTGAAGATCTGCGTGCGGGCAGAGTGCAGGCCGCTGTTCACATCCTCGACGAAGGGCGAGGAGGCCGAGAGGGCGAGCAGCTCGGGCAGGAAGCTGCGCATGGCGTTCGCGACCCAAACCGCACGATCGGCGCCGTGGACGGCGACGTGCACGTGCTGTCCGAAGGTGTTGTTGCGCCAGACGACGTAGCGCAGAAGCTCGTCGTTGCGGCGGTAGTGAGGAGTGTCGATGATCCGCTGTGCTTGCCAGGGGCTCCACGGGTGAGTGCCGCTCGCGCCGAGCAGGACTCCGAGCTCGTCGGCGAGCGCCGTCAGCTGCTCGCGTCGCTCGCTCATCTTCGCCGCTGCCTCGGCGAAGGTCTCGCAGCGGCCGGTCCTGACCTCCGCCTCCGAGGCGATCAGCTCACCGACCAGATGGGACTCGACCTCGTGGCCGGCGGCGAGAGCCTGCAGCTCCTCGAAGCGGTTGTCGAGACCGAGCGTGTGCGGATCGAGCAGCGCGAACTCCTCCTCGACCGCCGTCGTGAAGTCCCGCGCGTTCTCCAGCTGTTCGAAGGCCAGTGCCAGTTGCTGGTCGGCAGAAAGCTTTTGCTCCTCGCCCATCGCTTCAAATAATAAAGATTTCAGGCCGATACTTCAAATTGTAAAGGGCTCGAGCAGGCGCTCGGCCACCGTCGACCAGCTCCAGTTGCTCACGGCCGCCCGTCGCGCAGCCCGGCCGAGTGCCTCGCGATCGGCCTCGGACAGCGACAGCAACGCCTCGAGCTTCGCGCGCAGATCGGCGACATCGCCGCTGGCGAAGCTCGCCAGCTCGCGCAGCCCGTTAGGGTATTCGCGCTCGAGACCGGCCGCGATCTCCGCCAGGCCGGAATGGCGAGCAACCAGCGGCGGGACGCCCGACGCCGCGGCCTCGGCAGCGACCATGCCGAACGCCTCCGGGAAGGTCGACGGCACCACGGCCACATCGGCGAGTGGGAGCAGATCCACCAGGTGCCGGTGCTCGAGCGCCCCGGTGAAGAGCACGCGCTCACCCGCCAGTCGCTCGAGCTCGCGCCGGTAATCGCCGAAGCCGACGACGATCGCTTTCGCTTCCAGTTCCCGCAAAGCTTCGAGCAGGAGGTGCACTCCCTTGTTCTCGAGCAGCTTGCCCAGGTAGACGACGGTCGGGCTCGGCTCCGAGAAGAAGGCGTTGAAACGATCGGCGTTGCCCTCGTCGGGCAAGCGCTCGTCGGCTCCCCCGGGGTTGGCCGGGTCGCGTCTCGCCTCGGCGACCAGCGCCGACAGAGCCTCGCCCCGCTCCCGCGGAGCGAACGCCTCGACGTCGACGCCGGGAGGCACCTCGTAGACACGGTCGAGCGGGCCGACAACCTCCGCCAGCGCCCGGCGAATGTGCGCGGAGCCGACGAACACGGCCCCGGCGCGCTCGAGGCTGTGCCTCCCCCACTCCTCCAACTCGCAACGGCCGCGCATTGAGTACTCGAGCTCCGAGCCGTGAGCCTTGACCGCGAACGGCGCTCCGGTGGCGGCCGCGATCGCTCCGCCCGGAAGAACATGGTTGGCGAAGACGAGATCGGCCGGGAGGTGGCGGCGTAGCTCCGCGACGTTGAGCTCGACGTAGCGCTCCAGCTCCGCCCCGCTCAGATCCTGGAGCAGGCGCGCTTCCAGTCCCTCGTAGCGATCGAGCACAAACACAGGTAGCAGGGTCCCGATATCGGGCCGAACCAGCATCGCCGACCCGATGTCGTAGCGCTCGGGGTGGCGCTCCTGGCAGAAGACGACGACCTCGTGCCCGGCGTTGCTCCACTCGCGTGCGAGCGCGCGCGTGTAGACATTAGAGCCCGTCCCGCCGAGCAGATAGCCGTGCCAGAGAAGAATGCGCACCGGCCTCAGCCTACGTGCTCTCGGATAGACGCTCGAATTGAATAAAGCACTCGGCGGCTGATCGCGCTCGGTAACGCGTATCCACCGACGCGGAACTTAGCCATTTAACCGCTACCGTTGTCAGCAGATGGGGCTTTTCTCTTGTTGACGCGGAGCTGACTTCGCTCGTTCGGGAAAGAACAGAGTGATGAATAATCCTCCCCGCGACGGATCGTCCGATCAGCGTGAAAGATTCGAGCGGGTCTTCGATGAGTGCTTCGACACGATTCACAGGTTCCTGAGTCGGCGCGTCGGCCGTCAGCTTGCCGACGATCTAGCAGCCGAGACGTTCGCGGAAGCACTACGCGTCTGGGCTCGCTTCGACGGGACTCGTGCATCGCTTCCCTGGCTTTTTGGGATAGCGACGAACACTCTCCGCCACCACTACCGCAGCGAGAAGAGGATGCTCCACGCCTACTACCGAACAGGCGTCGATCCGGTGCTCGAGGATGTGGAGTTGGATCTCGCGCAGCGTCTCGATGCGAGCCTCGAGAGCCGGAGGCTCGCTCGGGCGCTGGCCGAGCTTCGCGCGGAGGAACGCGATGTCCTTCTGCTATACGCATGGGCCGATCTCACCTACGAGGACATCGCCGATGCTCTCTCCGTCCCGATCGGGACAGTTCGATCGCGGCTCTCGCGAGCGAGAGCGAAGGTTCGGAACTCCTTACGGGCGAGCGGGCAAGAGCAAGAAGAAAGCCTTCCATTGAAAAGGACTAGGAGATGAACGACGATCTTCGCCTCTTAAAAGAGTTCCGTTCTGAGATCTCGAGTCCAGACAGAGTCGTTGTCGCGCGCATCCGTGCGCGTGTTCTTGGGCACGGGACCCGAGAGAGAGCGCACGCCACCGACCCGATGCGCACTCGGCGCTCGAAGCGCTCCCGTATCGGCATGGGCCGCAGAGCCTCCCGTCGAGGCCTACTCATTGCGATCGCTGTGACCGCCGCGATGATCGTGATCGGCTCTTCGCTCGCGATCAGTGCTGGGAAGAACTGGTATTTCATCGGCGGTGGAGGGCCCAACGCGAGCGATGTGGTTGTCGTGACGACGGGCACATGGGACGGCCACGACTGGAATCTTGCTGCTTATCGCAACCAGGACGGAGAAGTCTGCTTCGCGGTGACCCGTGGATCGTCGCCGACCGAATTCGGCCCCCAAGGTTCCGCGGGCTGTTCACGGTTCACAAGTGGCGGAGCCGTGGGGAAACTTGTATTTCCGACTCTAAAAAACGAGATCACAGGTCTTTGGATGACAGGTCAATTTAATCCAGATGCGGTCGGCCTCGGCGCATATTTCGCTGGAGCTGTTATCGATAAAGCGACCAGCGTTCGGATCAAACTCGCGAATGGCAGCACAATCGAAACGGAGACGATTGCCGCGCCTACGGCGCTTGATCTCCCTATTCGGTTCTTCGTCACAGCGCTTCCGTCCGACGTCGAGGTGTTGCAGGTGACCGCGACCGATGATCAGGACGCCCCCGTCGCTCAAGCCAACTTTCCGCCGTCGTAGAGCCGGCCGAAGTCGATTCAACCAGGGAACACCCCGACTTCCAGCACCTTGGGCCATCCCAAAGCTACGCAAAGTAAGTAGTTAGTGAGGGCGAAGGCAGCCTCGCTTGCGATCTCAGAGGGCAGGTCGCCTTCTTGTGAATACCCGTCAGACGAGCGCTCCCGCCTCGGGCGTCGAGGAACAAGCGCGCTCCGTCAGCCGCTCTGCGAGCGGAGCGCCGAGAGGAGCTCCACGGCCGGGTTGAGCGTCTGCACCGATACGCCTTCGGGAACGTCGAGCAGAGCCTCGGAGTAATTGACGATGACTCCCACACCCGCGCGCACGAGCTCGTCCGCGACGCCCTGGGCGGCCTGCGCCGGAACGGCGATCACGCCGGCAACGGCGCCGTAGCGCTTCACCTGCCCGGCCAGCTCGGTCACAGAGCGCACCGTCAGCGCTCCCAGCTCACAGCCGATCTTGTCCGGGTCGGAGTCGAAGACGGCCGAGACGTCGATCCCCTGCTCGGCAAAAAGACCGGAGCGGACGAGCGCCTCGCCGATCCTGCCGGCGCCCACGATCACGACCGACCTGCTCGACCGAGCGCCGAGGATGTCGCGGATGCGCTCGCAGAGGATCTCGATCTCGTAGCCCGCGCCGCGCTTGCCGAATTTGCCGAAGGAGGAGAGATCGCGTCGAACCTGAGTCGCGTTGACGCCGGTGTAGAGGGAGATCTGATGCGACGAGATGCGCGTCATACCCTCCCTCGCGGCCTGGTTGGCCACCTGCAGGTAGCGGCTGAGTCGCGCTGCGACACTCATCTTCAATCGCTTCTCCCCCAAGACCTCCGCGCCGCAAGCCGGGCACCGCTCCGAGAACCAGTCGAAGGGGCCGCCGCAGCTCTTGCAGATCCACCTTCGGCTCTGCTCGTCCGCCCAGGACTCGAGGCCGATCTCGCTCAACCTCGCCATCAGCGCCGGGGTGTCTGAGTGGAACGGACACTTGGGATCGCCAAGGAAACGCTCGGCCTTCTCGCATGGATAGCTCTCGCACTGCAGGCAGTAGCGCAGCCCACGCTCGCGCGCGCAGGCTCTGATCTCGCAGTCTCTGCACCAGATGCTGACCTCGCTCGAGTTGCAGCCGCGACAGGTCGTGAACAAGCCGGGCTCGTACTCGATGCCGGCGCCCCTGATCGTGGCCTGAAACGCTCCGCAGCCTGGGCAGTAGAGGCCGCAGTATCCGAGTGCCTCGTCGGTACTCAACCCAAAACCAACCTTTCTTCGCTCGTCGCGCGAGGCGCCCGCTCGAGGGCGTCCTTCTCGGCGTCTGCACTAAACCTTAGCCGGACCCGGACTTCGTCTTGCCACCCGTATTCGTCCGCGCGGTCGAGCTCTGCGGGGGAGTGATCGTAAACGGGAGCGAGCGCAGAGAGCGCTTGCCGCCGCCGCTCGGAACAACGACGACTCGCAACCTGTAGTTCCCGGGTGTGAGCGTGACTCCGGCCGGGCTTCGGCCTGTGAGCCCGAACACGTAGTGACCGGGAAGCACGTCTCTCATCCTCGCCAACACACCGAGAAAGCGCCCCTCTGAATTCCAGAGCTCGATATCGACCTTGGTCGCCGGCTCGATCTCTCGCTCGATGGCTCCGCCGACACGACCGAGCCCGAGCGTGAGAAGCGTGGGCGCGTTGTCTGAGGGATCGAAACGGTGGCGCGAGAGGGTGGCCCTGGCGATCAGGTTGCTCTTGCCCCGCGGCTCAACTCTCAGCGCCCAAGGAACACCGAGCACGTGACCGTTGGAAAGAAGGAGGGCGATCGTGCCTTGAGCGCTCGCGCCGGGGTGTTTTCCGATCAAGCGCGCTTTTACCTTTATGTATACGCGTCGGCCTGGCTTGATCAGAACTCGCGCCGTCAAGACGCGCAGGCGAAGCCAGTCCCGATTCCCTTGCAGGTGAACGCTCGGAGCGACCAGCAGCGTCTGCGCGCCGAGATTCCGGAGCTCGAGCCGGAGCGTCACCTGCTTCCGACGACCGCCTAGAAGCGGGAACGTAAGCGCCTGCGGTTGGACGACGAGCGAGACCTGCTCCGTCGCTGTCAGATCGAGAGCGCCCGCCCCCTGCGCCGTGACAGGGACACGCGCCAGCGGTTTTGACGTCGTAACCAGAAGCGACCTCAACTCGCTCTCGTCGAGCGCGGGCCTGGCCTCGGTCAGCACCGCCGCGGCTCCGGCGACCACCGCGGCGGCCGCACTCGAGCCACTCACCGTGGCGAAGGCGGGGTATCCCTCGCTCGTCGTACCGGCGTCGGAAGTGGCGATCCCGACACCCGGCGCGACCAGGTCGGGCTTTACCGCGCCCGCGAAGGAGAGCCCGTAGGAGGAAAAGGGCGCGATATGCCCCTCGCCCGGATTCGCGACCGCGTAAGGCCGTCCGACCGATACGTCCACGTCCTCGCCGCGACTCAGCCTGACACTCGCCTCGTGCCCGATCTGGCCGGGAATGCTCACCACGGGGGCGGTGACGTTCTCGTCCAGGCCCAGCGCGCCACTCGGCACTGTTCCTCCGTAAAGAACGACAGCCTTCGCGCCGGCCAGCGAGGCGTTCCGAGCGGCACTGCGAGGATCGTCTCCGGCGGGAACGAGCGCTGCTTTGCCGGCCACCAGACTGTACCCCTTGGAATCGAAGAAGCTCTCCAGGCTCGGCGCCGAAGTCAGCCCGCTCGTCGTGACGGCCTGCGCACGCGGGCGCGCGAGCGAGCGGTCCAGCGGCGCTTCCGGCGCCGCCGAGCCGCCCAGAGGAACCGCCCCGTTGAACAGCACCTCGAGACCGCTACGAATCACGACGCGCACTCTCTCGCTGCGCCGGCGCAGGTCTAGTGCGCCGACGGTGAGCGCTTCGTCGACGCCCCCGGGAGCACCGATCGTGCCGAAGGTCGCTCCGGCCGCTCCGTCATTGCCCGCGGGCGCGACGACGAGAGTGTCGAGCACTGCCGCGCCGCGCACGGCCCGCGCCTCGGGCCCGTCGGGGAAGCCCGCCAACGGCGCCGAGACTCCCACCAGGGCGATGCGTGCGGCATCGTGGGCGTCCCCGTCCCCGTTCGGATCGACAGCGTGCTCGAGACCGGCGATCAGCTGATCGGTGCGGCCGTAGACCTCGTAGGCACCGCTGGCATCACGCTGCCAGCCGGCGACACGAATCGGGAAGATCGAGGCGCCCGGCGCTACGCCACCGAGGGCGCCCGGTCCGACGACGATGCCGGCCAGCTGCGTGCCGTGGCGCTCGAGCTCCGAGCGATTGTCTGGATTGGGCGCGGCGCTCACGGCGGGATCGCCGCCGACGACGTCTACCCCCGGCAGGACGTGACCGCGCAGGTACTCGTGCAGACGGTCGACGCCGGTATCGAGCAGAGCCACCGTCACACCCTCGCCGTCGTAGGGCGACAAGCTCACCTGCGGGTGATAGCCGTTGGTCAGCGCGGGCGGGTTGCCGAGCGACTCGACGTCGATAGACGCCGGGTAGGTAACCCGCACCGGATAAATGCCAAGCACCTCTGGTGAGCGCTCGAGCACAGCGATCGCGCCGGCATCCAGGGCTGCCGAGAACCCGTTAAGAACGCGAGTGAAGCTGTACTCCGGATTGATCGCAGCACCGCGAAGAGCGAGCTTGGCGATNNCCTCCGGCTGCGGACACGCGCGAGGCCAGCGACGGGGCGCGCAGGACGACGAGAGCCTGCTCCCCAACCGAGACGTCCGAGCGGGGAGAACCGGCCAGCCCAACCCAGTCGGTCGCGCCGCCCGCCCGCGATCGGCTCCCACTCCCTCTAAGCACTAGCCCGAGCCAGATCGCTCCGACGAGGAAGAGCACAACCAGTGCGAGTCGCGTGAGCCGAGATTTAAGCAAGCTGCCGGGAGGCATAGGCATCTAGTCCAAGATAGCCGGACGGCTGCAGGGGTTCGAGGAAGCGTGCCGCCGACGCGATCATGGCCGCGTTGTCGGTACAGAGCTCTAGCGGAACCAGGGCTGCGCCCTCGAGTACAGAACGCAGCTCGGAGTTGGCGCCCACACCGCCCGCGACCGCTATCTGCCCGGCGCCGATCTCCTTGGCCGCCCGCAACGTCTGCTCGACGAGCGCACGCACGATCGCATGCTGGTAGGAGGCCGCCAGATCAGCGCGCCGGCTCGCAAGCTCGCCTGGCGAGAGCCCGCGCACCTCGTAGAGAAGGGCTGTCTTGAGCCCCGAGAAGGAGAAGTCGAAACCGCCCACGCGCGCCACCGGAAAGGCGTAGGCGCTCGCATCTCCCTCGCGCGCCCGCCTGTCGATCGCAGCACCGCCCGGGTAGCCGAGCCCGAGCAGCCGCGCTCCCTTGTCGAAGGCCTCGCCGGCCGCATCGTCGAGCGTTGTTCCGAGCAAGCGAAGGGAAGCGTGCTCGCGGACCTCGAGTAGGAGCGTGTGACCACCGCTGGCAAGCAGGCAGAGAAACGGCGGCTCGAGCGCCGGGGGGTCGAGATAGAGGGCCGCGACGTGCCCGAGCAGATGGTCGACCGGCACCAGCGGCAGCCGCCTCGACCAGGCGATCGCCTTGGCCGCGGCGATCCCGACGAGCAGCGCCCCGATCAGCCCCGGCCCCTGCGTGACGGCAACCAAGTCGACCTCGTCGAGAGTCGTCTGCGCCTCCTCGAGCGCGGCGCGCAGCACGGGGACGATCAGCTCCAGATGACGGCGGGAGGCGACCTCGGGGACGACGCCACCGAAGCGGGCGTGAAGCTCAGCCTGCGAGGAGACGACGTTGGCGCAAAGACGACCCGAGCCGTCGAGGAGCGCCGCCGCGGTTTCGTCGCAGGACGTCTCGATCGCCAGGATCATCTACTCGAGCTCGTTTCTAGGTAGGCGCGCGTAGTGCCGGAAGGCTAGCCCCTGGCGGTTCGCTCAGGCTCCGCTGAACGCGATTCGCACGCAGCTCCGCTTCGACGAGAGATCGCGCGGGTCGCCGCGAGGATCAATCCTCGTCGGCATCCTTCCACATGATCAGAGCGTCCTCGTGGTCGTCGAGGTAGTAGCCGCGACGAACGCCGCGAGCCTGAAAGCCGAGCTTCTCGTAGAGGCTGATCGCGGCAGGGTTCGACGGTCTCACCTCAAGCGTGTAGCCGCGCTCGGCAGTGCCCTCCGTGCGCGCGAAGAGCTCCTCGAGCAGCTGCGTGGCCACGCCCCGGCGGCGCCAGGCGGTTTCCACCGCCAGGTTCATGACATGCCAGGCATCGACGTAACGCGAAACGATCAGGTACCCGATCAGCCGCTCCTGCCGGAAGGCGCCGAGGCTGATCGAGCTCGACTTGACCAGCTCGCCGGCGAACATCGTCCGCGACCAGGGCAACGGATAGGAACGCCGCTCGATCGACTCGATCTCGGCGAGGTGCCCGAACTCGAGCGGAGCGATCTCGAACTCGGGCGGCGGCAGGCGGGCCGGGTCGCTCATCAGGAGCCGAGCGCCTTCTCGGCGTCGGGGACGCGCAGGTAGAGAGGCTCGACCCTCTCGGCCGGGCCGAAACCGGCGGCCAGCGCGACGTGGAAACGAGCCCGGACGACGTGAAGCTCGCTGGCGTCGGAAGGTACCTCGGCGCCGGCTCGCTCCAGTAGCGCCCGGTAGCGAACAGCACCGTCGCCGACGCACAGCATCCCCGGCTCGAGCACGAGTTCCTCGGGGCGCATCACCACGGGATCGCCTTCGGCCAGCGTGAAGACCTCCTTGCGGCTCCCGTCGATCACGGGCAGCGCGCCCGGCGCCCCTGCCGCCAGAGCCGCCAGGGTGGAGACACCCGCCAGCGACAGATCGAGGGCCAGCGCCAGGGTGCGCGCGGTAGCCAACCCGATCCGGATGCCGGTGAAGCTACCGGGTCCGGTGCCGCAGACGATCCGGTCGAGGTCGCCGGGAACCAGGCCGTTCTCGGCCAGCAGCTCTTCGGCCGCGACCAGCACCGCGACCGCCCGCGACTCCCGCTCGCCCAGAAGCTCCCCGTCCCTGACCAGCGCACAGCTTGCGCGCGGGGTGGCGGTGTCAAGGGCGAGTGTGAGCACGGGTCAGCTGGTCGAGGAGGATGGCGTCCGAATTCTCGATGGTAATCCGTCTACGGGTTCCGTCATCGTGCTCGATCGACACCCGCGCGCGTGGCGATGGCAGCATGCCCGCTCCCGCCTCGGGCCACTCCACGAACACGACGGCATCCGGGAAGTACGGCTCGAGGTCGCCCCACTCCGCGGCCGAGACACCCTGGTAGCGATAGAGGTCGAGGTGGGAGACGGTGACCCTGCCCTGATAGCGATGCCCGATCGTGAAGGTCGGGCTCGTCACCGGCCCTTCGACGCCAAGCGCCCGGCAGGCGCCACGCACGAAGGTCGTCTTGCCGGCGCCGAGTTCACCGGCGACCGTGACGACATCCCCGGGCTCGAGCGCTGCCGCGAACGTACTCGCGAGCTGCTCGGTCTCCTCGGCGGAGAGGCTGGCGAAGACCATCGACTAGAAGAGCCCGAGCTGGGGCTCGGCTTCCTGGGCGCCAAGCTCCTCGCTGTGAGCGGGTTCGGGCGCCACCTCGACAGGGGTGCCCGGCGCCTGCCGGCGACCGAGCAGCTCAGGCAGGCGGCGGAAGTCCTCTTCGAGCACGCGCAGCATCGCCTGGGTGTAGAGCGCGGCGGCGGGATGGTAGATCGGATAGAGCAACACCTGGCTCTGCCCCAGACGGACTTCCTGCTCGCTCCCGTGTACGCGCGTGATCCCGGTCGGGTTGCCGGAAAGGAGCTTGGTCGCGAAGTTGCCGAGGGTCGCGACCACGCGCGGCTGGATCAGCTCGATCTGACGGAAGAGATGCGCCTGGCAGGCTTCGATCTCGTCGCCGAGCGGATCGCGATTGCCCGGCGGGCGGCACTTGAGCACATTGCCGATGAAGACGTCATCCCTCGTCAGCCCGATCTCGCCCAGCAGCCGCTCGAGCAGCTTGCCGGCCGCGCCGACGAAGGGAAGACCCTGTTGATCCTCGTGGAAGCCGGGCGCCTCTCCCACGAACATCAGCTCGGCATCGGGGTCGCCGGAGCCGAAGACGACCTGGATGCGCGTCTCGGCAAGGCGGCAGGCAGCGCATGAAGAGACGGCCGTACGAAGCGCCACGAGCTCGGAGGCTCGGGACTCGCTAACAGCTACCACCGCATCCACCACAGTTACCGCCCGCGCAGCTACCGCAGGACTTACCTGGTCCTCCCTTGGTGGCGAAACTCGAATACTTGCGGGTCACGTTCGTGGCCGCGCAGCTCGGGCAGGCCGGCATCTCGTCCGCGTGCACGAGTTCCTCGAACTGGCGCTCGCACTTCATACAGACGTATTCGTAGATCGGCATCTCTCGCAGTGTAGACAGCAGCGCAGATCTCAGGCCGAGAGCCCGCGAAGCGCACTCGCTCACTCGTTAACTACACTCTCGTTAGACGCCCGGTATCCGCTACGGAACTGGAGCAGGTTGATGAACCGAGAGAAGAAAAGCCAGGCGGCGTGAAAGTCATTCGCGCCAGGGACGAGCTACGCAGCGCGCTCGAGCCGCTCCGCAATGGCCGCATCGGACTGGTGCCGACGATGGGCGCCTTCCACGAGGGCCACTTGGCCCTGCTCCGCGCGGCCCGTGAAGAGTGCGACACCGTCGTCTGCAGCCTGTTTCTCAACCCCGCCCAGTTCGGGCACGGCGAGGATCTCGAGCGCTACCCCAGGGATGAGGCGCGCGACCTCGAGCTGGCCCGGGCCAAAGGCGTCGACTTTCTCTTCGCCCCCTCGCCGGAGGAGATCTATCCGCCCGGTTTCGAGACTCGGGTCGAGCCGGAAAGGCTCGCGCTCGAGCTGGAGGGAGTGATCAGGCCCACGCATTTCCGCGGCGTCGCCACGATCTGCCTCAAGCTCTTCAACATCGTCCAGCCCGATGTCGCTTACTTCGGCGCCAAGGACGCGCAGCAGCTCGCGGTGATCGAGCGGATCGTGCTCGACCTCGACCTGGAGCTCGAGATCCGCCCCGTCGAGACCGTCCGCGACGGCGACGGCCTGGCGCTCTCCTCGCGCAACGCCTACCTCTCCCCCGCCGAGCGCAAGGTTGCCCTNNCCGGCCTCAAGACCCAGTACGTCGCAGTGGCGGATTACGCCGGGCGGCGCCTATTGGCGGCGGTCCAGGTTGGGCACACCCGATTGATCGACAACATTCTTCTAGAAGGAGCCGAGAGATGAGCACCTTTCCGCCGGGGAAGCTGGCGCTCCCCGAGCTCGCAGCCAAGAAACGCCGTGGCGAGAAGATCGTCATGGTCACCGCCTACGACTCTCCGGGCGCCCGCTTCGCCGAGGACGCCGGCATCGACATCCTGCTCGTCGGCGACACGGCCGCCATGGTGGTGCTCGGGCACGAGTCGACGACCGTTCCGGTCACCGTCGAGGAGATGCTCTTCCTCACCCGCACGGTCGCCCGCTCCGCGCAGCGCCCGATCGTCGTCGGCGACATGCCCTTCGGCTCTTACGAGGTGTCCGACGAGGACGCCGTCTCGAACGCCGTTCGCTTCGTCAAGGAGGGCGGCGCCGACGTGGTCAAGCTCGAGGGTGCCGGTACCTCGATCTCACGCGCCCGCGCGATCGTCGCCGCCGGCATCCCGGTGATGGGGCACATCGGCCTGACACCGCAGTCGGCGACCATGCTCGGCGGCTTCAAGACGCAGGGCAAAACGGCCAAGCGCGCGCTCGAGCTGGTGAACGAGGCGCTCGAGCTGGAGCGGGCCGGCTGCTTTGCGCTCGTACTCGAGGCGGTGCCGGCCGCGGTGGCGACGCGTATCACCGAGCTGCTCGAGATCCCGACCTTCGGCATCGGCGCCGGCGCCGGCTGCGACGGCCAGGTGCTCGTCTACCACGACCTGCTCGGACTGACCGAAGGGCACCTACCACGCTTCGTCAAGCGCTACGCGAACCTCTCGGCCGAGATCCGAGACGCACTCAGCTCCTACGCCGAGGAGGTCAGAAGCGGCGCCTTCCCCGACGACGAGCACTCCTACTCGATGGACGAAGCGGAGCTGGCGGAGTTCGGGGCGGCGCTCGAGAGTCGCACTGCGATCACGGAGTAGCACGCTCGCGAAGGCCAGAGAGCTTCAGCTTTGGCACCCGTAGGCGGTCGCGGGCTGCGGCGATCTGGCGACCGTCGGCGAAGATAGTCCGTTCACGCGGGGCTCGAGGCGAGATCGCGCGCTTCTTCACCCGCTGAGCGTGGCTTCGCCGCCTTCGTGCGCGAGGCAAGGAGGACAGCTCCCGCGACGACCGCGGCGAAGGCGACGACGCGCGCCACGCCGACCCAGCCCACTGGGAGCGGCTCCCGGAAGACGGTCATCCCGGCTGCGATCGGCAGCGCGTTTGTGATCAGTGTCGCGAGGCCCGCCGTCGTAAGCGCACCCCCTCTCTGGAAGCCGGCCTGTAAGACGACGGTTCCGACGACGTAGAAAACGATCAAGGAGACCGAGAAGACGACGAGTTTCCCGGGCCCACCCGCGACGGCCATCTTCGTCGAGACATCCCCAGCTGCAAAGAGAACGCCCGCGGCAATGCCCCACGCCGGCCCGCCGCCGATCACGCGTCCGAGCAGCCCCGCGCAAACGACGGCGATGCTCGCGGAAGCGATAAGCCAGACGCCGACCCAGAGGTAACCGGCAGCAGAGCCGTTGCCGTGTTCGCCGAGCAGGCTGACGCCGAGCAGCGCGAGGCCCATGACCGATACCAGCACACCGATCCGTTCCTTTGTCGTCAGTGGGATATGCGTGAAGCGGGAAACCATGATCGCGAGGATGCCGATACCACCGGCGGCGGTCGCCTGCACAAGCGACAGCGGCGCCAGGGCCAGTGCACCGACGTAGAGAAGCCAGCCGACCGCCTCGAGACCGATGCCCGCGAGCCAGCGGTAGTTTCCGAGCAGCGATCTCAGCGACGCAACAGGCCGGCGAAACGAGAGCGCGGGGACCTTCGAGGCAACGCTGTACTGAGTTAGATCCCCAAGGTCGACGCAACAGGCCGAGACCACCGTGATCGCGAGTGCGAGTGCGATCTTCACCGGCGTTCACCCACCTTGGCCGGACCCCGTTTTTCCTGCCCGAACACTCGCTCAGGCCACCGCCATACCCCGCGGCAGAACTTGCCGTAAATACCGGCCCGTGTGACTCGTCTCGATCCCGGCCACCTGCTCGGGCGTGCCGACGGCGAGCACCTCGCCGCCCTCCTCCCCGCCCTCGGGACCAAGGTCGATGATCCAGTCGGCCTGCTTGATCACGTCCAGGTTGTGCTCGATCACGACCACCGTGTTGCCGGCGTCGGCGAGACGCTGCAGCACCTCGAGCAGCTTCTCGATGTCGGCGAAGTGCAGGCCGGTGGTGGGCTCGTCGAGGATGTAGAGCGTGCGCCCGGTGGCGATCTTCGACAGCTCGGCGGCCAGCTTGACCCGCTGTGCCTCGCCGCCCGA
>PMMN01000021.1:0-128 GCA_003162235.1 Actinomycetota bacterium | reverse complement strand
ACGTAGACGTCGGGCAAAAAGTGCATCTCGATCTTGATCTGGCCGTCGCCGCGACAGGTCTCGCAGCGCCCGCCGCGCACGTTGAAGGAGAAGCGCCCCGGCCGGTAGCCGCGCACCTTCGACTCCGG
>PMMN01000074.1 GCA_003162235.1 Actinomycetota bacterium | reverse complement strand
ATCCTCGACTGGATCAAGCGCGAAGGAATCATCTTCCGCGGTGGCTCCGGCGCCGGAATCAACCTCTCGCGCCTGCGCGCCTCGAACGAGCAGCTGACCAAGGGCGGCCACGCCTCCGGGCCCGTCTCCTTCATGCGCGGCGCCGACGCCTCCGCGGGCACGATCAAGTCAGGCGGAAAGACGAGACGCGCGGCCAAGATGGTGATCCTCGACATCGATCACCCCGATATCGAGGACTTCGTCTGGTGCAAGGCGACCGAGGAGCGTAAGGCCCGCGTGCTCGAGGCGGCAGGTTACGACATGTCGCTCGACTCGCCCCACTGGGCCTCGATCCAGTACCAGAACGCCAACAACTCGGTGCGCGTCACCGACGCCTTCATGCAGGCCGCCGCGGAGGACGGCGACTGGAACCTGACCGCCCGCGTCGACAGCTCCGTGGTGAGGACGATGAAGGCTCGCGACCTGCTGCACCAGATCGCCGCCGCCGCCTGGGAGTGCGCCGACCCCGGCATCCAGTACGACACCACCATCAACCGCTGGCACACGATTCCGAACTCCGGCCGGATCAACGCTTCCAACCCCTGCTCGGAATACATGAGCATCGACGACTCCGCCTGCAACCTGGCCTCGCTCAACCTGATGAAATTCCGCCGCGAGGACGGCGAGCTCGACATCGAGGCCTTCGAGCATGCCGTCGACGTCGTCCTGCTGGCGCAGGAGATCCTGGTCGGCTACTCCAGTTACCCGACCCCCGAGATCGAGCGCAACGCCCGCAGCTTCCGCCAGCTCGGGCTCGGCTTCGCCAACCTCGGCGCCTTTCTGATGGCGCGCGGTCTCCCCTACGACTCCGACGAGGGTCGCGCCTACGCCGCCGCGGTGACCGCGCTGATGACCGGCCGCGCCTACCGCAAGTCGTCCGAGATCGCTACGCGCATGGGTCCCTTCGCCGGCTACCAGCCGAATGCGGCAGCGATGCTCGGAGTCGTCAGCCAGCACCGCGCCGCGGTCGGAAACATCGAGAACACCGACTCGGTGCCGCGCGAGCTCCTGTCCGCCTGCCGCAAGGCTTGGGACGAAGCGCTCGACCTGGGCGAGGCACACGGCTTCCGTAACGCGCAGTCCACGGTGCTCGCACCGACCGGGACGATCAGCTTCATGATGGATTGCGACACCACCGGCATCGAGCCCGACTTCTCGCTCGTCAAGTCGAAGAAGCTGGTCGGCGGCGGCGAGATCACGATCGTGAACAAGACCGTGCCGATGGCGCTCGAGAAGCTCGGCTACTCGCCCAGCGAGACCTCCGAGATCGAGGCCTTTATCGACGAGCGCAATACGGTAGTCGGCGCGCCCCATCTCAAGAACGAGCACTACCCTGTCTTCGACTGCGCGATCGGCGAGCGCTCGATTCACTACCTCGGCCACGTGAAGATGATGGGCGCCGTCCAGCCCTTCATCTCGGGCGCGATCTCGAAGACTGTGAACATGCCCGAGTCGGCCACGGTCGAGGACGTCGCCCAGGTGCTCGAGGATGCCTGGAGGCTCGGGGTCAAGGCGGTCGCCCTCTACCGCGAGGGCTCCAAGCTCGCCCAGCCGCTCTCGACCAAGGACGACAAGGGTGCCCAGGCGCTCGTCCAGACGCTCGCGCCGGGATTCGTCGTCAAACCTCAGCGCCGACGCCTGCCCGACGAGCGCACCGAGGTCGGGCGCAAGTTCCGGGTCGGCGACTACGAGGGCTACATCCACGTCGGCGTCTACGACGACGGCACGGCCGGCGACGTTTTCGTAGACATCGCCAAGGAAGGCACCACCCTGGCCGGGCTGATGAACGCATTCATGATCGCCGTCTCGCTCGGGCTCCAGTACGGCGTGCCGCTCGAGGTCTTCGTCTCCAAGTACTCGCACATGCGCTTCGANNTACATCTTCCGCTGGCTCGGCAAGCGCTTCCTCACGGTCGACCAGCAGGAGGAGCTCGGCATCCTCTCGCCCGAAGTAAGAGCCCGTATGGCCCAGGCCTACGCGAACGGCGGCGGCACGATCGCCTTGGCCCCGGCCGAGGCACTTCCTCCGGGCCAGAAGGCGCTCTTCAACAACTGGGAGGACGCGGTCGAGTGCGCCCGCTGCGGCGGCCGCATGGTGCGGACGGGCAGCTGCTACACGTGCCGCGACTGCGGAACGAACACGGGCTGCTCGTAGCCGCCCGAATAATCGAGCAGAGCTAGATGGAGCTCCCGCTCGCTGGAGACCGGCCGCCTCGGGGGCGCCGTCCGTACGCCGGCAGCGGCTGCCGGCGCGTGCGAGCGGGAGCTCCGGGGAAGACGAGGGCTCGCGAGAGCGCCCTGCCGTCTCCCTACTCGGCCAGATCGGCGAAGAGAATCGTCGACAGATAGCGCTCGCCGTTGGAGGGCACGATCACGACGATCAGCTTGCCATTGTTCTCCGGCCGTTTGGCCACCTCGCCGGCCGCCCACACCGCCGCGCCCGAGGAGATCCCGACCAGCAATCCCTCCTCGCGTGCCAGCGCGCGTGCGGTCGCGAGAGCGTCTTCGTTCTTGACCCGCACGACCTCGTCGTAGATCTTCGTGTTCAGGACTTCAGGGACGAAGCCGGCGCCGATGCCCTGGATCGGGTGCGGACCCTTCTCGCCGCCCGAGAGCACGGGCGAAGCATCCGGCTCGACCGCGATCGCACTGAAGCTCGGCTTCCGCTCTTTCAGCACCTCGCCGACTCCGGTAATCGTCCCGCCCGTGCCGATCCCGGAGACGAGGATGTCCACCTTGCCGTCGGTGTCGTTCCAGATCTCCTCGGCGGTCGTGCGGCGGTGAACCTCGGGATTGGCGGGATTCTTGAACTGTTGCGGGATCAAGTAGCGGGGGTCGGCGGCGGCGAGCTCCTCGGCTTTTTGAATCGCGCCAGGCATGCCGCCCGCGCCCGGAGTGAGCACCAGCTCGGCACCGTAGGCGCGCAGCAGTCCGCGGCGCTCCTTGCTCATCGTCTCCGGCATCACCAGCGTGAGCTTGTAGCCGCGAGACGCGGCGACGAAAGCAAGGGCGATACCGGTGTTACCGCTCGTCGGCTCGAGCAGTACGGTGTCGGGCTTGATCAAGCCCTCGCGTTCGGCGGCCTCGATCATCGACAGACCGATGCGGTCTTTGACGCTGCCGGCGGGGTTGGAATACTCGAGCTTGGCGACCACCTCGGCGCCGTTTTCCTGCGAGGCGCTGCGCAGGTGTACGAGCGGCGTATTGCCGACGAGCTCGGTTACGTCTTTGGCGATTTTCATTTGTCCATCTTCTTTCTCACGGAGGGAGTTCGCGCAGGCGAGAGGGCTGCCTTATCCGATCCAGAGTCCTTCGACTCGAACCTGGAGGCCGTTGTCCGTGCGGTTGACGTAGTTGACGAGACCGCTGTGCCGCCACTGGAGCATGCACATGCGCGGCTGGAAGAAATAGCGCCGGCCGATCTGCACCTCGGTGCGCGAGCGCTGAATCAGGCCCTCGTATCCCTCGGCGATGTAATAGCCGAGATCCTTGAAGCCCTCCTGGCGCGGGCGCAGGGGGCCGGTCACGCACCAGACGATCACGCCCGTACGCATGTCCACCTGCTGGACGATCCCGCAGTGCGTGATCGGACAGCCGCAAGACATCCCGAGCGGGCGACCGATCAGCGTCTCGCCGACCTCGATCTCCATCTCCCGCGTCAGGATCGGGTTGTGCGGAATGATGATCTCGCGCGGTCCGGGCTCCTCGGGGAAGTGCTCGAGGATGAAGTCGAACTCACGCCCGAGGCTGTCCAGCCAGGTTCGATCGACCGGACCGTCGCTCAGCTGAACAGCGGCCGGCGAGGACACGGCGCAGGCGCTACAGGCGGCCGCCGTAGGCTCCTCGACAAGCACGCGGGGGCGTTCCTTCACGACCGCCTTCGGACGCGTCCCCACCTGTCCGTAACCACTGGCGCGGGGCACGCAGCGCTTGAGCAGGTCGGGATTCTCGGCCAGCCGCTCGGCCATCGCCTCGCAGCCCTTGAAGCCGCACAGCCCGCAGTCCAAGCCGGGCAGATCGCTCACTGTCACACTCATTGCTCATTCCCTCCTATGCGCCTAAAAGGACATGGCTCGTGATCGGTCGCAGCGACGCGACCGCCTGCGGCAGAACTTCGAGAAACCGATCGACCTCGGCCTCGGTCGTGAACCGGCCCAGCGTGACGCGCAGCGAGCCGCGCGCCCGGATCGGATCGAAGCCCATCGACGTCAGGACATAGGACGACTCGGCCGCGTGCTGAGCGCTGCAGGCACTGCCCGACGAAGCGGCGATGCCCGCCTCGTCGAGCTCCAGGAGCAGCGTGATCCCCTCGTTTTCCTGCCCCCTGAAACCGAGGCAGAGGTGGCCGGGCAGGCGCCTGTAGCGATGACCGATCAAATACGCGTTGGGAATCCGCTCGCCGAGCGTCTCGATGATGCGATCGGATAATCCGACCAGCCGCGGAGCATCCTCGCGCATCTCGGCTTGTACGAGCTCCGCAGCTTCTCCCAGCCCGATCAGCCCGGCCACGTTCTCGGTACCGGAACGGAGACCCCGCTCCTGGCCACCGCCGTGTATGAGCTCCGCCAGCTCGATGCCTCGCCGAACATACAGCGCACCGACACCCTGCGGGCCGTACAACTTGTGCGCCGAGAGCGAGAGCAGGTCGATCTCCTGCGCCTGCACGTCGATCGGCAGCTTGCTCAACGCCTGTACCGCGTCGGTGTGGAAGAGCGCCCCGTGCTCGTGCGCGATCCGGGCCAGCTCGGCGATCGGCTGCACGGTGCCGACGACGTTGTTCGCGGCCATGACCGAGACCAGTCGCGTCGTCGGGCGCATTGCGCCTGCCAGGGCGCCGGGATCGACGATCCCTTCGCTATCCACCGGCAGATAGGAGACTTCGACGCCGCGGCGTTCGAGATAGCGACAGGTCTCGAGCACAGCCGGGTGCTCGATCGAGCTGGTGACGATATGGCAGTCGCCGGCACCGTGGGCTTCGGCTACGCCGGTTAGCGCCAGGTTGTCGGCCTCGGTGCCGCTGGCGGTGAAGACGATTTCGTCGGACCGGGCGCCGAGTAGTGCGGCGAGCTGTCCCCGCGCCCGGTCGACGATTTCGCGGGCTCTGTGCCCAAACGAGTGCAAGCTGGACGGGTTACCGAACTCCTCGCCGAGCCACGGGCGCATCGCCTCGGCCACGCGCGGATCGAGCGACGTCGTGGCTGCGTTATCGAAGTAGACGCGCTCGGTCATCACTGCCCCCGGTAGAAGACCTGGTTGTCGAGCGCGCGGATGACGCCGAAGTGAGACTGCCAGCCGATCTCTTTCTTGCCGACGCAGATGGTGCAGGTTCCGACCGGTGGATTACCGCGCAGGAACAGCTGCCCTTCGACCTCGGGCGTCTTCTCAATCTGCTCGATCAGCGGGTCGATGCCGATCCCGTGCAGGGCATTGACTTCTCTGATCATCACTTCGGGCGCGGCATCCTGGATGCGGGCACGGAAGACCTCGCGCTCGGCCTGCGAGACGCGATCGATCTTCGTGACGACCGCGATGTCGGCGAGCGACAGCATCGGCCCGACCTTGAGCGGCAGATTCATCCCGCTCGTCGCCTCGAGCACGGCCAGGCCGAGCCCGCCGTCAACGTACGGCGAGCAACGCAAGCAGAGGCCCGCGGTCTCGACCAGCAGCAGATCGCAGTCCTCGGCGCCCGCCCACTCGAGCGCGTCGCCCAGAACCATCGCGTTGTAGTGATCGGGACAGAGCTCGCCCGAGTAGCACTTGCGCGTCGGAATGCCGAACTCGCGGGCGAGGATCTCGTCTTCCTCGGCGAACTGGACGTCGATCTTCAGGAAGGCCGGTCGCTGCTCCAGGTCGAGCAACCTCGAGATGATGTGACGCAGCACGGCCGTTTTTCCGGTCGTCGCCGGGCCGGCGCAGATAACGAGCTTCATGCCGCCACCTCCGCCTCTCCAGCCGTAAGCCGCTCTCCGAGCCGGATCCGTTCGCGCAGGCGTGAGAGCACCTCGTCGAGTTGACCGACTCTTAAGCAAACCGCCCGCTCGTCCTCGTTGGTCCGCAGCACCTGGGTGACGGCGCCCCCCTTCATCACGATCCGGTAGTCGGAGAGGAGCGCAATATGCGGATCGTGGGTTACGAAGATGAAGATCTTGCGATGCTCGCGCAGCAGCTCGAGCGCACGGCTGCGGTTGATGCCAGCGTTCTCGACCTCGTCGAGCAGAACGATCGGGGTGTCGCAGATGATCGTCGCGTCGGCGATCAAGAGGGCGCGCGTCTGACCGCCCGAGAGCTCGGTCATGCGCGAATCCAGAGGAACCGGTTCGCCGGTCAGCTGATTGGCGAACGCGAGCGTCCGTTCGAGCATCTCCTCGACCTGCGGGCGCGCCCCGGTGCGAATGCGGGCGTGGGTGGTCAGGAACTCCGCCACCGGTAGATCGGACAGAAAACTCGTGTGCTGGGTGATCAAGGCGATCGGGTGATGCGAGGGATCGTTCCGGTATTCATCCAGAGGCCGCTCGCCGTTTATTTGCACGCGGCGCCCGGTGGGCGTGTTGGCATCGGCGAAGAGCTCGATGTCGTTGATGAGCGTCGTCTTGCCCGAGCCGGTCGGCCCGACGATGCTGACCACGTCGCCCATTTTGAGGTCGATCTTCTCGACCGGTTCCGGCTCGCCTGTCCTGGCGTGCCCTCCGATGATTGTGATCGTCTCGATCACCAACCTCCTCCTTTCGTCTCACCGGTTTACGCTGTTTTGCAGCGTAAAAGAGACAGCTAGCACAGCTCGCAGGAGACCGGCGAGGTTTCGAGCCAGCTACGGTGATTAGCGTTTCTCTATTAGAGTTTACTAATGCTCAGTATAAGCAAAGGATATTACAAAGGAGGCCATACTGTGTCAACGAGAATGGTCGTAGGTGCGCCAGAACTCGTCTGACCCCGGCCTGAAACGCCGTCTGTGGAATCGCTCGCCGTCATCGTTCGATCGGCAGAGTGCGCCGGCCGAATATTCGGAATGCGCTAGTTACGTGCAGCGGCGGCCGCAACGAACGCGGTCACGAGCGGGTGCGGGCGTTCCGGCCGGTGGCGCGCCTGGGGCACGTACAGCGTGGCGATGAAGAACGGGTGCTCGGGCAGCTCGAACACTCTCGCCGCGCCGTCGGTGCCGGTTCCGCTGATTGCGAGGCCTCGCTCCTCGACCGCTGAGCGGTACTTCGGATTGAGCCCGAAGCTGCAGAAGAAGGGCTCGACCGCCGCGGAAGCTTCGTAGATCGCCGCCACCCTGGAGCCCGGCGCGAAGAAGACCTCGTGCTCCTGGTCGGCGAGCGANNATCGCCCGGAGAGCGCCGTCCATGCTCCGGTAGGGGCTGCCGGGCGCAATCAGGAGCCCCGCATAGGACGCAAGCTCGGCGTCGTCCATCTGCTCGGCCGCCTCGGTCGTAAGCCACTCGAAGCGAAGCGGCGGCTGGACGGCGTGCTCGAGCGCCTGTTGCGTCGCCTTGTGCGTCGGACGCTCGGCGCCGTAGTCGCCGGCCACGGCGATCGTTGGCTTCGCCTTTCGGCCCCGCCCTATCACGATCCACCCCCTCCGTCCTGGCTGCGCCGCGGGCACTTCGTTGCGACAGTCACATGCTAGGCGTCTTCAAGCCCTCTGGTTTTCCGGTTACTCGGACCGAGCTGGCAGAAAACCGAGAAACGGTACCGGCGCGCGCCCGAGCCCCTCATGCAGCCCGGGCGCGCTGGCCGGTGAAGCCATCGCCTAGTCGGTCTCGGCGCCCTCGGCGAGGATCCGGTAGAGGGCTCGGCGCGAGCCGCTGAGAATCTTGCGCGCTTCCTCGATCTGAGCGTCGGTTCCCACCTGACCGACCTGCATTGTCGCCAGCCCGATCTGGCGGACGAGCGAGCCGAGCTCGAGCGTGTGCTCGCCGGAGGCTGCCGCCATCTCCACCCAGGGAACGGCTGCGTCCTTGCCACGGCTCTCGAGCGCGGCGCGACCGGCGTCGGTCAGTTCGATCAGGCGCTGGCCCTCACTTTCGTGCGAGCGCACTAGTCCTTCGTCCTCGAGCTGTTGCAGGGTCGGATAGACCGACCCCGGGCTCGGGCGCCAGACGCCCTCGCTGCGCTCCTCGATCTCCTGCATGATTTGGTAGCCGTTGCGCNNGGTGCCGATGACGACCTCGCCCCAACCTGCGACCGCTCTCTGGATTGTTCGCTTCACCCATTAAACAACTCCTTCTGTTCGTGTATCACGTTACGTAACGATATATCGGAGAGTGTCGCTCGTCAAACAGCCAGGAGTTTGAGTTCGGCTGAGGCGCACGCTCTTTAGCACGAGCTACTACTGGCTCCGTACCCGCCCGGGCCGCCGCTCGCTCGCGGTCCACTCCGCCTGGAGGACGGACGCCGAGACCGCGATGTACATCGTGCCGGCGAGTCTCGCCGGGATGCGAACACCGCAGCTGCTGCGAGCTGCCCGTTGCACGGCCCGTAGCGCACGTGCGATCATCAACCCTCGACGTCGGGCAACTTGACTCGTGATGGAAGAAACGCCCCAGCGATCCGAAGAGAACGCCCCATCGGCCGCATTCAGCGCTGAGGAGCTGTCTCGCCGGATTGCAGACTCGGTCTCCAATTGGGAGTACTGGCTGGATCCGCAGGGTGGCTACGTCTACCTCTCCCCCGCGTGCGAAAGCGTGAGCGGGTACAGCCGCGAGGAGTTCCTCGCTGATCCCGGGCTTTTCGAGCGTCTCGTTCACGGCGACGACAGAGCGCGCTTCGGGCAGCACGTCGAGCTCGCGCACGGATCCGAGCGACAGGAGAATGCCGCGATCGAGGTCCGCATCGCCGCCCGCGACGGCAGCGAGCGCTGGATCAGGCACAGGTGCAGCCCGATGTACGAGCCGGATGGCCGCTATTTGGGTCGCTGGGCGAGCAACGAGAACATCAGCCGCTACAAGCTGGCAGAGGAAAGGTTGCTCCGGCTCAACCGCGAGCTGCTTGCAGCCCGGGACTGCGCGCGCGCGGTGCTGCAGGCGACGGACGAGCAGAAGCTCCTCTACGAGACCTGCCGCATCATCTGCAACGTGGCCGGATACCGTATGGCCTGGATCGGAGCCATCGAGCATGACGAGGCCAAGACGGTCAGGCCAGTCGCCTGGAGCGGGATTGAGGATGGATACCTGGCGAGTGTCGAGATAACCTGGGCCGACACGGAGCGAGGGCTAGGCCCCACTGGAACAGCTGCTCGCACGGGGAAGACCGTGGTTCTCGAGGACTACGCGAGCAACCCCTCGGGCCGGCCGTGGCGCGAGCGCGCATACCAGCGTGGCTACCGCTCGAGCGTCGCCATCCCTTTGTTTGCCTCCGACGGTGGTGTCTGTGCCGTTCTCACCGTCTATGGCTCGCGGCCGTACGTATTTACGAGCGGCCCCATCCGCTTACTCGAGGAAGTCGCCGAGGATCTTGCAGCTGGAATCGGCGCCCTACGCACCCGCGCTAGCTCCGCCTCGACGCAGTGATCGACGAAGCCAGGCCGCCGTCTCCTCCAGAACGGAGGGATCGACCGCATGCCCGAGTGGCCACTCGTGGTAGAGGAGCTCGGCGCCCGCGGCTTCCAGCTTCACCCGAGCTGCGCGCGCAAGCTCGACTGGGATGACCTCGTCGTACGCGCCGTGGCCCACGGCGAACGAAGGCAGCGGCGGGCGGAGGTCAAGGTCCCATCCAGCCACCTCGGGGATGTATCCCGAGAAGGCGATCACCGCGGCCGGCCGCTCGCGGCCCGCGCCGAGCCCGAGTGCATAGCTCATCGTGGCGCCCTGAGAGAAACCACCGAGAACGATCCGGTCCGGCGCAAGTCCGAGCCCGTCCAACCACTCCGAGACGAGCTCACAGGAAGATAGGAACGTCTCCCGCTCGGGAACTCCGGCCCTCTCGACGGTGTACCAGCGACTTCCCCGCCCCTGCTCGTGCGGAGCGCGAGGCGCCAAGCCAAGCAGGCGGCGCTCGGGATCGAGAACGTCGAACAGGCCCGCGAGCTGCCTCTCGTCGGCACCTCGCCCGTGCAGCAAGATCAAGGCTCCCTCGGCCTCGCCGGCCGCCGGCCGCTCGAACGCGGGCAGACTCACCGCCTGCTCCAGCTAGCGCGCGGATCGGGAAGCGGGGTCAAGAAGGGCTCGATCTCGTCCCGCAGCTGCTCGAGCGCGGGCGGAAACACAAGACGCTCGCCAAGGTGCTCGATCGGCTCATCGAAGACGAAGCCCGGGCCGATCGTCGCTATCTCGAAGAGAGCTCCACTCGGCTCGCGGAAGTAGATCGAGCGGAACCAGAAGCGATCGATGATCGGGGTCGGCCGCGCACCGGCTGTGAGTAGGGCGTCCTGCCAGTTCTGGTGCTCGTGCATCGGCGACGCCCAGGCGATGTGATGGACGGTGCCCGACCCCTGAATGCCGTAGTCGACAGGAGCGCTGTCATAGGCGAAGACGCCACCGCGATCCTCGCCCCTTACGTCCCAGACCGCATCGCTCTTGCGCTCGAAACCGAGCGTTCCTTCCAGCAGCGGGCGGCTACGCTCGGGATCGCGCGCGTAGGCGCGCACGGAGTCGAAGCCCTGCAGAGCAAGGTCGGGGGGGATATCGGGATGAGAGGCGACCAGGGGCTCGTCCACCGTCTCGGTGACCGCCAGCTCGAGCCCCAGACCCTCCGGGTCGCGGAAGCGAAGGCGCATACCGACGCGCTCGAGCTCGAGACCCTCGTCGCGCAGGCGGCGAGTCCAGAAACCGAGCGCCTGCTCCGATCCGATTCGCCAGGTGACGCGGTGGATCATGCCCGCGCCCGCGCGCCCGACCTGGATGCCCGGATACTCGAAGAAAGTGAGGCTGGCGCCTGGCTCGCCGCCCTCCTCCCCGTAGAAGAGGTGATAGGTGCTGGGGACGTCCCGGTTGACGGTCTTCTTCACCAGGCGCAATCCGAGCACCCGTGTGTAGAAGTCGAGATTGCGCCGGGCATCGCCCGTAATCGCCGTGATGTGATGGATTCCCTCGAGCCTCATCCCGTCCCCCAGATCAAGCTTCCCGGAAATGCGCCGCCGCAACCTAGTGCGGATACGGCCCCTGTCGCCGGTATCGTGCGAGAGCGTCTGCCGATCAGATCGAGGGGTCGTCGATCTCCAGCCAGATACCGCCGGCCGGCGTGAAAGCGAGCTCGTGATGCACGATTCCTCCGTCGAGTTGTCGCTCGAGCTCGACGACCCGGTCGAACAGGTCGGCAACGGCATCGCCGAGCACGTCCGGGAGCTTGCCGTGCTCGAAGTTGGATTCTCTCGGCGTTCGGCCGGTGGCTCTCGGCGCCACGATCTCGCCGGGCACTCCGACTACGACCGCGCCTTCCGGCACAGGCTTGACGACCACTGCGTTCGCCCCGACCCGGCTGCACTCGCCGATCGTGATCGCCCCGAGAACCTTGGCGCCCGCTCCTACCACGACCCTGTCGCCTAGCGTCGGATGGCGCTTACCCTTCTCGAGACTCGTGCCGCCGAGAGTGACACCCTGGTACAGAGTCACGTCGGTGCCGATCTCGGCCGTCTCCCCGATGACGACGCCCATGCCGTGATCGATGAAGAGGCCCTGCCCGATCGTGGCGCCGGGGTGGATCTCGATTCCGGTGAGCGCGCGCGCAACCTGCGAGATCCAACGCGCAAGAAGCTTCAGGCGCCAGCGCCAGAGGACGTGCGCGACACGGTGACTCCAGACGGCCCAAAGTCCCGGATAGCAGAGCACGATCTCGAACCAGTTGCGCGCGGCGGGATCGCGCTCTCTAACCGCTCGGATGTCGTGTCGCATCTTCGTGAACAAACCAGCCACCTCCTCAGTCGGCAAGATCGCTGTAGAGGGCCGTCGACAGATAGCGCTCACCGTTCGAGGGCACGATAACCACGATCAGCTTGTCCTGGCTCTCGGGACGGCGCGCCACNNTCTTCGCGTGCGATCCGGCGAGCGCTGGCGAATGCGTCCTCGTTGGTCACGCGCACGATCTCGTCGTAGATCTTGGTGTTGAGCACGTCCGGCACGAAGCCGGCGCCGATACCCTGGATTACGTGCGGCCCCCTGGCACCGCCGGAGAGAACAGGCGAGGCGTCGGGCTCGACCGCGACGAGACGAAGCTCGGGCTTTTTCTCCCTTAGGGCTTCGCCGACGCCGGTGATCGTCCCGCCAGTCCCGATCCCGGCGACGACGATGTCCACCTCGCCGTCGGTGTCGCGCCAGATCTCCTCCGCAGTCGTGCGCCGGTGCACCTCGGGGTTGGCCGGGTTCTCGAACTGCTGGGGAATGAAGTAGCGCTTGTCGGCGGCGACCATCTCCTCGGCTTTTCGGATCGCGCCGGGCATGCCCTCCGCGCCGGGCGTGAGCACGAGCTCGGCACCGTAGGCGCGAAGCAGCATGCGCCTTTCCTTGCTGAACGTCTCGGGCATGACGAGGGTGCATTTGTAGCCGCGCGCTGCGCAGACGAGGGCGAGAGCGATGCCGGTATTACCGCTCGTCGGCTCGAGTACGATCGTGTCCGGCTTGATCAGGCCCTCGCGCTCGGCGGCGTCGATCATCGAGACGCCGATCCTGTCCTTGACGCTACCGCCGGGGTTGAAAAACTCGAGTTTTGCGACAGCTCGGGCGCCGCTCTCCTCCGAGATGCGCCGCAGGCGCACGAGCGGGGTGTTCCCGACCAGCTGGGCAACATCGTCGGCGATCTTCATTGCTCTCCTTCCGGGAGCTCGCTTGCGTAGCTACATCCGCGAAGCCACTTCATTTTCTATAGTTGCTTTGCGAAGTATACCGATGATTAGACCGATTTCAAACGCGATCGCAGTACCTGTGTCGCCGCGAAAGTGCGTATTTCCCTCGCCGGCCGATTCCACTCCGGGTAGCGAAGTGGGTTGCTGGGCGTGAAAGCCCCGCGGCGCTAGTGGATCGTCACCAGCCCGGCTATCCCGAGAGCAAAGAGAACGATCACGAGGAGCGAGTCGGCGCCGAGCCGGAGGTAACAGCGTTTGGGCCGGAAGACGATTCCGATCGCGTAGACGGATGTGAGGCCGATCCCGAGGATCGCCAGCCAGCTGTTCGGATGTCCGGCCGTCGGCAAGACCGGTTTCATTGCGATCAGGTCGGCGACGAGGAAGAGACAAACCTGGAAGGCGTTGCCGCCGAAGATGTCGCCCATGGCGAGACCGTGATCGCCCAAACGAACAGCGCTTATTCCCGAGCTGATCTCGGGAAGCGCGGTCGCTAGAGCAAGCACCGTTGCGCCGAAGATGACGCCGTTGATGCCAGCCCGACCGGCGAGATCGCTACCCGTGATCTGGAGAAAGACGCCAGCGACGAGAGTGACAACGCAGGCAGCGAGGAAGTAGAGCGCGACTCGCCAAGTGGACTTGCCCGTGTGCGGCGTAGCGACCTTCGGGTGCTTAACGCGCCGGTGTGGACGTCCAGGCTGGCTTCCCGGTGCGACCGTTTCCCAGCCCGGCGCCTTTCTGAAGCGGTTGATGACGATGATGCCGCAGATCCAGACGACGACGATGGCGAGCGAGGCCGGGCTCACAGGCCCGATCGCAACCGACGGTTTGAGCAGCGCGCCCATCAGCACGATCGAGACGACGAGGACGACGAGTAGCGCTTCCAGCACTGGAATGAGCGAGCCGACGAGATAGGTGAGCGCGCTTTTGCGACCGGCGGTCGCGTCGCAGATGATCAAAACCATTGTCTGGATCGCGATCCCGCCGATCAGGTTGCCGGCGGCGAGGCCGAGGTGCCCCTGCATGGCGGCCGAAACCGTGATCGCTATCTCGGGCAGAGTGCCGGCGATCGAGAGTAGAACCATTCCACCGATCGCATCGCCAAGGTTGAAGCGGTTGTCTAGAGCGTCGGTGCTCTTGGCGAGGCTGGTGCCGGCGACCCAGGTGGCAGCGGCTCCCGCCGCGAAAATGAGAACGAGAAAGAGAGAGCCGAGGCTACCCATGGAACGGCTCGCAGGCTGGAGACATAGACGCGCCTATTCTCAGCGGAGCCCCGGACGGCGTCAAGCAAGCCGCTCTCGCGGCCGCCGCCGGCCGGCCGATTTGAATCAAGCTCTTAGACTTGGCGGTTGAAGGAGAAGATGGCGCCGATCAGCAAGACGGCGCCGAGAGCGCCGACCAGCGCGACATCCTCGAGTGTCGTGGTCGTGTGCCCGAACACGATCACTCCGATGATCGGGTGGCTCGAGCCGAGCGGCAGTCGGGGCACCTCACCGGCGAGGAAGATGCGGCGGATCGCATCGACGCCGTAGGTGAGCGGGTTGAGCTTGGAGACGATCTCCATCCAGCGCGGGACGTTGTTCACCGGGAAGAAGACTCCGGCCAGAAACGTCAGCGGGAACACGACCATCTGAACAAGCAACTGGAAGCTCTGCTGCGAGCGCATCCGCGAGCCGATCAGGAGGCCGAACCCCGCCAGCGAGAGCGAGAGGACGAACACGATCGGGATCAGTTTGAGAACGATCTCGAGAGTGACGGGGACGCCGAATAACGGCGCGATCGCGAGCATGACCAGGCTCTGGAAGAGCGCGATCACAGCGGCGCCCAGCGCCTTGCCGAGCACGACCCCCGAGCGGCTGAGCGGCGAGACCAGCACCTCCTTGAGGAAGCCGATCTCCCGATCCCAGACGACCGAGAGTCCCGAGAAGATTGCGTTGATCGAGACCGACATGGCGACGATCCCCGGATACATGAACTTGACGAAGTCGACACCCACCGCAAGACTGCCGATCTGCCGCTTGAGCCCTTCGCTGAAGACGACCATGAAGATGATCGGCATCAGCAGCGAGGAGGCGATCCGCGTCCGCTCGCGGACGAAGCGAAGCAGCTCGCGGTAGGCGATCACCCAGATGCCACGGAAGGTGCCGGACATCAGTGAATCTGCATCCTCATCCCGGGCGTGCCGAGGTAACGGCGAAGCCTCTCGTTGTTGTTGGCGCGATCGTCGCGAATCGAGTGGCCGGTCAGGGCGAGGAAGACGTCATCGAGCGTCGGCCGGCGAACTCCGGCGGCCAGGACTCTGAGCGGGAAGGTTCTCAGCAACTCCGGTAGGAACTCATCGGCGCGCGGCACGCTGAAAGCGACGGTGTCATCCTCAACGGATCCGGTCAACCCGTAGCGGTTAGAGATCTCCTCGAGCGCGGCCGCGCTGTTCTCGGTCCTGAGCGTCACGAGATCGCCGCCGAGCGAGTTCTTGAGCACGTCGGGGCGATCGACCGCGACGATCTCGCCCTGGTCGATGATCGCGATCCGGTCGCAGTTTTCGGCCTCGTCCATGTAGTGCGTCGTGAGGAAGATCGTCAGCCCTTCACGCCGGCGTAGGTCGAGCACGTACTTCCAGATCCGGTGGCGCGTCTGGGGATCGAGGCCGAGAGTCGGCTCGTCTAGAAAGAGGATGTGTGGATGATGGAGCAGACCGCGGGCGATCTCGAGCCGGCGCTTCATTCCGCCCGAGTACTCGCGCACCGAGGAGTTACGGCGATCCCACAGCTCCATCAGCGTCAGCAGCTCGCGAATGCGTTTATCGCGCGTGCGCCTGGGTACGCCGTAGGCGTAGGCATGGAAACGGAGGTTCTGAGTCGCGGTCAGATACTCGTCGAGAGTCGGGTCCTGAAACACGAGCCCAATCGAGCGGCGGACCTCGGGCCGGCCGCCTACGACATCGTGCCCGGCGACGCTCGCCTGCCCAGCTGAGGGCTTGAGCAGGGTGCAGAGCATGCTGATGGTGGTCGTCTTACCGGCGCCGTTGGGGCCGAGGAAACCGAACACCTCACCCTCCTCCACGGCGAAGGAGACATCCTTGACGGCCTTCGTGCGACCGAAGTTACGGGCAAGCCGAGTCGCGGCGATGACCGGACCCCCGCTACCGCGAGCACTTTTCTCCCGCATCGGGTCGTTTCTCTGCTCGTCTACCACTTCTTTTGTCATCTCGGTCTTCTCGCGTCCACTTCCATCCGGCGGTACGCTACCGTCTTCTGCGGCCGCGCCTACCGGTCGTTAACAAACCCAGAATCTAATCCTCCTGGCTACAACCCAACCAATCGAACGCCCCACCGCGAATGTCCGGTAGCTCGATACCTCGTCGCTCGTCCCGTGTGCTGGCTCGTTCGGTCATTGCCGTCGTCGCGGTCGCCGCTCTCGGCAGCGCCGGAGTCGCCGCCACAGCTTTCGGCAATCCGAAGCCGATCGAAAAGCGGGGTAACCCCGTGGTCGAGTTCCAGCGCTCGAAGTCTCCGGCCGAGCTCGAGAAGAAATATCTCGCCAGCCGCGCACGTTCGGTCTCCTGGCCACTGTGGGGACTCGGCCCGACGCGTAACCGCGTCGTTCCCGGCCACGCGCAGCTGCGGCCGCCTTTCCGAGTCAACTACATCGTGCACGGCAGGGCGATGATCGAGTTCCCGCCCGTGGTCGCCTACGGCCGGCTCTATTTCGGGACTCATGCGGGGATCGTGATCGCGGCGCGGGTGAGCGACGGGCATGTCGCCTGGACGCGCGATCTCGGCCGCTGTATCGCTGCCTCGCCGGCCGTCGGCGCCAACGTCCTCTACGTGACTTCGATGGGGCCGGCGCCCTGCCAACACGGGCCGGAGATGAAGGGCGAGCTGTTCGCGCTCGATGCCCGTACCGGGCGCATGCTCTGGAAGCTCGATACGGGCCTGATCGAGAGCTCGCCGCTTCTGGTCGGAAAGATGCTCTACTTCGCCTCCTACGACAGCGTCGAGCACTCGACCATCTGGGCTCTGAACGTCCGTACTCATAAGCCGCGCTGGCTCTACTCGGTGCCTTCCAAGGTCACCTCATCGCCGGCACTACTGGGACAGCACCTCTACATCGGCGACTATTCGACGACTCTGTATGCGTTGAACGCTAAGAACGGCAAGCTCATCTTCGCCTCAACCCCGCCGGGCAACTACCAGGGTCACCACGGTTTCTACGGGACACCTTCGATCGCTTACGACCGCGTCTACATCGGCGGGCTCGACGGGCGCGTCTACGCCTTCGGCGCCCGCACCGGCGTCCTGCGCTGGGCGACGGCAACCGGCAGCTACGTCTACAGCTCGCCGGCGGTCTGGCACGGGCTGGTGTTCGCCGGTTCCTGCAAGAACCACCGCTTCTTCGCCTTCAACGCGGCCACCGGTCGTATCGTCTGGTCGTTCAAGGCCAACGGTCGGATACTCGGCTCCCCCACCGTACTCGCGGGGGCCGTCTACTTCTCGACAACTTCGAACCGCACGTACGCTCTCGATGCCGAAACCGGGGCCAAGCTCTGGCAGTTCCTCGACGGCCAGTTCAGCCCGATCGTCGTGTCCGGGGAGCGAGTGCTACTGACCGGCAAGGGCCGGGTCTACGGGCTCGAGCGCTGGCGGCCGGTGGCGCAGACAATCGCACGCGTAGCAGTCGCAGTCCAGGGCTCCTAGAGCCTGCCCCGTTTGGAAGACCCGGCCGCGTCGAGCTATAGAGGAGCTCTTTAGGAGGAGCTCAGCGTCTCGCTGTAGTCGCTGGGGAGCGGAATGGTCGCACCCCAAACTCCGACCTCGTCAGCAATCGCCTGAGCCAGTTCGTTCATAGGGACGGCTTCGTCCGAGAGCCTCGCCTCGACCACGGCGCGCGGGGTTCCAAAGGCGATGGCGCTCGCTTCGGCTTCGACTAGAACACGGCCGCCGCGCTCCTTCACTTCACGGGCACCGTCGACACCGTCCTTCCCCATTCCGCTCACGACCACCAGCACCAGGCGATCCCCGAAGATGCGAGCGGCATCCGAGACGGTCAAATCGGCGCGTGGCCGCAGCCCGTCGATCGGATCCTCGGCCGAGACGAGCAGCTTGGCGTCACCGGCGAGGCGGAGGTGGCTTCCGCCCGGAGCGAAGTAGACCGAGCTGGGGTTGAGTTGCTCGCCACCGAGAGCCTCTCGCACTTCGGACACCGAGTAGTGGTCGAGACGATCGGCTAGAGCGCTCGTGAATCCCTCGGGGAGCTGCTGAACTACGACCGTGCCGATACCGAGCAGCGGAGGAAGAGCGGGGATGAGATGCGAGAGCGACCAGCAGCCGCCGAGCGAGCCGACGATGACCACTGCACCGGGGCCGTCGCGAGACGGGTCGCGGCGCCCGGACGAGGGGGCGCGCTTGGCCTCGGGACTGTGCAGGGCTCGCTCCGAGCTCAGCTCGATCGCTCGCTGCCGCGCGACGCTCAGGTCGGCGGCCATGCGGATGCGAACGATCAACTCGCTCACGAACACCTGAACGGTGTCGCAGGCCAGCGGCCGCTCGACAAAATCGAGCGCGCCCTCGATCAGCGCGTCCGCGATCTTGTAGTGATCGGCGCGGAAGTGGCCTCCGAGCAGGATCACAGGAGTATCGAGCCCCGCCTCGCGCAATCCACGCATCAGCACGACACCGTCCATCTGCTCGGCAACGAGGTCGAAGAGCAGAGCGTCGGGGTTGGTGCGCCGGCAAAGCTCGATCGCCGACTCGGCCGACTCGGCCGTTCCGGTCACCTCGATACCGCGCACCAGCAACGCCTCGCCGAGCAGCCTGCGCATAAAGGGCGCGTGATCGGCCACGGCAACCCGAAGGGGAGTCAGCTTCTGCATCGGTGCGCGAAATGTCGGCCGCGCCGCCTCTCGTCAGGCGACGGAGACTCGCGGTACTCGCAGCTTACTTCCACAGACAAGCTGAAGAAGCATGGAGGAGTCAATCTCGCACGCGCCTCCCTGCTGCGAGAGGCTTGCACACGGACCTCCGTCGGCTCCGATGCCAAGCGAGATCTGCACGCCACGCGCGTCGAGCGCGCGGAGGCGCGCCGCCGCACGGTCGAGCGCTTCGAGTAACTCCTCGGGCGGCTCCTGCGGCCACTGATCCGGCTCAAAGGGCCGGCTCCGGTCGCATTCTCTGGGATGGCTCATCTTCCAATCGCCTCGCTACTGATCTTTGTTATCGGTCGCCATGCCTACGCTTTTTAGGGGAGCCCCGATTATTAATAGAAACGGGGAATCGAAAAGGCGTGAGCGCAGAAAGGCGCTACGCGGCCTGCTTGACCTTGCTCTTGCGGTCGAAGGCCGGAACCGCCCGGTTATAGCCGATTCGTATCTCCTCGACCGATTCCATCGCATCGAGGAAGCAATCGAGCACGTCCGGGTCGAAGTGCGCGCCGCGCTGTTCTCGCATCATCTCGATCGCCCGCTCGGCCCCGAAGGCGGGCCGGTAGATGCGATCGGTCGTGAGGGCGTCGAAAACGTCGGCGACGGCGGCGATTCTCCCCTCGATGGGGATCTCGTCGCCGGCGATGCCGCGCGGGTAGCCGCTGCCGTCGAAGCGCTCGTGATGCGTCCAAGCCAGGGTCGCCGCCAGAGCCAGCAGCTCCGCTTCCGAGCCGGAGAGGATCCGGTAACCGATCACGGTGTGCTGCTGCATGATCTGGAACTCGTCGGGGGTTAGAGTCGCCGGTTTGAGCAGGATGTTGTCGGGAATGCCGATCTTGCCCACGTCGTGCATCGGACTGGCGAGCCGCATCAGCTCGACCCGCTCGCGAGAGAAGCCGAAGCGCTCGGCGATCAGAGCGCAGTAGCTGCTCATGCGCTCGAGGTGCCGCCCGGTCTCGAGATCTCGTAGCTCGGCCATGCTCGAAAGGCGGCGGACAGTCTCTTCCTGGTGCATACGTAGCTCCTGCTCGGAGCGCTGCAGCTGCGAGACGGCATCGCTCAGCGCCGCCGTTCGGTTCTCGACCGCGCGCTCGAGCACCTCACGGTGTTCCCGGTTCTCGATCTCGAGCCGGCGCCGGTGCAGGGCGTTGGTGATATGGATCATCAACTCGTTGGGGCTGAACGGCTTGGTTAGATAGCCGTGGGCGCCGAGCTGGATTGCGCTCTCAGCGAGGCTGGGGTCGTCGGCGCCTGTGACCATCAGGGCCGCCACGTCGGGGTGGCTCACGAGCACGGATCGGATCAGCTCGAGCCCACTCTCCCCGGGCATGTTCACGTCGCAGAGCATGAGTTGGAAGCGCTTACCGCCGGCGTCGAGCGATTTCCGCGCCTCCTCGGCGCTGGCCGCCAGCTCGCACTCGAAGCCGTGACGCTCGAGAATGCGCTTGATCAGCTGCTGAACCTGCGGCTCGTCGTCGACGACGAGGACGCGTCCCTTTTCGGACGGCGTGCGGGCTTCGCCGCCGTTCGCCTCGACTGGTATCCGAGACGACGAAGGATGCGCCGCTCCACTCTCCTTGCCGAGTATCGACCGAATCACGCCGCCGGGCCCGGCTCCGCCTAATCCCTGCTTTCGCATACCCCATGTGATCGGTACGCCCGAAGGCGAATGAATGCGCCGCGACACGACCGGCAGGGCCAATTTGCGCACTCTCAGATACGCGAAAACGGGGAAAGCCGTAGGCCCGTTCCGGGAATCGTCAAAAGGTCGCCGTAGGACGACAGTTAGAAGACATCCCCCAGACACACTCGCGGAGGTCCCCCAAATGAACATCGTCGCAAGCGGTCAACGGCTCACCGCCTCGGAAGCTGAGGCCTTGTGGCGCGCCTGGACCACCAGGCAAGACACCGCGGCACGCGACCGCCTGGTCCTCTCTTACTCGCCGATGGTCACCTACCTAGCTTCTAGGAAAGTGCGTGAGCTCCCCTCCCACTGCGAGCTCGACGATCTCGCTTCCTGTGGCCTCGTCGCTCTGATCGAGTCGGTCGATCGCTTCAACCCGAAGAAGGGAGCGACGTTCGAGCAGTACACGTGGACACGCGTCTCCGGCGCCATCATGGACGAGTTGCGACGCCAGGACTGGGCCTCGCGCTCGGTACGCCATTTCGGTCGCCAGCTCGACAGCGCACGCGAGAACTTCTTCGTCACCCACGGCCGGACGCCCTCGGAGACCGAGCTCGCCGAGTTCCTGCAGCTTCCGCTCCCGGAAATGCGGAAGCAACTCGAGGAGCTCGATCGGGCCGACCTGTGCTCGCTCAACGCCCCAACTCGGGCCGGTGACGATGCCGAATCCCTCGAGATCGGTGACACGGTCGAGGCTCATCTCCCCGGTTGCGAGCCCGAACTGGCCACGCTGGCCGGCGAGCGGGCGGCCGTCGTCCGCGAGGCGATCGCAGCCCTGTCGTCGCGCGAGCGCGCCGTACTCAGGTTCGTTCACGTCGAGGAGCTTCAGGGAGCCGAGATCGGAACCCGCCTCGGTGTCAGCGAGTCACGCGTGTCCCAGATCCTCGCCGGCGCCCGGCAGAAGCTACGCAGCCGGATCGCGGCTTACGACGTGGGCGACTCGGTGGCGGCTTGACTTCCGCCGAGCTTGACTGAGCGCTCGCTCGAAACCCGGATCGACGCGACCTCCGCAAGCTGCTCCGATTCGAGTTCTTCTCGCTCCTCGTTACGAAGTCGCGCCGCTGCGTTCATAATCGCGGTGCGGCCAACCGGAGCGACGCGTGGATCAAAGCGATAGCGGAGAAGAAAGAGAAACGCGACCGAAGAAGGGGCGCGAGCCGGCTCCTGGCCGTCCTTCTGACCAGGCGCCTGAAGAGAGCGCAAAACAGGCTCGGGATGACGACCCGGAGAGCGCGCGCCGGGCTTTCGACGTGCTGGAGCGTTTCGCCGGTGAGCTAGAAGAGATCCTGCACTCGCTGGAGCGCGCGAAGAAGATCCCGCCGCCACCGGCGAGTGACGAGCCTGCTCCGGCGAAGGAGCCTCCTTACCGCCCTCCGAGCATTCACTTCGAGCGCGGCCCGATCTCTAGCCGGATCGACCCCGACGCAATGCGCCCGTTGCTGCATCCGCCTCCCGCCTCGCGTTCCGGGCTGCGGCTGACCTTCGAGGCCTTCTTCCTGATCCTGGTCGCCGCAATCTCGGCGCAATCCGGATTGCGGCCGCTCTTGATCGCAGGCGCGGAGATAGTCGCCTTTCTGATTGTTGCCTCCGTCGAGCTGGCGATCGCGCGCGACCGCCACCCGTCCGGGGCGCCTCTTCTCCCGGCCGCGCCACCCGCTCAGCCGTACCCGCTCGCCTTGGAATCCTCCGGGCACTCTCAGTCGGCGCTCGAGGACGTCGAGCCGCTCATCTGGAGTGTCGGGAAGAGCGAGCCCGTCGAGGTGGTCGCGGAGATCGAGACGGAGCCGGAGGTCGAGCGGGCGCACGAGGCCGAGCCGAGCTGGCCGCTGGCCGCGATCGAGCGCGAGGCCGAGCCGGACGGAGCGGAGGTCAAGACGGGCGAGGTCGAATCCCGCGCGCCTTTGGAGAGCACGATCGAGATAACCGCGCCCCCGGCCGCCCGTGAGGATGCCGCGGCAGAAACAGCCGAGCCACTCGTCCTGGCCGGCGAAGCGATCGAGCAGGAAGCGCGCGCGGCCGAACCGAAGGTCGAAGCGACGAGACGCAGGCGCTTGTTCCGTCGCCGCACCGTTCGGCCGGCGCAGCCGGAGGAAACCGAGCCAACGGCCGAGGAGGCGAGCGTGGCCGAGCCGGAGCTCGCGCTCGAAGAGAGCGGCGAACGGCATCCGCGACGCTCTCGCAGGCAGCGCGACGGGTTCGCAGAGACACCGGCCGCCACGGAGGTAGAAGCCGCGCCCGAAGCCGGACCCGCGCCAGAGCTCGAGCCCGAGCTCGAAGCCGAGCCCAGGGAGCACCGGCGCTGGTTCGGCGCCCGCCACGAAGCTGTCGAGGAGGACGAGACAGAGGCGGAGGCGGAGTCTGAGCCGGAGAGCAAGCGCGGCTTCCACCTCTTCCGCCACGTCGAGGAGCCGGAGGGCGAGAGCGACGGAGGGCTCGAGAGCGCGATCGAGATACCGGCTCCGGTCGATCTGTCCGTAGAGGCGACGGAGGAAGAAGCACCCGCGCCAGAGCTCGAGCCCGAGCTCGAAGCCGAGCCCAGGGAGCACCGGCGCTGGTTCGGCGCCCGCCACGAAGCTGTCGAGGAGGACGAGACAGAGGCGGAGGCGGTCGAACCAAGCCCGGAAGTCGAGACCGAACACGCGGATACCGCAGCAGCGGCCTCGACGGCCGAGGTAACAGCCGAGATCGAGCTATCCCAAGGAATCTCGATCCGCGAGATAGAGCAGACGCTGGACGAGCTCGAGTCGCGACGGCCGCGCTCGCGGGCACGCCGCTGGCGCTTCCGCGTGGACGCGCTCAAGGACGTGGAAGAGCATTCCTCGGCCGCCGACGCGGAGCTCGAGGAAACTCTCCGGCTCGAGAGCGAGTTCCGCCTCAACGCAGAGCAGGAAAGGCGCCGGCGCGAGCGCGAGTACCAGCGCAGTCTCAGGAATTGAAAGTGCCGGTCAAGCACTCAAGTGACAAGGTCTATCTCAGGTCGCACGTTTTCCCCACAACGACTGAAGCGGGCGCCGCATGCCCGCTTCAGTTTGATCTTGGGGGAGATCCGTGTTGTACATAAGAGGCCGTAAGGCCCCCGCCGCATCGGGGCCTTGGCTCTATTTTTTGAGTGGCCCCCGCCGTACCGGGGCCTATCTCGTGAATCGCACTATGCTCGGTGGATAGTGCTTCATCTATCCCCGCTTGGTGCTTGACCGCACTACTTGACTCGCTTGACCGCAGAAAAACCCGCAAATTGCGGTGAAACGGTTTAGGACCTATCCCGTCACGGGTGCGCGGTCGAAGGGATTGGGCCGTGGATGCCAAGAGCTCGTTTCGGAATGAAGACCCGTCGACTGGGTGTGATCGGTGGATGCGAGGCTAGGACGCAGTGTCGCGTTCGTAGCCGGAAGCTACGGGTGCGACCGAGGACAACGTATCGCGCCGCCGAGCGCGGCCAGGCGGCGGAGTGCTTCGTTTTGAGACGAGCTCCAGAAGTCGAACAGGCCGTGAAGGCGCACTGGAAGTCCTTCAAGCGGTCCGGGCGGTCACTGGCGCCGCGGGGCGGCCGCTTCGGGCGTGTAGACCTGGCGGGAAATGTCCTTCGTCCCGGAAATCTCCAGCCCGGCTCGTACTCACTTCAGGCACGCTCCGGTGGAGACGCCGCGGTAGTCCACGAGCTTGCCGAGCAGCTCGTGGACGAGCTCGCTCGAGGTTCCGTAGCCGACGTCCGTGCCCTTACGGGCGCCGAACACCGTCAACTCGACCTGGCCGCCGCCGTTCACCACCGCTCCACCCGAGTCTCCCGGACGTACTTTCCCGCGCAGGCTGGTGATCGAGCGGCTGACGATCTTGCCCGAGTAGTCGGGCGAGAACAGGGTGGCGGTCGCACCGACGCGCGCCGCCGAGGCGGTGAAAGGCCCGTCGCCGGGATAGCCGAGCACGGCGACCGCATCGCCTGCATGCGGAGGAGCGAGAGAAAGTGGCTTCTCCTTCAGCCCGGGCACCGAGAGCAGAGCCAGATCGTTAGTGCCGTCGAAGGCGACGACACGTGCCCCGAGCGCCGAGTGTCCCCGCGCCAGCACCCTGAGCTTGTGGCCACCGGCGACGACATGCGCCGCGGTTACGACGAGCTCCGGCTTCTTCGACACCACCCAGCCCGAGCCGGCGTAGCCGATACCGCAAGCCTCCGAATGCACCTTGACCACGCTCGACTCGGCCCAGTGCAGCTTGGCGAAAGCAAGGATCTCCGGATCGGGCGCTTGCGCGGGTGCCGCCGGCCCGACGATCAGCGGGAAGGGATCGATACCGGAGAGAGCGCTCATGACGTCCTGAGGCGGCAGCACGTCGATCAGCTTCGAGAGGAGAGTCGAGTTCCGCGCCTTAGTTCGCAGCGACGAGGCCTGGGGCAGATGGAAGGCGACTGCCGCCACGATCCAGAGCACGGCAACGGCGGTGGCGGCTCCGAGCACGAGCCCGCCGACGGCGTCGACAAGCCTGAACGGCGTGAGTCTGAGCGCATTCCTTAGCAATCCGCCCATCAGCGCCCCCGCCGTCTCGAGCGCGATCGCCAGCAAAAGAGCTCCTGCCAGCGCCACCAGCGGCGTGTAGGGCGAGTGCGAGCCCGAGAAGATGACCGGCGCCAACCGTCCGCCCAAGTAGAGCCCGCCGACGACGCCGACCAGCGAGAGCCCGCCGACGATCAGCCCCTTGCGCGCCCCGCCGACGGCGAGCAGCAGGACGAACGCCACAGCAAGCCAGTCGACGAAGGTCACCATCGAAGGCTACCCTCTTTCCGCCGAAAGTCCGCCCGCCAAGCGGGCTAAGACTTTCGGCGGGGGACTAGCGAAGCGCTGAGCGCGCCTTCGGCGCTTGCTCACCGCGGTGGCTTAGGAGCGGGGCGGACCTGCCGTAGTTGCTTCGTAGGGTCCGAGTTGAGTTGGGGACAGCGCTTGGTGAGCCGCGCCCGCCATGTCGGTCGCGGCGGCCCGGGATGACCTGTGCCGAGGTCGAGGAAATCGCAGTCTCGCGATGGAGCTACAATGCTGCGGCTCGGGGGCGTAGTTCAGCTGGTTAGAACGCCGGCCTGTCACGCCGGAGGTCGCGGGTTCGAGTCCCGTCGCTCCCGTCTCGCTTGCTCGGCCGGCGGCTTCTGCCGGCCGGCGCGGCCGGCCTCTGAAGCCGTCTGACGCCGCTGGCGGCACGAGAAAGCGAGACAGCGCCTGGTTTGAGTTCGGCCGCTCCCGCTCAGTCCACGAACAAGGTTTCGTCGGCGTGCGGTCAGGGCGATGAGCCGCGCCGGCAAGAGAAGCGGCAGGCCGCGAGAGCAACGGGGTCGAATCCAGCGCGCCGAGATCCTGAGGATCGCAAGACCCCGACCCGATCGAAGCTCCCGTTCGCCGCTATACCGGCGTGGCGACCTTGATCGCCGGCTCGATGTCCTCGCGCGAGAGGTCGGGTTTCCCGTGTGCCTTTCTGGCGTGGAGCTGGACGTGCTCGACCAGCTCGTCCTTGGACTCGGTGGTGAACGAGCCTGGGCAATCGGCGCCCGTATCGCGACAGCTAACCGTGTAGGCCGTCATCTTCCCCCTCCTGGTCGTTGGAACAAGGGATTGGGTTGTTCCATTCCGACTAATTTGGAAACTTCGCGACTGCCTACTTGATACATAGCCGCCGAGCCGCAACACTGCGAGACATGAGAAGAATCATCGCGCTTACAACCCTGGCGCTCGTGATAACAGGCGCCACCGCCTTCGGAAGCACTTTGGGCGGCAGCTACAAGACGAAAATCAAGGGCAACAAGGTCCCCGCCTTCAACGCCACCTGGGTCCTCAACTTCAAAGCGGGCAGCAAGTACACGATCGCCAGAAACGGCGCGATCGTCGTTCGCGGCAAAGACACGATCACCGCGAAGAGGATCAAGTTCGGGCAAGAGAAGGGCAGCTATGCCTGTCTGGGCAAGCTCGCTTCAGGTACCTACAGCTGGACGCTGAAGAGCAACAAGCTCACCTTCAAGCGCGTCAGCGACGGTTGCCCAGGGCGAAAGATCGTCCTCACCTCGAACTCGTTCACGAAGACGTAATAGGCGCGAACGCGAGCTGGAGTCGCGACCGCCGACAGGAGCACTCGGAGCGCTAGCAGGGCTTCGGAGTCGCCGCCGCGCCGCTTTAGAGCGAGCGCGGCGGCGATCCGATTCGCAAGCGAGACCTAGACTGGCCGGTTGCAACTCCGGCCCTCTCTGTCTCTGAAGCCGATCTTCGTGCGGGTCGGGTCTTTCTTCGCGGCTTTGTCAGCGCCCCGAGGCGGTTCGTCCTTCCGCTTCCTGGCCCAGGTTCCAGGCGCTATGCTCGCGCCCATGGAGACCACTAAGTTCGTCCTCAACGAGTCCGCGCTTCCCACGCGCTGGTACAACATCCAGGCCGACCTGCCNNTCCCGCATCTTCTACAAGTACGAGGGCGTCAGCCCGGCCGGCTCGCACAAGCCGAACACAGCCGTCGCCCAGGCCTTCTACAACAAGAAGGAAGGCCGCACCCGCATCGCCACCGAGACCGGCGCCGGTCAGTGGGGAAGCGCTCTTGCCTTCGCCTGCGGGCTGATGGGACTCGAGTGCAAGGTCTACATGGTGCGCGTCTCCTACGACCAGAAGCCGTTCCGGCGCTCGCTCATCCACGCTTGGGGCGCCGAGGTCGTGGCCAGCCCTTCGAACGAGACCAACTCCGGCCGTTCAATCCTCGCCGAGCACCCCGACTCGTCGGGCAGCCTGGGCATCGCTATCTCCGAGGCGGTCGAGGATGCCGCCACCCGTGACGACAGCGCCTACTCGCTCGGGAGCGTGCTCAACCACGTCCTCATGCACCAGACGGTGATCGGCGAAGAGGCAATCGAGCAGATGAAGATGGCCGGCGCCTACCCGGACGTCATCATCGGCTGCGTCGGCGGCGGCTCGAACTTCGCCGGGCTGGCCTTCCCGTTCATGCGCGACAAGATCGCCGGCAAGGAGATCGACTTCCTCGCCTGCGAGCCGGCGGCCTGCCCGACGCTCACGCACGGGATCTACACCTACGACTTCGGCGACACGGCCAAACTGGCGCCGGTGGCGGCGATGCACACGCTCGGACACGACTTCGTGCCCGAATCGATCCACGCGGGCGGATTGCGCTACCACGGCATGGCGCCGCTCATCTCGCACCTCGTGCAACTGGGCCTGATCCGCGCCGAGGCCTACCTGCAGAACGACATCTTCGGCTCGGCGATTACCTTCGCACGCAGCGAGGGCATCATCCCGGCGCCGGAGTCGGCTCACGCCATTCACGGCGCAGTCACGACGGCGAAGAAGGCCGATGAAGAGGGCAAGTCGAAGACAATCCTCTTCAACCTCTCCGGTCACGGACACTTCGACATGGCCGCCTACGACAACTACCTCGCCGGCAAGCTCGTCGACGTGGCCTTCGACGAGGCCGAGATGGAGCGGGCGTTGAAGGCGATCGAGTCGCTGCCGAAGCCGGCCTAGGTAGAAAGAGCTTCTGGTCAAGAACGAGCGGGCACACGGATGCCCGCTCGTTCCGTAACGGCGAGATACCCTGTCCCTTCAACCACGAAGGGAGCGAGCCGTGTCGGAGATGAAGAAGTTCAGCGCCGCGGAGGCGAGGCAGATTGGCGAGCAGATCGGGATCGACTGGGCTCTGGCGCCGTTCGACGTCGAGCAATTCCGCGCCGGGATGGACGTCGAGCTCGAGCATGGACTACACGATTCGGCCACCAACGTGACCGACGACGACTCGGTCACCACCGGGAAGATCGCGCTCGCGCACCTGAACGAGTTCCCCGACTACTACACGCGTCTCGAACGCATGGAGGAAGAGGCAAAGCGGGACCACGGCATCGCCTGATACCAGACGGTCGGTGGCGCTAGAGCCGGTCCCGGTGGGGATGTGCGTTCGAGGGGGTCAAGCCGTGGATGCCAAGAGCTCGTTTCGGAATGACGACCCGCCGAGCGCGGCCAGGCGATGGAGTGCTTCGTTTTGAGGCGAGTTTCAGGGGCCGGAGGGCTGTGAAGGCGCACTGGTAGTGCGGAGAGCAGCTCTGCGGTCGCTGGCGCTGCGGATCGGCCGCCTCGGGCATGCAGACCTGGCGGAACAGGCTCTTAAGCGGCCAGCTCGCGCGAGCGAGCAGACACGGCCATCTGAGCCAGGTAGACCGTCGGCCCGAGAGCGCCGTCGAGTGCCTGGCGAACCCTGCCTCGGATCTCCCCGTTCTGTTCGAGCTCCGCAACAGCATCGCCGGGGCCGGTCAGCACCAGCCTAACCGGATGAAGCCGCTCTCCTCGAGGGTGCGGCCCGCTCGTCGCGGCGATCTCCAGCTTGCACTTAGCCAGGTATGCTGCCGCCTCGCTTTCATGCACAAGGGTGAGCTTCTGGATTGCCGCTGCGTAAACCGAGGCGGCCTCCGGGAGCACGGCCTCAGACGATGCGCCATGCCGGTGAAGTGAAAGGTGTCGCATACGCACGTTATCGGCTTCCGAGAGCGAAATGTGATAACCACGTTGAGTCTATCTCGGCGACCCGACGGAGTCAGCGCGCGAGCGCCGCGCCAAGCTTGTGGGCGACTTCCTCGGCCCAGGCCTGGATCGCTTCCCAGTCCCGCGCATCAAGCGCCTTCTTCTTTCCGAACTTCATCACGCCGCCGAAGATGGCGGTCGCGAGCGGCTTGACCTCCGGTACGGCGTTGAGCGCTCGCTCTAGCTGGGCGCGTGCACCCTCGAGCTCCTGCGGCTCGGTGCTCTTCGGCCCCATGGCGAAGACGGCCAGCGGGAGCGACGCGAGCTCGCCGCGCTTGCGCTTGAGTAGCTTGCGCGCATCCTTGTGCAGGCGCCCCATGTAGAGAGCGCCGCCGAGAACGACCGCCTGGTAAAGGTCGAGACTTTTCACGTCGCGGGCCGGGCTGATATCAACTTCGAAGCCCGCCTGGCGAATGACCCGCGCCACGTCGGCGGCTACTTCCCGGGTCGAACCGTGCTTGGTCGCGTAGGCAACTAGAACAGTGTTCATGATCCCCTCTCTCAACCGCTGACGAGCCGGATGATGATAGCCGGTAGTACGAGCATCCCGACGGCGCCGAGCATGGTCAGCATCGCTCGATCGCCAGCTGCTTCTGAGACTACTCTGTTCGGGGAAGACGCTTCGGGCAAACGCAAAAGGGAGGAAGAGATGCCGGTGAAGCTGCACCGCTGCGGGCTCATGTGGGTGAAGATCGGCGCCCACCCCTGCTGGAAGGTTCAGAAAGCGCTGAACGAAGCGGGTATCGAGTACGAGGTCGTTCCCAAGCCGCTGAGCCGCTCGAAGCGCAGCGAGATCGCCAAATTGAGCGGCCAGACCCTCTACCCGGTGATCGAGTTCGAAGACGGGCGCGTCTACCGCGAGCAGTCGCAGAAGATGGCCGAGCGCATCCGCGCCGGGAAGCTGCTCGACGCGCCGACGACGACTCCGAAGGCGGGCGAGTAGAGACTCAGGAGAGCCGCGACTCGCCGGTCTATCCTGCTTTCGCCGCCGCTACTTGACTCTGAACGCGAGCTGCTTGCTGTTGACGTCGGCGGAAAGCTTCAATCGGTACTGGCCGGTCTTGATCGTCTTGCCGGCGAACAGCGCCCTGGCCGTCATCTTGCGCGAGCTGAAGTTGCCCGTTCTCGTGACGCTCTTCACTTTCAGCCACTTCCCGCCTTTCTTGAAGGTGAGCAGGTAGTTGAACCTCGCGCTCGCCGGCGAGAAGCGAACCACGAGCTTGACCTTGCCGGCCTCGGAGCGCTTGAAGCTCGTTTTGGACAGGCTGGCGAAGGCGATCCTGCCAGGATTGTTGATGATGGCGAGGGTGGCGGTGCTCGGACTGCCGAGAGCCGCGCCGAACGACGGGCTGGAGAGCAAAAGCGAGACCGTCTCGTTGCCCTCTAACAACGTGTCGTTCGAAATCGGGACGGAGAC
>PMMN01000041.1:7559-13982 GCA_003162235.1 Actinomycetota bacterium | reverse complement strand
CAAGCCCAAGCCCAAGCCGTCCAAGGCGAGCACGCGCCCGCGCGCCTTCGTGATCGCGGGCGCCAAGTCCGAGCCGCTCGACGAGATCCCGCTGCCGGAACGGGCGCAGAAGCTATATGCCTGGCTCGACTCGCACCAACACGTCAGCGCTGCCAACGTCCGCTACTGGCTCTTCCAACAGGCCTGGATCGTGACCGGAGCCAAGTTCGGCTGGTGGCACGGAGCGCAGGCGCTCGAGACTCTGATCGCGGTCGACAAGAGGGTCGAGACGCTCTGGGCGGTCGGCTCGAAGAGCGAGGCCGAGGCGCGAGCGGCGCTCGAGTTCGTGCGCGCGCACGGCGGTTGAGAACGCCGCAGCCGGGGTCGGCGGCGGCTCTCGCCAACCTTGAACGGCTCGCTGTAAAGCCGACGGAGCTATTGCACCGAGCTCGTGCCCCTTTGCTCTGGCGTTAGGTCGCGTGGGCGCTACCCTGGCTCGCCGGCCTTCGGCTCGCAAATCATCGCGTTTCCTACCGGCGGTCGCCGGAGCCTATTAGCCGACCAACGGTACGGTGTTGGGCGGTACTTCCTGGAAGAGCACGGTCGTCTCGACGCCATCGATTGTGGGGAACCAAGGCGGGAAAAGGAACTTGAGCGCGTCGTAGTTCGAGTATCCCGGTGCCGATCCATCGTCTGCAATTCGGGTGACGTTGTCGATGTTGAAACCGTTGGGACCGTTATAGTCCTCCATACACCCACTACCGTCGTAAATGGCGCTCGTTCCAATGAACGTCATCGAGCTATTGTTTCCTCTCCATCCCGCGTCATTCGTGCAGTCGTAGTCGGACCATATCCCCGTCAAGGCTATCGTGGCCGCCCTCCACTTGAGAATATTTGGTGCGTACTTCGCGATCCAGATATTGTTCTGAGCGATCAGGCCCAACACATCGTCGTCGGGTCCCGAAGTCTCCGAAGCGTAGCTGATGTTTCCCGCGAGGATGATGTCGGTTGCCGAGGCGACGGAAACGCGACCGTTAACGACACTATTCGGGCCGGGACTGCTAGGCCAGGAGATAATTGCGTCCTGACCGGTGTAGATCGCTCCATTCGACGGGATAGGACCGCTGTAACTCGTAGTGGTTGCGCAGGTTGGTTGGGTTTTCTCTGGCGTAGAGCTATTCGTGCATTTCCACACCTTAACGGTTCCGTCCGAGGAGAAGACGATGCGCCACGCGCTGGCATTCGTATCTTCGAAGTCCGTTGTGGGAGAATTCAACCCTGCGGCACGCCTGATGTCGGCGAGCGAGACGTTGAAGCTGCTGAACTGGATCGCATTCTTGACGACGTTGCGGATGTAGTGACTGGCCGGAGTCGGGCTGCCATTGTAGTATGTTGCGCCATTCAAATATGTCACCGAGCCAGTCACATTGCCTTCGGCCTCGAGATTGCCGTAAGCGGTACCGTTGTGACAGATATTCCCGGTGCTATAGACAACTCCGTAAGTCGTGCTTCCGAAGCACGTGGAGTTGGTACCGTTCAACATGAACTGGAAGTCGGCGGGAGTTGTTCTCCTAACACGCACCTCTATCGACCGTTGGGGAACGCCCGTCGGGGCGCTTGTATTGCAGGTCGTTCCACCCGAGACGAGCTTGCAGCCGGTGGACAGAATCGTGACATAGTTGGTCCCGAGTGAGGGGCTCGTTGGTGTGATCATCAAATCGTAGGCGTAGCACGTCGAAGGCGTACCCGAGCAAAGTCTGGTCGAGTTGCCGAACGCGTTACCGGTTCCCACGTACCAGGTGTCCTTGTGGTTCGGGACGCCGGCGTTGTATCCCCAATGAGTGCCCGCCGTCCAGGTGTTGCCGTGGGAGACGACTAGAGAACCGAAAGCGGTGCAGACTCCGCTGCTATAGGTCGTGCACGACGTTCGTGTCGCTTCGCCGTTGGCGACGTAGTGGTCGTAGTACTGAGGATCGTCGAGCAGCTTGGCTATGTAGTCGCTGATGCCGGCCTCGGCCGCCTGATAAACGGCGTCCGAGCTGACCGAGGCTCCGGCGCGATTGGACTCCGAGTTCACCTGATCGATTAGTGTGACGGAGAGGGCCGTGAGGATCGCGACCATGAAGACGACGGTGGCCAGCGCTATTCCATCCTCGCGTGCAAGGAATCGCTTAAGCTTTCTCATGACGCATTCCACCTCACGGTTGCGACTGCTCCGTAATAGTACGTCGTGCTCGACGGGTTGCTCGCGACCCCCACTTTCACGACCACGGTCTTGACGTTCGCGGCCGTGGTGGGAGCCGTGCACGCCCAGGTAATGAGCTCGGGAGAAGTTGGGTTATTGATCGTATCGAGCGCCATATCGCGTGGAACCTGGGTGCAGTACTTAAAGATGCTGGTGGGATTCTGAACCGAGTCGAAGAGAGTCGAGACGGGCCCGGTATCGGCGGCGATTCCCGTCCAGGGTGGCCCATTCGTGTTCGTGCTCTTGGTCACCTGACGCCTCAAGAACCAATCACTTGATGTGCCGACTACCGAGTACGTGACCCTGCGCATGTGCATGGGCTGCAAACGATCGGGAGAATAGAAGGATATCGAGTTGGCTCCGTAGCTGAGGATGGGAACGGTCGTGTCTCCGAAGGAAGCATCGCGAAGGTCGCTCACGAGCGTATTGAGACCGGCGCGCACCTCGGTCTGAAGAATGTTCTGGTCTTGAACTTGCGAGCTTCGGTTGACGACGGCGCTGAAAGTATCTGCGAACATGGCTGACGTGATGCCGACCAGGACCACGACCACCAGTAGCTCGATCAGCGTGAATCCGCCTTCGTGCCTGAACGCTGCCAAGCGGCGACGAGATGCAGACATTCCGCTCACGAAACCTTCACCGTGAAGGCGCACGAACCCGATGACGGTACGACCTGATTGGTCTGGTTCCCGGTCATCGATCCGCTTCGCGCCATGAAGTCGTAGTCGCTCTGTGCCGGAACGTTGAAGGAGAACGTTCCGCTGCCGTTAGTCGTTCCGGTGAAATAGATGTTGGGGGCGACTGTCCCCAGTACTCCGTCGTCGACGTCCACACGGGCGTTCGGAAGCTTGGTATACGGCGAGTTATTCATCTGTACGGTTACCGTGCACGGTTTTGTCGTTGCCACGTTGGGCGAAGAGGGGAGGGTCACGACGAAGCTCTTTTGGAGGGTGGTCGGATAACCGTCGGGCTGACTCAACTGAACGGGGGACAAGGCGGCGACGAAAGAGCAGCCCGACGTGCAGAGGTGCGGCGCCCTCACGCCCACTAGGTAGGCCGCGCCGGGAACCACCCATTCGAGGCCGAGATCATCTGAGAGTGTGGGTACCGACAGGAAGCCGCTGCTCGAAGCGGCCAGGGAGAAGTCCTGCGCGCTGCGAAGCGAGGGGAGATTCTGGCCGACATCCACGTCCGCGGTGCCCGTATAAGCAGTCCCGTTCGAGTTGTTGATCTGGATATTGAAGATCACCGGCAGGTACAGGTAGATGGTGGTGGGCAACGTTTGGCTCGGAGCGACCTGGACGTGCGCGGCGGTCGTGGGTCCTGTGCCCGTTTGTGTGGCGGGCGGGAGATCCTCTCTCAGAGTCTGGTAGCCGGTCAGGCCTGCCGTGATGTCGTAGTAAGCGGTACTGCCCGAGGTTGGGTTCGGCGTCAGCGCCGGGAAGGTGACTACGCCGGTCTCGTCGGTTACGTCGCTCGTATTCTCGGGCCCGTCATTGAGGCTTACGGCGACGTTCTGAAGCGCCGTCTTGAGCGCGTAGTCGTTAGCCGTGACGTTGATGATCGCGTTGTTGACGCCACCGTAGGGGGCGCGCGAGGAGGACGACACATAGGTGAAGACCCTCGCGAGTTGCTTGTTGTCGGTGTTCCGGGTGACGGTGACCCTGATTTGCTTGTAGTTCGCGGAAGAAGCGAAGCTGCTCGGGATCGAATCGGTCACCCACCTGATGCGGGTCTTAAGCGTGTACCAGAGCCCGGCCACCGCCTTCATCTGAGTGGCCACGACAACACCCGGCGGGTTGGCTCCCTGAATGCCGACGTCCGTGTAGTTCAGCTGGCGGACGTACTCGACTTCCTGCTGCGCCAGCTCCAGCGCGATACTCCGCTGTCTGGATAGCCCGTCGGCCGCTGTGGCCGACGNNCCTACTCGCGATGCACTTGATCCAGTCCACCTGAATGTTCCTTTCGGCAGAAACGTCCGAAAACTGTGTCCCCCGTATTCGCTATACGGCATGACGCTTTAGGTTTGCTTCTGTCGGCGACGATCCTGCCGCAAACGGGCCTCGGAAGGGGTGCCGAACGCAAAAGCGAAAAAGCAGGAGCTAGCCTTCGTACGAGCGATTCGAAAGCGAGCACGGCGATCCACCAACCGACACCCGAGCTGGAGCTCCGCGACCGGTGAGCGCGGTTGCTGCATTTTTCGCCTTCCTGCCGGGTCTGGCCCTGGGCAGCTTCCTGAACGTCGTCGCCGCGCGCGTGCCTAGGCACGAGTCGATCGTAAGCCCGGGCTCGCACTGCATGAGCTGCGGTCACAAGATCGCCTGGTACGACAACGTCCCGCTCGTTTCCTACGCGGTTTTGCGCGGTCGCTGCCGCAACTGCAAGGCGAAAATCGGGCTCCGTTACCTCGCAGTCGAGCTCGTCACAGCGCTTCTGATTTCCGGTTGCGTCTGGAAGTTCGGGCTCCATCCCGAGGCGCTCGTCGCGGTTGTCTTCTGCGCCGCGCTGGTCGCGATCTCCGCGGCAGACTTCGAGCACTTGATCGTCCCGAACGTGATCGTGCTCCCGGCCGCCGCCGTTGTGCTCGCGGCTCAGACCGCGCTTCATCCGACCTTCGAATGGGCGATCTACGCGCTCGCGCTCGCGGCTTTCCTCCTGCTCGCGGCGCTTCTCTACCCCGGCGGGATGGGTGTGGGCGATGTCAAGCTCGCGCTTCTCCTTGGCGCCATGCTCGGGCGCACGGTCGCGGTCGCGTTCGCCGTCGGTGTTCTCAGCGCGCTCGTGCCGTCGATCTGGCTGATCGCCCGGCACGGCGGGAAGGCGCGCAAGATGAAGATTCCGTTTGCGCCCTTCCTCGCGCTTGGCGGCGTCGTGGCGCTGTTCGCCGGCTCGTATCTGCTCGACACCTACCTGTCGCTTTATTGAGCCTCGGCGAAGGCCGCGGCGGGCTCTCCGACGACCAGCGTTCACCGAGCCCGAGCACGTAGCTCGAAGATTTAGAAACGCCTGCAAGTGACCTTCGTGTGGGTGATCGACTCACCCGGCGCATCACTCTTCGCGGTATCAAGGAGTTCGCCTTAGCTGCCGATAGCTCATTCGAGGGATATGGCCGACGAACGCCAGTCCACTAAAGGTGGTGCACGCACTGGTGCGCGTAGCAGCGCGCGCTCTCTTGCCGGTTCGGGGAAGGTAAACGCCCTCGCCGAGCTGCTCGGAGACCTGCTTGAAGCGACCGGATTGGTCACGTCCGACAAGCTCGAGGAGGCGCGGGCCGAGGCCGGTGCCACGGGCTCGCTCGTGTCGGCTCTTGCCGAGAACGGCGTCATTCCCGCGCAGCGGGTGGCCGAGGTTCAGGCCGCGCACTTCCACCTGCCGCTGATCGTTCTCGGCGAACAGAAGATCTCGCCCGACGCTGCCACCTCGATTCCCATCCACGTGCTCGAGCGCGTCGTCGCTCTGCCCTACAAGCTCGCCGGCGAGCGCCTGCAGGTCGCCATCGCCGACCCGTCGAACGTCAGCGGCGTCGACGAGCTGAAGCTGGCGACGCGCTACCAGATCGAGCTGGGCGTCGCCTCGCGCGAAGAGATCCTGACCGAGATCCAGCGGATGCTGCGTGCGAGCGAGACGCTGACGGCGCAGTCGGCGGCGCTCGAGGATGTGGAGGTCGTCTCAGGGGAGGAGTTGCTGGACGACCTCGAGGCCGACGACGGCATTTCCGACGCACCGCTGGTGCGCCTGGTGAACTCGATCATCTTCCAGGGTGCCACAGACGAGGCGAGCGACATCCACTTCATGCCCGAGGAGGACGCGCTCGTCATTCGTTACCGAGTCGACGGTGTGTTGCGCGAGGTCCAGCGCGTCCCCCACCGGATGGCCTCTGGCGTCACGACCCGCCTCAAAGTGCTGGCCAAGCTCGATATCGCCGAACGGCGTAAGCCCCAGGACGGTCGAATCTCACTGAACGCCAAGACTGCGGGCCGGACGCTCGACATCCGCGTCGCGGTGCTACCGACCGTCGAGGGCGAGTGCGTCGTCATGCGTCTGATCGACAAGTCGAAGAAGGTGCCGACGCTGGAGGGTCTCGGCCTGGCCGAAGGCATGCACGAGGAGCTGGAGCGCGTGGTCAAGAAGCCGACCGGTGCCCTGCTCGTCACCGGGCCGACCGGTTCCGGTAAGTCGACCACGCTCTACGCGGCCCT
>PMMN01000041.1:217-7549 GCA_003162235.1 Actinomycetota bacterium | reverse complement strand
CACATGGTGCTCTCGTCGCTGCACACCAACGACGCCCCGAGTGCGCTCACGCGCCTGAACGAGATGGGTGTCGAGCCCTTCCTCGCCAGTGCCGCCGTCTCGGGCGTGCTCGCCCAGCGCCTGGCCCGGCGGCTGTGTACGAACTGCGCCGAGATGTACACGCCCAGCGTCGGCGAGATGATCGGGTCAAACGTCTCGCCCGACGTCGCCGCCCAACTCGACGGTATGGCCTTCTACCGTAAAATCGGCTGCCCGCGCTGCAATCACACCGGCTATAAGGGGCGGCTTGGAATCTTCGAGTTCCTGAACATGTCCGACGAACTCGCCGCCTATGCCGCCAGTAAGCCCTCGCACGAGGAGATGCGCGCGCGAGCGTTCGAGATGGGGATGCGCTCGATGTGGGACGATGGCATGGCCAAGGTCGCCCAGGGGTTGACGTCGATCGAGGAGCTGGCTCGTGTCGTCGCGACCTGATCCGGGCCGCTTGCCGAGAACATCTGCGGCATCTGGGAGGAGCTTCGTCGCCCGCGGGGTAGAGTGTGCGTGTCAAGGCGTTCCGCCGAGGCGGGCGCAGGTGAATGCGGAGGCATAAACAGTGCCGTTTCTTCGTCGTCGACAAGAGGATGAACACGACTTCTCGGCCGCGGTTCCGTCCCCGCCCGCGCCCGAGGTACCGCCTGTGCCCGAGGCGCCGTCCGTGCCCGAGGTGCAACCCGAGCAGGTCGTGGAGTCTCAGTTCCAGCCAGTGGAGGGCGCCGATGAGATGCTCGACATGCCACTCGGGACTCTCATCTTCCGGGCCGGTCTGATCGCTCCCCAGCAGCTCGAGGACGCGCTCGCCGAGGGACTGCGCAGTGGCAAGCGCCTGGGCGAGGTGCTGCTCTCGCGCGGCTGGCTGAGCGAGGAAGATCTCAGCCGCTTGCTGGCCGGGCAGAAGGGCTTGCCCTACGCCGACGTCGAGCGGGTCGCGATCGACCGCGAGCTCGCACGCTCGCTGAGCTACGAAGACGCTCGCCGCGAGATGGCGCTGCCACTGGTGATCGAGTTCGGTGCGCCCGTGGTGGCCGTGTGCGATCCCGACGAAGGGGTGATGGAACGGCTGCGAGCTCAGCTGGGGCCAGAGACTCGCTTTGTCATCGCCGCTCCGGGCGCCCTCACGCGCCTGACCGACGAGGTACTCGGCGGTGTCGCGGCGCCGGCATCGACGCTTCTCGTAACGCAACCCGTGCCCGAGCAGGGTCAACCCGAACCGCTTCTCGCCGGGCCGGCGCCCGACGTAACGTCTCCGGTCGAGCCGCTGCCCGCCGAGGCGCCTCTGGTCTTCGCCGAAGAGCCCGCGGCTCCGCCGGCGCAGGAAGAGCAGGCAGCGCGCGAGGAGTTCGTTCCGCTCATCGCCCCAGGCGAGATCGACTACCCGAACTTCGATTCCTTTAGCGACGCCTCTCCGCCCGAGATGCTAGGCGCGCCCCTCGAGCAGCTTCCTCCCGACGTGCAGACGGGCGAGTACGGCTACTACGGCGACTCCTCGCTCCTTGAGGGGAATGCCTGGCAGCCGGGCGAGCCCGCGCCGGAAGCCGCAGCGCCCGACGGCGAGGAATACGCGGCCTACGAACAGCCGCCGGAAGGCGAGGCGCCGACGGCGGAGAGCCGGCAGGAGCCACCTCCCGAAGCCGTCCAGGAGCCCGTCCCCGAGCCGGCGCCGAGCAATGAGGAGACACAGGAGCAGCCCGCCGAGGATCCTGTTGAGGTGGGGGCAGTGACTCCGGCCTGGATGCGAGGCGAGGTCAACGTGATCACCGCCGACGTGGCCGACTTCATCGAATCCGGCGTGTTGCAGGCTTCCGACTCGACCGTTCAGGCAGGCACGGATTGGCAGCCCGAAGTCGCGGGCGAGGAGCTCGAGCCGGTCGCCGAGGAAGGCGATGTTCGGGAGCCGCTCCTAGCGCCCGAAGGAAGCGCGGAGGAGGTCGTTGCCGAAACGTCGGATCCAGCCGAAGCGGCGGCGCAGGCAGGACCGGATCCGGTCGCCGAGCCAGAGGCCGAAGCGCCGGCGCCCGCCGGAGCCGAGCCTGAGGATGCCGGCCGGGGCGAGTACGAGCTCGTTCTGCGCCTTTCCGACGGCGATCGGGTGCCGATCGGCACTTATCCCAGCCTCGAGGAGGCACAGGTGCAGGCGGGCGAGATCGTCAAGCAATTCTCCGACGTGAAGGACGGAGGCTGGCCCTTCATCGGCGGCCGCTACCTCCGTCCCGAGACGATCGTCTCGATCGACGTCGAGCACCAAGCCACCGGCTGGAGTGGCTCGGGTACGCGCGGGCGCATGTTCGCGGGCGACGGCGACGCGTAGTAGCTCGTTTCGGACAGGCGCTTAGCTGACGTCGCAGCCGAGATACTCGAGCGCGAGCAGGGCTTCCTCGATGAAAGTGGCCGCCTCGTCCCTGGCGCCGAAGTGATATGGGCCCGGGTGCAAGGGCTCGACGCGCAGACTGTTCGTCGGGTAGACGTCGCACTCGACCACGAACTGCTCGTCGCGCTCGAACAGGCGCAGGATCACGACACGCCGTCCATCCTTCTTGGCGTGGCGGTGGAAGCTTTCCTTGGCTGCCTTCGAGCCCTTCTTGGCCCCGCCCTTTCCGGGCGCTCGTAATCCGTATTCGTCGGCGAGGTCGCTCATGCCGTGCAGCCCGGAAGGTTGAGCTTTCCGACGAGCGTGTTGATCGAAATGGCCAACGTCGCGTTCCTCGTCTCGATCGCCCTCGCCGCGACCAGGTTGTTGCGGCGAAGCGCCTGCGCCTCGGAGCTCATGTTTGTCGCGGCTCGGCGGTAACCGGCGACCACCTTGGCGAAGCTGTTTGCCTGGGCCGCACTGGCTTTGATCGCGCCCAGCGCGTTTGCCTCCTTGTTGAAGAGAGCGGCAGCCTGGTCCATCGCGGCGGCCGCCTCCTTCCGGCCTGCGGCCGTAGTCAAATCGGCGTTCCTCACCTTCGACTCGAGCGTGCCGAGAGAGGTCTCGTAGTGTCTGCAGATCCCCGCTGCTTCGCTGGCCCAGAACTCGACCGCCGGGTGGAGGTTGCTAGCCGCCTGCGCGACCACCTGGCTGTCAACGAACCCCTGCAACTCGAAGGCCAGCGTGCGCGGCCGTTTGAAGAAGAGGACCTCCGGATTGGTCATGTTGAAGTCGGTTCCGAGCAGGCTCGCAAGTTGGCGTGCCAGCTGCTCGTCGTAGATGTTGAAGGCGACGAAGCCGGCGTTCACCGCTGCCGCTCCCGCCTTGGCCTCGTTCATCGCAGCGGTGTCGGTGGCGACGTCGGGGGCGTAGAGGGAAACGACCACGACGGGGTGGTTAAGTAGAGCCCCATCGAGTGCGGTCGCGACCGAGTCTTCCTTGGGCTTGGGCTTGACTCGCGGTTTCGCGGTTGTGGTCGCGGTCCTTGTCGTAGCGGTTGTGCTGGTCGTGCTCGTAGTCTGAGTCGTCGCCTCGGTCGACGTATGCGTATTGATCGGGTGCGACTTCGCCGATTTCGTGCCCTGGGTATTCAGGAACACAAGCGCACCGGCACCGGCGACGACGAGCAAAGCGATTATCGCTATAAACCGCGCGCGTGGAGTGGGGGTCGATTTCATTTCGGCTTGTATCGGTTCTCGATAGGAAGGGCATTAGCCCTTGGTGAAGCACTTCCTTCGCGGCCATACGTTTGATCCCTTGGTAAAGGAAGAACGGGCGCGGGGAGGCAACAACTCGCAGCCCATCTGATCGCTGCCGACGGGCGAGACCACCTCGTTCTGGAGCGGCTCGAGCGCGGCGATCGCTTCGGCCAGACTGGGCGAGCGCACGAGGAGATCCAGGGGCTCCCGTCCTTCTGGCCGAGCTTGCCTAAAACGTCACGAAATCGTGACGAGGCTCTGGCCGGATGATCGCTCGAAGAGGAGGCTACGTCCGCGAGCTTCGTATGACGTCCGGCGGTCGTGGAGCGAAGCCACTGACAAGACGGCCATCGGCGAGCATGAAGATCCCATCCGCCAGAACACGAACTCGCCATGGTCCAAGGACGTCGAAAGGAATGCGCACCGTTGTGAAGGCGCCAGGATGCAGCGTAACGGCACGCCGGAAATGCGGAGCGGTAAACACGGCTTTCGCCGATGTTTCCGCATACGCCGGCAACCCTATCCGGAGGACGTATACTCCGCGATTCTTGCGGCCTTTCGGTGGCCATACCGTTGTCGTGGTCTTCCGGTTGAGCCAGCCATCGAAGAACAGGCCTTCGGTGAGACTGGAAAAGCGGGGAACGCCCACAGGTCTCCAGAACGAGTTCGTAAGCGCTCGCTTGATGAGCTTGGCGCCGTCGATCTGGACTCGATCTGCATACTCCTCTACGACAAACGGCGTGCCGATCGAGCTGCCGTCATCGGAGAGCAACTCGCCATTGGCACCGATTTTTAGACCGTACGTGGTGAAAGCATCAAAAGCGGCGGATTTGTCTGTGATATAGACGCGCTTCAACGAACGGTTCCAGAAAAGGCTCTCGAGACCTTGCTCGCGGGCGCTATCCTTGAGAGCGATCAGCGCGACGTTAGTGAAGCCGGCGTGGTCTATCCAACGGAAGTCACGCGGGAGATACGTTCGAACGACTCTCCGATCGTTCGAGGAGTTATTGGCGAACGTCAGCGCCGAGATGGTGCCGGGGAAAAGTAGCGAGAGGGCGAGTGCAGGCCAGATCAACCTGTGCCGTAACGTGACCGCCGCGCCGACCAGCGCCAGGGTGCTAACCGCGATAGCAAGGAGGAGAGCGGCGTTTGCCCTTCCTATGCTGTCCTCGATCAACTTGAAGCCGGCGAGGAATGGAGAGTCCTGGTCGCCGCGACCGGACGTGTAAGTTATCGGTTCGATCGATGCGTACAGGACGATGGCCGCCGCAACGGCGAAAGACGCCACAAATGCCTTGCGCCCGACTTGCACCAAATGGAAAAAGGCGATCGGAATCAGGGGAAGCAGAACGAAGATGTAGCGTTCCTGGAAACGGTCGGAACCGTTTGTGGCGTACAGTCCGGCTTCGACTAGAAGCCCCAGAGCGAAAGCGATGTAGAAAGCGGCGAATGCGCGTTCTCGCGCGAGACGCGGGCGTACCAGCATGACGCCAAGGCCGACAAGCGCTCCGGGGATCATGACTACTCCGGCGACGAATGCCAGAAGCGCGCTGTCGGTACCCATCCAGGCAAGAATCCGCAAGGCGCTGACGTGCTCTTCGGTGACGCCGCTGTAGTAGCCGAGCAGACGCTGGATTCCTACGATCAGGCCCAGCAGGAGCATGAGCACGGGTGCTCCGATGGCTATCGGGTACCGGCGCGGCGCGCGTCGCCCCGATACCGCAAAGGCGGCAACCATGAAAGCAACGGGCAGCACGATGTATTCGAGTCGCGCGAAGGTGGCAAGTCCCGACAGCGCGAGGAATGCAACCTGCCCGAGCAATGTGGGCGACTCGAGCACGATGATTGCGGTCCATATCGCCGTTAAGGTGAGAGTGAAGGCAAGCGCGTCCGCTGTGAGATACCTCGCGAATGCGAGACCTGGCAGCACTAGTAGAAACGCTGCCGAAGCGAGCGCTTGCCAGCGCTCGAGTCGCAACCGCCGTGCCAGGAGATAAACGGGCACGGCCGCGAGCGACATGACGATGGCGTGCAGCGCTTGTACGAGGCGTATGCTCAGCTCGATATTGGAGCCGAGCCAAAGCGGAGCGGTGACGATCGACTCGAGCAAAGCTGGGAAGTGCGCGTTGGCGCCGCGAATCGTGAAGCGGCCGGTAGTCGCAAACGAGCGCGCCAGCGTGGCATAAATGTACTCGTCTGGGTAGTAGGTGATAGTTCGGTGCGGAAGCGTCGAGAGAAAGTGTACGAGTGCGCTCAGGGTCACCATTCCTGTAAGGGCTAGACTCGACCAGTCCGGACGCCGTAAGTACCGCCGCGGTCGAGATTGGAGCTCCTCGTCGACAGTTCGGGGTGCGGGTTTCTCAATTTGCGGGGTAGGCACGGGCCTCCTATCGGCAGCGACCGCCGGGGAGTTGAACGAGGTCCGGGATAATAAAAGAAGGGCGCGTTGAACGCGCCCTTCTCACTCAATGAAGCTTGTACGTGAGCTAATTTAGCACTTGCCTGAACCGACCGTACCGCCTGGGCCAGTGACCTTTTGGTAGTGGCCGCCGACGAGAGCCTCGATGCAGTAAGCAGTTGCGGTCGACGTCATTTTGTCGATCGCGGTCGAGAAGCCGCTGTCGTAGCTCTGCTTGAGCCGGGCGGCGGTCACTCCCGTGTAGTTTCCGTAGTCCTGGTAGAAGGCTTCGATCGACGGGATAGCGGCGCGAACGTCTGCCGCCGCCGCGCTTCTTGACGCACGGTCACGGAAGCCCATGTAGGACGGCACTGCGATTGCCAGCAGGATGCCGAGAATGACGATGACGACCAGAAGCTCGATGAGGGTGAAGCCCTCTTCCCTTCCGGTCAAGCGCTTGCGAATGAGGTCTGCCATTGGTGAGTAGCTCCTTGTGGACGCTGCGATGATTTTGACTCAGAGGCGATCGGCAGAGCCGTTGCCGGGCAGTAGCCCCAAATGGGTGAAGTTGCCTTGCCCACGGTGGGGCACCCGCGGATGATCTAGCGTCCGCGCGAGCATTCAAGAAACGTCCAGAGCTTGCCGATACGACCGCCGTGGCAATGAACCCTCACCCCTCGGGGACGTCCATCGACCGTCTGCTCGAGCATGTCGTGACGCACGCTGCCTCCGACCTGCACGTGACGGTCGGCTCCAGACCGATCCTGCGCATCCACGGGACGCTGCGACGGATCGAGGAAGAGCCCGTTATGACGCCCGAGGCGACGCGCGAGATGTTCTACCGCATCCTCTCGACCGAGCAACAGAAACAGCTGGAGATCAAGCGCCAGCTCGATCTCGCCTACTCGGTGCCCGGTCTGGCGCGTTTCCGCGTGAACATCTACTCGCAGCGCGAGAGCCTGGCTGGGGCGTTCCGCCTCATCCCGACCGAGCTGAAGACACTCGAGGAGCTCGGGTTGCCAACGCACCTGCACGATCTGACCCGTAAGCCGCGCGGGATTGTGCTCGTCACCGGGCCGACCGGCTCGGGCAAGTCGACGACCTTGGCGGCGTTGATCGACGAGATCAACCGTACTCGTTACGACCACATCATCACGATCGANNCGCCAGGACCCCGACGTCATTCTCGTCGGCGAGATGCGTGACCTCGAGACGATCGGCATCGCGCTGACCGCTGCCGAGACCGGGCACCTGGTCTTCGCCACCCTGCACACGCAGAGCGCGCCGAG
>PMMN01000041.1:0-179 GCA_003162235.1 Actinomycetota bacterium | reverse complement strand
CAGTCGCTTGCCGATCTCGTTTCCAAGCACTTGATCACGGTCGAGCAGGCCGTCTCACGTTCCACGCGTCCCGAGCAGCTGCTCGGAATCCTGGAACGGAGCGGGATTCAGGCCGGTCAGGCGCCTCTGGGTTCCGGAGGGTCGCTGGAATCGAGCCTTCGCGTTGCAGGAACTTAGGC
>PMMN01000102.1 GCA_003162235.1 Actinomycetota bacterium | reverse complement strand
CGCAACCGCGACGCCGCCCTTGGGGGAGCCGTCGAGCTTGGTCAGGACAACACCGGTAACGCCTACCGCCTCGGCGAACAGGCGCGCCTGTTGGAGCCCGTTCTGGCCGGTCGTGGCGTCGATGACGAGCAGCGTCTCGTGCGGGGCGCCCTCCAGCTTGGCGGCGATGACGCGGCGAACCTTAGTCAGTTCCTCCATCAGGTTGGTCTGCGTGTGCAGACGCCCGGCGGTGTCGACTATGACGACGTCGCAGCCGCGTGCCGAGGCGGCCTCGATCGCGTCGAAGGCGACGGCGGCCGGATCGCCTCCCTTCTCCCCGCCGACGAAGTCGGCCTGCGCCCGCTCGGCCCAGATCTGGAGCTGCTCCTCGGCGGCCGCCCGGTAGGTGTCTGCAGCGGCGACGAGCACGCTGCGGCCGTACTGGTGGAGCACCCGTGCGAGCTTGCCGATCGTGGTCGTCTTACCGGTGCCGTTGACGCCGACGACGAGAATCACGCTCGGGCGCCCGGAGAGATCGAAGCCGCCGGGCCGGTCCATGAGCACGGCGATCTCCTCCGCCAGCGCCTCGCCGAGATCGAGGATCTTCACCCGTTCTTCCAGCCGTCGCACCAGCTCGGCGGTCGCGCGCACGCCGACGTCGCCGGCGATCAGCGCTTCCTCCAGCCGCTCCCAGGCGCCGTCGTCGCCGGGATCGAAGGCGGCGGCGGCAATCTGACCGATCAGCGCTTTGCGGCTCTTACCGAGCGAATCGCGTAGGCGCGACAGGAACCCGCGCCGCTCCTCGGCAGCCTCGGCCGGAATCTCGGGCTCACCGAGCAGCTCTGACCAGGTTCGGCTCATCGACTCAAGGGTAGTCGAGACCCGGTCGTGTTTCGGGCTCGCATTCTCTTGACGGATTCCACCGCCACATGTAAGTAATTTCTGACACATGACGGATAAGCATGACTGAAGATCGGACAGGCGACCAGCTTCTGAAGATGCTCAGCGCTCTGGCAAACCCGCACCGGCTCCGCATCCTGGCGGCGCTGAGCGAACGCCGGACTTACGTGAGCGAGCTGGCAAGAGAGCTGACGATCAGCCGGCCGCTCCTGCACATGCATCTCCAGATACTCGAGAAGGCGGGTCTCGTAGTCGGGCAGCACGAGATCTCCGCCGAGGGCAAGGCGCTTCGCTACTACGAGGTAACGGAGTTTGCCGAGCTGCTCACGCCGAAGCGAATATCGGAAGCCGTAACAACGCTGAGACTCGATACGAAAGGAAAGGCAGGGAAGTAGCTATGGGATAGCCCTTGGTAGTTGTCATCGCGATCGTCGTCATCGGCGGGGTCGCGTTTCTATCGGCTGCAGTGGCTGGTAACGCCAGTGTCGCCGCCGAGAAGGCAAAGGGAGAGTCTGGAGAGCAGTACCGATTGATCGCCGCGGACTACGAGAAGCTCGCCCAGGAGACCCGCGACGCCACCAAGGCGATGCAGACAGACCTCGCCACGCTGCGCGCCAAGGTCGACTCGATCGAGAAGATGATGCGAGAGGTGGGCTAGGCCCGCCTCTCGCGGTCTTTCCCTGTCGCGGCTAATGGCGCTCGCGCCGCCACTAGACGGTTTCGACGATCCGCTTCGTTCTCGAGCTAGCTGCGCTTGGGTTTCCGGGCCGTATGGAGCTCCGATTCGACGCTAGGCACTCGCCAGGGCCAGCTCGGGCTCTCGCGGCGTCCGGCGCGAGACAACCTGGGAGATGCCGTCCCCGCTCATGGTCACGCCGTAGAGCAGATCGGCAGCTTCCATCGTGCGCTTCTGGTGCGTGATCACGACGAACTGGGCGCGATCGGCGTAGCGGCGCAGCAGCTCGACGAAGCGGCCGATGTTGGCGTCGTCGAGCGCCGCCTCGACCTCGTCGAGTAGATAGAAAGGGCACGGGTGAGCGAGGAAGAGGGCGAACAGGAAGCAGATCGCGCCCAGAGACTTCTCGCCGCCGGAGAGGAGCGAGAGCTTGCTGACGCGTTTCCCGGCCGGGCGTAGCTCGATCTCGATCCCGGTCTCCTCGTCCGACTCGGGCTCGGGCTCGGTCAGGCGCAGCCGTCCCTCGCCGCCGGGGAAGAGCGTGGCCGCAACCTCCTCGAAGGTGGCAGCGACGACCTCGTAGGTCTCGGTGAAACGGCGCTCGACCGTCTCGGTCAGATCGGCGCAGAGCTTCTCCAGCTCGGCCAGGCTACGTGCGAGGTCGGCGCGCTGGGTCTCGAGCTCCTCGAGCCGCGCCTTCTCCTCGGCGTATTCCTCCTTGGCCAGTGGATTGACGCGGCCCAGATCCTCTAGACGCCCTTGCCCGCGCTCGATCGTTCGCAGGATCTCCTCGCGGTTGTCGCCCTCCGCCGGCTCCACCTCGGCGCTGCCGCGGCGGCGCCTGGCGTCCTCGGCCTCGGAGTCGAGACGCGCCAGCTCCACCCCGATCGCCGCCAAGCGCTCGCCCTCGGCACTCGTGCGCTCACGCAAGGCCGCCTCCTCGGCGCCGAGCCGGCGCAACGTCCCACCGAGCTCGCTCGCGTGAGCGGCTCCGGCTTCGACACCCTCGCGCAACGGCGTCTCGAGCCGGGCGACGGGCTCGGAGATCGAGCCGAGCGTGCCGAGCAGCCTTTCGCAGACGGCGTTCAGGCGGACGCAGAGGGCCTCGGGCGGGTGTGCGCGGGCCGAGCGAGCCTTCCTGCGCACCTCGGTGACCGCAGCGGTCTTCGCGCGCGCCGCCTCTGTCGCTTGCAGCGCACGCGCCAGCCCCTCCTCGAGCGAGGCGATCTCGCACTCGAGCTCCTGCCTGCGGGCGGCCGCCTGCTCGGGATCGAGCGGGGGTTGCTCGGACAGGTCGAGCTCACCGCCCGAGCGGCGAAGCACCGCCGACAGGCGCTCGCGGGCCTGGGTCAGCGTCTGCCGCAGCTCTGCCTCGCCCGAGGCCAGACGCCGCAACTCCTCGGTCAGCTGCGAGACCCGTCCGCGACTTTCTTCGACCTTGCTCTGGAGCGGCTCGCGCAGGGCGGCGGCCGATTGCTCGGCCAACCGCAGCGCCTCCTCCAAGCGCGCGCTCGCCGCAACGAGGCGTTCCAGGAAGAGCGGGGGAAGCAAACGGCGGCGGCAAGCCGGCTCGACCTCGGCCAGTGCCTTTGCGGCCGCTTTGGCCTCGCGGTCGGCTGCGTTGAACACCTTCTCCGCGGTCGCGGCCTCGCCGAACAGCCTCTTCACCTCGGCGGCCAGCTCGCGCCGGCGCGCCTCCAGCTCGAGCAGTAGCGCCTCGACCGCGCTGCCCGCGAACCAGAGCTCGCCTCGATCGGCGTCGTAACCGTGTCCCTCGCGGCTGACGACGATGCCCGAGCGCGCCTCGGGCAGCTGCTCGAGCTCGATCAGCCAGATTCCCTCCAGGAGCTTGCGCGCCCGCTCGTCACCCGAGACGAACCCGGTGAGCGGAAGGGCGCCCGCGACCGGCGGGGTCTTGCCGCCGCGCTCGCACGCGCTCGAGAGCACGACCGCCAGCCCGCCGAGCCCGTCCCGGCGTGCCTTTTCGAGCAGCTCGAGCCCACGCTTGGGATCAGGCGCGATCAGGGCCGCCGCACGCCAGGCCAGAGCCGCCGTCACCGCCTGCTCATATCCGGGCTCGACATCGAGCAGCGAAAGCGCCAGCAGCTCGCCTGTCTCGGCCAGAGCTCTCGCAGCCGGCGGTATTCCCTCGCGCTCGTCGATCGTGCGCTCGAGCACGCTCAGCCGCTCGGCCGTGTGCCGGGCGCGCTCGTAGAGGCGGTCGCATTCCAGTGCCAACTCGCGCGCGCGGGCGAACGTCAGCCGCTCCGTCCTCTCCAGCTCGGCGAAGCTCGGCCCGTCGCTTGCCGCCAGCGCCTGGGCCTCGGCCAGCTCTTCCCGCGCGCGTTCCAACGAGGCCGCGAGCGACTCCCGCCGCAGAGAGAGTCTCTCGACGGCGCCTGAGAGCCTGACAACGTCACGGCCGGCGGCCTCCGGCAGCGCGGCGACCTCGGACAGGCTCTCCTCCACTTTCGTGCGCTGCTCGAGCAGGGCCTGCGACTGAGTTTCCAACCGCGCCAGCTCGAGGCGCTCCAGCCGCGCCAGCTCGCCGAGACCGTGCTGAAGACGCTGCTCGCAGGCACGCTCGTCCGCCTCCGCCCGCTCGACCTCTTCCCGCGCCGAGGCGAGCGAGCGCTCCAGTGCCTCGAGCTCGGCCTGCCCTTCCTGCGAGTTGGCCTCGCGACTGCGGGCGAGGAGCGCCGCGAGCTCTTCGCTCAGTCCCGTGACGGCCTCGCGCCGGATCTCGACCCGCTCGGCCGCTCCGCGCAGGCGATAGAGCTCGGCCAGAGCCGCCTCGCGGCTCCCGGCCACGTCCGCCAGCTCTTCCTCGGCCCGCTCGCGCTCGGCCAGTAGCTGCTCGAGCTCACTTCGCACCTGTGCCTGTGCCAGCCGCGCCTGCTCGCGTCTCGTATCGGTCTCGGCACGCCGCTCGTCTACCGAAGCGAGGTCGAGCTCGGCGATCCGTGCCTCGAGCGAGGCGATCTGACCGCGCAGTTTCTCCGCCCGCTCGGCTGCGCTCGCCTGCAGCGCCAGCGGGCGCAATCTCTTCCGTACCTCGGCCTCGACGTCGAGGGCGCGCTCGACCTGAATCTGAACGCGGGCCAGCTTGAGTCCGGCCCGATGACGGCGGCGCTTGAACTTGCCCAGCCCGGCCGCCTCTTCGATCAGCGCGCGCCTGTCGGCCGGGCGCGAGGTCAGCACCTCGTCGACGCGGCCCTGGCCGATGATCGAGTGCATCCCATGTCCGAGCCCGAGATCGGAGAGGAGGTCGACGAGGTCGATCCTTCGCACNNATCGCCAGCTCGCTGTAGTCGAGCGGGCCGTCGCCGGCTTCGTTGTCGAAGACGAGCTCGACCTCGCAGGAATCGATCGCCGGGTGCCCCTCACTGCCTACGAACAGGACGTCGTCGGGCTTCTCGGCCCTGAGCTCGCTCGGGGTCAACGAGCCGGCCGCCCAGACGATCGCGTCGGCGATGTTCGACTTGCCCGATCCGTTCGGCCCCACGACGACCGCCACGCCCGGCTCCAGGCGCACCTCGACGGCGTCGGGGAAGGACTTGAAGCCGCGAACCTTGATCGCCTTTAAATGCAGAGCGCGCCCCCTGCCGACCGGGCCGAAGCGCGGCGACGATCAACGAAACCGCCCAGGCGAATGCTCTCGAACGCATGCATGCGAGCGCAAGTTTGACGGTCGGGCAGGACGGCGCCCGGCCGGCCGTCATGGCGAAGTTCTTAGTCGCCGGGGTCGAGCTCGATCTGCTCGAGCACCTGCTTGGCGGCCGCCTGCTCGGCCGACTTCTTCGTACTGCCGGTTCCCGTGCCCATTCGCTCGCCGTCGACGGTCGCCGCGCAGGTGAAGGTACGCTCGTGCGGAGGCCCGACGGCGTCGAGCACCGTGTAGAGAACCTGCTGACCGCGCCGGGCCAGCGCCTCTTGCAGCTCGGTCTTGAAGTCGACGTGGCTGGTGGTCGCATACTCGATGCGACCGTCGAAAGCCGCCACGACCGCCTGCTCGATCGGCTCGTATCCGTGCGCGAGGAAGAGCGCCGCCAGCGCCGCCTCGAGCAGGGCGGCGAGAACGTTTCGGTTCTCGGCCAGGCGCTCGAGCTCTTCCCGGGAGGCGGCGCGGCCGTGTCTCAGCAGCTTTTCGCCCAGACCGAGCTCGCGCGCCACCTCGGCGCAACTGGTACGCGAGACGACGTGCGAGCGAATCTTGGCCATGCGGCCTTCGCTGAAGTCCGGGTATCGCTCGTAGAGCGCCCGGGCCATGGCCAGCTCGAGCACGCTGTCACCTAGAAACTCGAGCCGCTCGTATGAAGACGCACGGTCAGGCGCCCACGAGGAGTGGGTGAAGACATGCTCCAGCTGCTCCGCGGGCAGGGCTTCGATCAGCCCGCGGAGAGCTGCTTGACCCTCAGGCGCGTTACTTCTGGTGCGACGTGACGTATTCGACAGCCTGCCCGACGGTCTGGATCTTTTGTGCGTCCTCGTCAGAGATCTTGATGTCGAAAGAATCCTCGAGCTCCATGATCAGCTCGACGAGATCCAGAGAGTCGGCGTCGAGATCCTCCTGAAATGACGCCGCCTCGGTAACTTCGCTCTCGTCGACACCAAGCTGCTCAACGAGGACCTCTTTGACGCGTCCGAAGACTTCCTCACGCGATGCTGCCATGTCACCTCATTCCGTCGAGTTCGAAGGGCGCGCCGATGCTACCACGCGAGAGGGCATGCGCTCGGCGATGCGTTGCACAACACGGTGCTCGACTCCCCGCGCGGCGAGGCGGATGGCGTTCGCAACCGCCCACGAACCCGAATCGCCGTGGGCGATCACGGCCAGGCCGCGCAGGCCCAGTAGATAGCCGCCGCCGTGGGTGTCGGGGTCGAGCTGGGCGCGCACCGAGCGGAGCGCCGGACGCAGGAGCAGGCCGCCGACCTTGGTGCGTAAACCGTCGTTCGCAGCATCGCTCAGGGCCAAAAGCAACGAGCGGGCCGTGCCCTCGATCGCCTTCACGGCGATGTTGCCGGTGAATCCGTCGCAGACGAGAACATCGGCGACATGCTCGAGGATGAGCCGGCTCTCGGCGTTGCCGGCGAAGTTGAGACCGCTCGCGGCGAGCAGCTTCTGAGCAGCGATGACGAGCGCGTTGCCCTTCTCGGGCTCCTCGCCGATCGAGAGCAGGCGGACGCTCGGCCGCTTGATCTCCAGGATCTCTTCGGCAAAAACGGCGCCCATGTGCGCGAACTGGAGCAGGTAACGCGGCCTGGCATCAGCGTTTGCGCCGGCATCGATGAGCACCGACGGACCCTTCCTCGAAGGGATGATGACGGCGATCGCCGGCCGCTTGATCCCGGGTAACCGGCGCAACAAGAGCAGACCGGCCGCGAGCATGGCGCCGGTATTTCCGGCCGAGACGACCACGTCGGCTTTTCCGTCGGCGACCAGCTTGCAGGCCACTACCAGGGAGCTGCGCGGCTTGGTTCGCACGGCCTTTCCGGGCTTCTCGTGCATGTCGATGACGTCGTCGGCGACGATGTGCGCAAGCCCGCCCGGGTCGATGCCCCGGCGGCCGACCAGGATCGGCTCGATCCGATCGCTAGCAGCCTGAAGCGCTCCGGCGATGATCGCCTCGGGGGCGTTGTCGCCCCCCATGGCGTCAACGGCGACGCGTATCGGCCTGGACATTCGTGCTCTCCGTCGCGGTCATGTCAATTGAAAGATATGGCGCGACGAGGTTCGAAGCGAGGTTGATCGTTACGGCGCGTCGGCCCGGAGCGGCTCGACCTCACGACCGCGATAGTGCTTGCAGGTCGGGCACATGTGATGAGGGCGCTTGGGCTGGTGGCAGACCGGGCAGACGTTTGGACGCGGCGCTTCGAGACCCTGGTGGGTCCGGCGCTTATCACGCCTGGTCTTCGACGTTTTTCGCTTCGGGACAGCCATAACCGGCCGCGTAGTGTACACGCCGCGCGAGGCGAAATGCCGCACACGAGCGAGCCTGTCCGGCTCTTTCGGTCACTTACGTAGCGACCAGTGGCCCGACAGCGAGGCGAAGTTGAGCAGCGCCGTGGCGACGACGGCGAGGGGAATCAGCCAGCGGACGCCACGGCTGAGCACGCTCGAGACCCGGGCGACACGACGGCGCAGCCGCACCGACTCATACCCACCTTCTAACCCCTTACGCTCGAGGAAGCCGGCACGAAGCCCGTGCTGGAGCTCACCTTC
>PMMN01000065.1:6751-31972 GCA_003162235.1 Actinomycetota bacterium | reverse complement strand
GAGAAGCGGTGCGCCGTTTCCCACAGTGCGTTTCTACCACAGGGGGGCCACGAAAGTCGAGAGAGGCAGCGGAGGCGCCCCGAGGGGCGCCTCCGCCTAACAACGAACCTCTCCTTTATTTACAACGAACTTTTTCTTACTTACTAGTACGGACTCGTGTAGGTCTTGCAGAACGGCTTGAAAGCGCCTACACAGACTTCGCCCTTCTTAATGAAACCGGCTGTGAAGAGAAGCTGGTAGTTCGCCCTGTTGATCGTCTGCGGTGTCTCGAGGATCGACGGGACGTTACGCTTGCCTTGAGTATCAACAGTCGTCCCGTTCGTCTTCACCGGGGTGCCCTTGATGATGGCGATTGCGGCAGCAGCGGCCGCGTTGGCCTCGAGCGGAACCGCTTTGTAGACCGTCATCGACTGCCACCCCGAGATGATGTTCTGTACGCCCTGCGGCGTCGCATCCTGGCCGGTGACCGGGATCGGCTTGAGCTTGTGGCTCTTCAGCGCCGTGATAACCGCGTTACCGAGACCGTCGTTAGCAGCAAGGACGGCGTCGATCTTATTACCCGTCTTCGTGAGCATCTGCTCGAAGATGGTCAGGGCCTTCTGGTTGTCCCACTGGGGAACAGCCTGCTTCGGACCCTTCGCGATTGCTCCGCTCGCAAAGAGCGGATCGAGCACCGTGTGGGCGCCCTGGGCGAACAGCGTGGCATTGTTGTCGGTCGGTGCGCCGTCCAGCTCGGCAACGACCGGCTTCTTACCGGCGCCCATTATTCCCTTCGCCTTCATGGCGGCTACGAGGGCCGTGGCCTGGAGCTTGCCGACTGTGACGTTGTTGAACGACACGTAGTACGACGCCGAGCCACCAAGCGTGAGGCGGTCATAGTCGATTGTTTTCACGCCCGCCGCTTTAGCGGACTTCTCGATCGCGGCAGCCGTGCCGGAGTCGAGACCATCAACCAGGATCACCTTCGCGCCGTTCGTCACGCACTGCTGACCCTGTGTGATCTGCGTCTGCGTATCGCCCTGCGCATTGAGGACCGAGCCAGAAACGCCAGCATTCTTGAAGGCCTTCTGGAGTAGCGGCTGGTCGAACAACGTATAGCGGACGGACGACTTCGTGTCCGGGAGCAAAGCGCAGATTTCGGTTTTGCCACCGCTTGCACTGGTACTACTGGATTTCTTCTTACTGCCACATGCAGTCATCGCGATCGCCAAAACCACTGCAAACAACAACAGCGCTCCTGCGGTCAAGAGCTTTCTCACGTCTTCCCTCCTGTTAGTTAGGTAGTAGTTCTCCAGCGCTGATGCCCGCACAATCACAGACATGGCAGCCGCGAGGAGAAAAGCTTCTCAATGGATAGGAGTGGTTAGCCGGCCGGATCCCTTACCCCTAACCCCTCCTCTCTCGCCCGTGCGCCCCTACGCACGCGCAAATTTGGTGCCTTCGCGACTTATAACACGAAATCCGTACCGCTGAAAAACGGCCGAATCGGAGTTCGCGGGCTCTGTTAGCGTNNCGATACGCGAGCCCTCGACCTCGAGCACCTCGAAACGCATGCCGTCGTGCTCGCGCTCACGTCGCAGATCAGCCCAAGGGCCTCCGGCAGACCCAGGTCGGCGCCGGAGCGCGAGGCGCGTCCCAATTTCCCACCCTCCGCCGACGGAGCGCGAGCGACGGCGGCGCCGATGTCGCGGTGGCCCCGGTGATGAAGACGACCTTTCCATCCAGCTAGGCGCTCACGGTTCCTCCAGCGCTCGTAGGGCTGGATAGAGCGCGCGGAAACGAGCGTAGCCGCGCTCGTAGCTTTCTTGCCATTCGTGGTTAGGCTCAACCCGGTCGCGCACCCTGACACAAGCCAGAACGGCTTCCTCGGCGTCGGAGAAGACGCCCGCCGCGATACCGCCGAGAAGTGCCGCACCGTACGCCGCGCCCTCCTCGACCGCGGTCAGCTCGAGCGGCATTCCGAGCACCGAGGCGACGATCTCGAGCCAAAGGCGGCTGCGCGCGCCGCCACCCGACGCACGTCCCGACTCGGGCTCGACGCCGAGCTCGCGCAGCAGCTCGAGCGAGTCGCGCAGCCCGAAAGCGACACCTTCGAGCACGGCGCGAACGAGGGCGCCGCGGTCGTGAACAAGCGAGAGACCCGTGAAAGCGCCGCGGGCATTCGGGTCGGCGTGCGGCGTGCGCTCGCCCTGTAGGTACGGCAGGAAGAGAAGTCCCTCGACACCGGGTTGCCAGCGCGCCGCTTCCGCGGTCAGCTCCTCGTAGCCGGCGCCGGGAACGAGCGCATCTCTGAGCCAACGGAGCGAGCCCGCGGCCGACAGCATCACGCCCATCGCCTCCCACACACCCGGGACGGCGTGGCAGAAGGCGTGTACGCGCGCTTCGCGATCGCAGGCATAGCGATCGAGCGCCGCGAAGACGACTCCCGAGGTACCGAGTACGACCGAAAGCGGCCCCGGGCGGACGACACCGACTCCGAGCGCTCCGGCCTGCTGGTCGCCGGCGCCGGCTGCGACGGGCACTCCCGTTTGGGTGAGACCGGAGGCCTCGGGCGATTCGAGCACCCGTGGTAACCACTCGGCGGGTATTTCGAGCGCCTCGAGCACCTCTTCGCTCCAGGCCCTCTTGGCGACGTCGAAGAGCAGAGTGCCCGACGCGTCAGCGGCATCGATCGCCAGCTCGCCAGTTAGGCGCAGGCGTACGTAGTCCTTGGGCAGAAGCACGTGCCGAATGCGCGCGTAGACGTCGGGCTCGTGGCGACGGAGCCAGAGCAGCTTGGGCGCGGTGAAGCCGGGTAGCGCCCGGTTACCGGTCAGCCTGATCAAGCGCTCGAGCCCAACTCGGCGCTCGATCTCGGCGCACTCCTCGCCGGTGCGCTGGTCGTTCCAGAGAATGGCCGGGAACAGAAACCGACGTTCAGCATCGAGGCAGACGAGTCCGTGCATCTGCCCGGAGAGACCGATCCCCGCGATCGCCTCTCTTCCTCCCTGCTCCCCGAGCTGGTCGCCGAGCGAAGCCAGCGCCAGCTCGCTTGCCCGCCACCAGTCCTCTGGGTCCTGCTCCGCCCAGCCCGGCTGCGGGATCGAGAGCTCGTAGCCGATCTCAACCCGCGCCACAACCTCGCCGGTGGCGGAGATCGCAACTCCTTTGACGCCGGTCGTACCGACGTCGATGCCGACGAGAACCGGGTCTCCGACCATGGACGCTGTCTACTCGCCTCCCATGGCCGCGTAAACGATTTCGTAGGCGCGGATGGCGTCCTTCTCAGCCTGTGCCTTGCGCAGCGCCACCTCGTCGATGCGGGCGGCGATCGAGTCGATGAAGCGCCACTGCAGAACGCTGCGCCTGACCGCGGCGACCGCGTCCTCTGTATAGGGGTAGAGGTCGAAGCCGAGGTGCTCGCCGTTGTCGCCGTAACCGGCACGCCGCAGCTCGAGTGCCAACTCGAGCGTCTCCATAAAGAAGGTGGCGCCGACCATGTTGTCGTCATCGAAGTCGCCCCAGCCGGAATTGGCGTGCTGGTGGCCGAGCAACCCTTCCGCGGCGAGCAGGGCCGCGTATTCGGGCAGGTGCTCGCGGTTCATGATCAGGTGCTGCCAGTCCATGTTCACCTTGACGTTGGTGATGCCCTGGGCGCGCAGGGTGTGNNAGCGTGATCCCGTGCCGCTTGCACGTCTCGGCAGCCTCACCGATCCCGTCGATGAAGCGCTTCCACGACTCCGCGTAGGGCGTTTGGAAGGGGTAGTTGTAGCCCTCGATCCCGGGCCAGACAATGAAATTGGCGCCGAGCTCGCCGGCGAAGTCCGCGGCGGCGATCGTCCGCTCCAGCGCCAGCTTTCGTACCTCATCGTCAGGCGAGGAGAGCCCACCGCGGCCGAAGACCGGATCGAGGTGCAGGCCGGTGGCGATGCAGTAGATGCCGTGGCCGTCCAGAGCGGCGCGCACCTCCTCCAGGTTCTCCTCCGAGATCTCTTGCGGGTAGTGAAACTCGTAGTCGTCGATCAGGTCGCCGAGACCGTCAACGGCCCGGCGGACGCGCGTTGCGGTCGTCTCCCCCGTATGCTCCGGCTGGTAGCCGATCGGGACAAAACGCGTGACCATCGGCCCGAAGGCCCATATGCCGAGACTCGTCTTCACGTCTATTCCTTTCCCGCTCGATGGTTACGAGCGCAGGCCGCCGGGTGAGCACGGCCACCGTATGGGGCAAAACTATTCTTTCGCAGCTATTCCGTACAACCAAAGGCGACGAATGTGAGTGACGAAAAAGCGAAACGCACCGGCGCCAGGCGACACGAAGCCGCGGCCAAGGTGCCGGAGATCGGTGTCGGTATGCTCGGCTACGCCTTCATGGGCAAGGCGCACTCGAGTGCCCTGCGCAGACTCGCCTACGCGGCCTGGCCGCCGCCGCTCGTACCGCGCCTGGTGGCTATCGCCGGCCGGAACGCCGAGCAGGTAGCCGGCGCCGCCGAGCGCTTCGGTTACGAGCGCTGGACGACCGACTGGCGCGACCTCGTCGCTGACCCGCAGATCCAACTGCTCTCGAACGGGGGGCCGAACTCGTTGCACGCGGAGCCCACGATCGCCGCCGCCGAGGCGGGCAAGCACGTTCTTTGCGAGAAGCCGCTCGGCCGGAGCGCCGAGGAGAGCTACGAGATCTGGCGGGGCGTGGCCGCGGCAGAGGTCAAGCACATGTGCGGCTTCAACTACCGTTTCGTTCCAGCCGTGCGTCTGGCCAGGGAGCTGATCGAGGCCGGCGAAGTGGGCGAGATCAGGCACTTCCGCGCCCGCTACATGCAGGACTGGGGCGTGGACGACACGCGCCAGGCGTGGCGTTTCGACCCCGAGCAGGCCGGCTCCGGCGCGATCGGCGACCTGGCCTCGCACGTTGTCGATCTCGCTCGCTTCCTCGTCGGCGAGATCGGCTCGGTCTCGGCGCTGGTGCGCACTTTCGTCCCCGAGCGAAGGGTGGATGACGCCGTCGAGGCAACGGTGGAGTTCCACTCGGGCGCGATCGGCACGATCGAGGCGACTAGGCTCGCGCTCGGGCGCAGGAACGCCTTCCAGTGGGAGATCAACGGGACGGAAGGCTCGCTCGCCTTCGACCTCGAGCGGCTGAACGAGCTGCGAGTGTTCCGTGCGGATGACCTGCGGGCGCGCGGCTTCAAGACGGTGCTCGTCACCGAACCCGACCACCCCTTCGCCGAGTTCGCGTGGCCACCCGGGCACATCGTCGGCTGGGGCGACACGTTCGTCTACGAGTTCCACCACTTCCTGAGCGCCATCGCGGGCGAACGCAGCGTGGCGCCCTACGGAGCGACGCTCGAGGACGGCTACCGAGCGGCCGAGGTCTGCGACGCGTTCGTCAGCTCCAGCCGGTCGGGCCGGCGCGAGAAGATCGTTTACCGGACGCTGTAGACAAACCGGCCGGTTATGCAACGATTGCACGCGCTTGCCCTCGGCTATCTGCCGACGTTGCCACGCCTTCGGCGCGACAGAGCATCGATCGTGACTGCCGCGAGCAAGACCGCGCCCTCGACCATGTACTTGGTCTCGGGCGGCTTCGCCATCAAATCGAGACCGTTCGAGACGCCGCCGATGACGAGCACTCCAAGCAGCGCCGCCCAGACAGAGCCGCGGCCGCCGAAAAGCGACGTACCGCCGATGACCGCAGCCGCGATCGCTTCGAGCAGGAAGGTGCCGGTGCCCGTCTGGGTGCTGGCCGCAGTGAGACGCGAGGTGAACATGAGACCCCCGATCGCGGCCATCAGCCCGCTGAGAGTGAAGACCCAGATCCTGATCGCGGTCACATTGATTCCGGCGCGACGGGCAGCTTCGGCGTTCCCGCCGACGGCGAAGATGTAGCGTCCGAACTTCGTGCGCGTGGTCAGCCAGGCGAAGAAAAAGACCAGGCCGAGCAGGATTACACCGGCAGTCGGTACGCCCGTGTAACTGTTCAGATAGGCGACGACGCCAAGCGAGATCGCGGCGACGACGAACGTGTAGACGAAAAGCACGGCGAGCGGCTGCGCCGGCAGCCCGGCCCGGCGGCGGCGGATCTGCTTGTAGAGGTTCGACAGCCCATAGGCGGCGGCAACCGCGATGCCGAACACCCAGCCCCAGATATTGGGGAGGAAGGTGGCGGCAATCTTGTCGATGTGCGGCTCGAACACGTTGACTGTCCCGTTCTGGCCGAGCACTCGCAGCTGGACGCCTTGCCAGGCGAGAAAGCCCGCCAGCGTGACGACGAACGAGGGAACACCGATGAGCGCGAACCAGGCCCCCTGGAAGGCCCCGATTGCCGCTCCGACCGCGAGCATTATCAGGATGGCCAGCCACCACGAGAAGTTGTGGTTGACGATCAGGATTCCCAACGTCGCCGAAGTGAGCCCTGCAATCGACCCGACCGAGAGGTCGATCTCGCCGAGTAGGAGCACGAGCACGATCCCGATCGCGACCGAGCCTGTGGCGGCGATCTGGAGAACGAGATAAGAGATGTTCCGGGCCGAGAAGAACAGCCATGAAGTCTGGCTGCCGAAGTAGATCGCGATAATGAGCAGTCCAACGATCACCGGCAGCGGGCCGATCTCGCCCTGACGTACGCGCTGCAACCCGAGCGTCGTAAGCGTCCGGATCCCTCCGCGCAGGCCGCGCTTCTCGATCGCCGCCGCGATCTCGTCGCTGGGCGCTAGTGCAGCTGGTGTCTCGCCGTTCTCCGTCATCGTTCCCTAGCGTTTCCCGGCTTTTAGCGTCCAGGCGCCCGTGATCGCTCCGACCACATCGTCCGGCGAAGCCTCGCCGCGGTTGAAAGTTGCCACCCGCCGTCCCAGACGCAAGACGATGATGCGATCGGCGACATCGAGCACCTCGGCCAGGTTGTGCGAGATGATCACGACCCCGAGCCCCTGCTCGCGCAAGCGCGCGATCAAAGCGAGCACCTGCTCGGTCTGGGCGACGCCAAGCGCGGCCGTCGGCTCGTCCAGGAGTACGACCTTCGAGTTCCACATCACCGCCTTCGAGATGGCGACCGATTGGCGCTGACCGCCGGAGAGCGATGCGACCTTCGTCCGCACGCTGCCGATCGTCGTCACGCGCAGGCCGACCAGCACGTCGAGCGAGCGGCGCTCCATGTCGAGCTCGGAGAGAGGCACTACCAGCCCAGGGAGGTTCCCCACGACCCGCTCACGTCCCAGGAACATGTTCTGGACGACATCGAGGTTGTCGCAGAGCGCGAGATCCTGGTAGACGGTCTCGATGCCGAGGTGCGTTGCATCGCTCGGTGAGGCGATCTTCACCTCGCGGCCTTCGAAAACGATCTGGCCGTCGTCGGGAGCGTGCGTCCCGGCGACGCACTTGACGAGCGTCGACTTGCCGGCGCCGTTGTCGCCGACGAGCGCGACCACCTCGCCCGGATAGACCTCGAAATCGACCTCGGTTAGCGCCTGCACTGCGCCGAAGTGCTTCGAGATCCCGCGCAACTCGAGCAATGGCCGACGGTCGCGAGAGGCGGCGGGTTCACCGCCGCCTCTCGCTCCCTTTGGGTGCTGTTTCAGCTTCCAGTCCCTTACTTGCAGATGCTCTTCTTCGGCAAGCCCTTGCAGACCTTCGCAACGCCGCCGTATTGAGACTTGATCCACCCGTTCTTGACGAGCAGGTTGATGTTCGCCAGATCGACCGGTACGACCTTCAGCATCACCGACGGCACGCTGACCTGGCCGTTGTTGGTATGGGCATTGATGTTCGTCGGAGTCGTGCCGTTGAGGATCGCTGCCGTGACGGTCGCGGCCGCGGGAGCCTGTAGGCGGAAGTCCTTGAACACGGTCACGCCCTGATAGCCACTGATGACGTTCTGGATGCCCTCGAGCGACGCGTCCTGACCCGTGGTTTTGACCTTGCCCGCGAGCTTCTGCGACTTGAGAGCGGCGGTGATACCGCCCGCCATCCCGTCGTTGGCGGAGACGACGCCGTCCACCTTGTTGTTGAGCTTCGTCAGGATCTGCTCCATCTCGTTCTGGGCTTTGGTCGGATCCCAGCCGGGCGTCCACTGCTCGGCGACCTTGACCTTAGCCTTCGACTTGAAGAGAGGATTGAGCACCTGATGAATGCCCTTGTTGACGAGGTGCGCGTTGTCGTCCGTAGGCGACCCGTTGATGATCACGAGACGGGCGCCCTTCTTCGAATGAACCGCCATCCACTTCGCCTCCGCCTTGCCGACCGCGACGCTGTCGAACGAGACGTAATAGGCGAGTGGTGAGTCCTTGATCAGGCGGTCGTAAGCGATCACTTTGACGTTCTGCGTATCCGCCTTCTTGACGATCACTGCCGCGGTCTTCTGATCGACGGCCGCGATCACGAGTACCTTCGCGCCCTTCGTCAGCTCGGCCTCCGCCTGAGACTGCTGCGTGCTGGGATCGTTGAGAGCGTTGAGAACATCGACCTGAACGCCCGGAACGAGCTTCTCCAGCGCCTTCTTGAAGACCGGCGCGTCGGAGCCTTCCCAGCGCGGCGTGACGTTCTCTGGCAACAGGAACGCTACGGTCGGCGCGGCTTTCGACTTCTTGCTCTTCGCGCCGACAGTGCCGGCAACTACGAGCGTGACCATGACTGCAGCAATCACGGTCACAACCAGAACCGTCCACCTTCGTGGGTGACGGAGCCTAGAGATATCCACGAACCCTCCCTTTTCACGGGTATTAGTTAGGTGAGTCAACATACTAATCCATCAGCGGTTCCGACTCAACCCGGCTCCCGGGTTTTTTACACACCCTCCCCGGAGGATCGACGCGCTGTTATGACAGAGCGACCAAAGGGGGTCGCTACGATGGAATCAGCGCCCTGAGGAGCCGACGAGATACGGGTCGGCGCAGACGGCACGCAGGGTTAGCGAAGCCGCGCCCCTGACCGCGGCTGCCGCTCCGAGCTCCGAGCGAACGACGGCTACATCCGAGCATTTAGCCACGAACGCTCTCTTTTCCAGCTCCTCGCGAAGCGGATCGGCCAGCCAGTCGAACAGGAGAGCAAAAATCCCTCCGAGAACAACGGTGTTGGGCGCGAGGAGATTGACCGCCGCGCCGCAGGCGAGCCCAAGCGCCTCCCCGGCCTCCGCAAGAGCATCGAGAGTCCTCTGATCGCCGCGCTCGGCGCTCTCGGCGAGAAGCCGAACCCCCCCGTCAGGGACACCGATGCTCGTCCCGACTTCCGCATCGAGCCGGGCCCTTTTCAGAAGCGCTTCCTGACCGACTACGCGCTCGAGGCAGCCGCGCGAGCCGCAGGGGCATTCGGCGCCGTTGGGATCGATCGACAGGTGACCGAGCTCGCCGCCGAGGCCGCTGCCGGAACGAAGCAGCTCGCCGCCGACGACGACCGCCGCTCCTACGCCGATCTCGCCTGAGATGTGGATGAAATCTCGCCATTCTTGTCCGTGCCCCTGCCAGAGCTCGCCGAGTGCGGCGAGATTCGCCTCGTTGTCTGCCGTTACGTAGAGATGGGGTCGCTGCAACCGGTTCGCCACCTCTGTCCGGAGCGGCGTGTTGCTCCATCCCAGGTTGGGTGCCATCAGGAGCATTCCACTGTCGACCTCGACAAGCCCGGGTGCGGCTACGGTCACGCCAACGGGTATCAGACGCTCGGCTTCGGCCTCGTTCAAGGCGCTCCGGCCGAGATCTCCGAGCGCGTCGAAAACGTCTCGTATCGGCGTGTCCCGGTTCTCGCGACGCAGGAAGCGCTCGAAGCGCACACCGCCCGCCAGATCGAGGACACAAGCGGCGAGGTAGTCGACGTTGATTTCCAGCCCCAGGCCAACGACCGTCTCGTCTGACAACGCGACGAGCTGCCCGGGGCGGCCGACGGCGGCGGCCGGCGCCCGGCCGCGCTCCGAGAGAAGGCCGCGTGCTATCAACTCGCCGACGAGACTGGACACGGTCGCCTTCGTCAGTCCCACCGCGTCAGCGATGCTCGCACGAGACATCGGACCTTTCTCCATGACCTCGTGAAGCACGAGGCTCAGGTTCTGCCTGCGGATGCTCCTCTGCCCGGCATGTCCCGACCGGCGCGAGGCCGCCGCTCGGGACGCGGACTCGGGATTGTTATGCGATGAAGGGATTAGCGTTCAACTCCGGTTCCCGCCACCAGTGGTTGTAGGGCGGGATAGAACGGGGAAGCGAGCGTAGCCGCGCTCGTGAGCGCGCCCGTTAGTTTGATTGGCAAACATACTATTTTGTGCGATCTCGTCTCTCAACCGGTAAGAACACTCTTCAGCGGTCGTTTGCCGGCCTCGTCCTGACAGTCATCGCGAACGGGAGCCGAGAAGGATCAGTCGCTCGGGCGGCGTTGCTCGAACCTCACGGCCAGGCGGTCGATGCGCGAGCCCTCGACCTCGAGCACCTCGAAACGCAAGCCGTCGTGCTCGACTACGTCGCCCGGACCGGGCGCGCGACCGAGTTGGCCGAAGACGAAGCCGGCCAGGGTGTGGTAGTCCTCGACCGGTAGATGGACGCCGAACTGTTCGTTGAAGTCGTCGATCGAAAAGGTGCCGTCGACGTGGACGATGTCCTCCGCGATCTGCTCGACCGACTCGTCGGGGAGGTCGAACTCGTCTTCGATCTCGCCCACGATCTCCTCGAGCAGATCCTCGAGAGTTGCGATCCCCTCCATGCCGCCGTANNTCGTCGACGACGATCGCCATGTGCTGGCCGGTGCGGCGGAAGTCGGCCAGAAGCGCCGCCAGGTCCTTCGTCTCGGGCACCAGGTGCGCCGGGCGCAAAAGATCTTCGATGCGCACGCGCTCGATTCCGACCTCGTTCATCTCCGAGAAGAGATCGCGCACGTGCAGGATGCCGACGATGTTCTCGAGCGTGCCCCGATAGACGGGGTAGCGCGTGTAGGGGGAGTCGATAACGGCGGCCAGGCACTGGGCGGGCGGCAGCTCGATCGAGAGCGCGACCACCTCCGGCCGCGGCACCATCACGTCCGAGGCCTCCTTGTCGGCGAAGTCGAAGACCTTGTAGAGCATCTCGGTTTCCTGGCGCTCGATCTGGCCGTGCTCGCTCGAAGTCTCGAGCAGCATCCGCAGCTCGGCCTCGGAAAGCGGCTGTTCAGCCTCGAGAGGCTTCATACGGAGCAGGCGAAGGGCCAGGTCCGAGGCGCTCTGAAGCACCCAGATCAGCGGCATGAACACGACGAAGAAGAGCCGCACGGGCGCCGAGACAGCTAGCGCGACGCGGTCGGAGTAGCTGAGCGCGATTCCTTTCGGGATCAGTTCACCGACGACCACGTGTAGGAAGGTCACGATCAGGAACGCGAGCGTGAAGGCAATCACGGTGGCGACGACGTTGTCGAAGACGCGCGCGAGTACCGGTTCGCCGAGCGCGCCGATGCCGAGACTGGTGGCGGTGACGCCGAGCTGCATGGCGGCGATGAAGCGCGGCGGCCTGGAGACGAGCGCGAGCACCGCCCGGGCACGTTTGCTTCCCTGCTGCTCGAGCTCGCGCAGGCGCGTGCGCCGAGCCGTCACGAGGCCGTACTCGGCCGCCACGAAGAACGCGTTCAAAAGAATCAGAGCCGCGACGGCCAGAAGCTCGAAAGTCAAGCTCACGATCGCGCCTCCGGCGGCGGTTTATAAGGAAGCGACTCGTCGTCCAAGCAAGATCTGCTGTGAGTATATGCGAGCGCCTCCGGTTCGAAACGGCGGGTCGCCGTCAGGCGCATCGTGGCCGCGCCGGTCGGGTGACTATGTCCGAACATGTGTTCTATTGTTTCTACTGTAGCGGTCTAGAGCCAGTCGACGATCTCTGCCAGCACGGGCATGAGTCACGTTCATTATCAAGAGGTCACCTGCCGTAGCGCCCTCAACCAGGTGCGCGGCCGTGTTCCCTTCCGCTGGTCGCTAAACCCTTACGGCGCCTGCTCTCACCGCTGCGCCTTCTGCTACGCACGGGCCTATGCGAGGCGCGCCGACCGGCCCAGCGACGAACGCTACGGGCAGACCGTCCGGGTGAAGCTGAACGTCGCCGATATGCTCGCGGGCGAGCTGGCGCGGCCGGGCTGGCGACACGAATCGATCGCGATCGGCACCGCCACCGATCCCTATCAACCGGCCGAGGGCCGTTACCGCCTCACGCACGCCTGCCTGGAGCGGCTGGTCGCTGTCTCGAACCCCTTCTCGATCACCACCAGGGGGCCGCTGGTCGTGCGCGACATCGATCTCCTGGTCGAGGCCTCGCGCCGGGCAGCCGTATCGGTCGCGTTCTCGGTGCCAACGCTCGACGAAAGGATCTGGCGCGCGACCGAGCCGGGCACCGCGCCCCCACGCCAGCGACTGCGAGCGCTCGGGATGCTGATCGAGGCGGGAGTTCGTACCGGGGTGTTCGTGGCGCCGGTCCTGCCGCGGCTCTCCGACCGACCTGAGTTGCTCGAGCAGGTCGTGATCGCGGCGCGCGAGGCCGGCGCGGCCTTCGTCTGGATGGAAATGCTGCACCTCAAGCCCGGTAGCCGCGAGCACTTCCTGGCGATGCTCGCCGAGCAGTTCCCCGAGCAGCTGCCTTTGTACCAGCGTCTCTACGCGCGGCGCGCCTACCTGCCGGCTTCGGAGATCGCGCCCGTGCGAGCCCGACTGAACGAGCTAAGCCGCCGCCACGGCATCGCCGACAGGCGCTCGTTTCGCCCGGCACCGCCCAAGCCGGAAAGACAGTTACGCCTGGCTCTCTGAGCTGCCTACGATGGTCTCCGCGTCGTGACAGACCCGGCATTCGGTAGAGCGAATCCCCTCTTAGGGGTAGGAATTCGATCACCCATACTCAAGTGCAGAGCCGACTGCGCCGATACCGGATCGCAGATCGGCTGGTGGAGACCGCACCAGCTCCCACCCCGGAGAATCGAGAGCATCCGTGCCACGTGACATCACCTGTCTGATCGTTGACGACCACGAGGTAGTCCGCGAGGGTCTGAGGCTCTCACTCTCACGCGCCGCGCATATCCGCGTCGTCGGTGAAGCGTCCGACGGGGCGAGTGCGGTCGCGCTGACGGAGAGAAGGCGCCCGAACGTCGTGATCATGGATGTGCGTATGCCGGGGATGGACGGGCTACAGGCAACGCGCGAGATCAACGAGAAAGTACCCGAGACCTCCGTGCTCCTCTTCACCGCCCACAACGAGCGCAGCCTGCTCGGACGCGGGCTGGAGGCGGGCGCCAAGGGCTACATCCTCAAGGAAGCTCCGCATCAGACGCTACTCAGGGCGATCGAGAAGGTCGCCGAGGGTGAGGGCTACGTCGACCCGGCACTGATGCCGACCTTCCTCAACTCCCGCGACAAAGAAGACATGCTCACCACACGGGAGCGCGAGATCCTGCAGCTCCTGGCCGACGGCATGTCCAACGTCGAGGTGGCGACCCGGCTCTTCATCAGCCAGGAGACGGTCAAGAGCCACGTCCGCCACATCCTTGCCAAGCTCGAGGCCGACACGCGCACCCACGCCGTGGCGATCGCTTTGCGCGAGTCGATAATCGACTAGCTTTACTCCGTTGCCGCGATCGACGGAGGAGAAAGTGGCCGGAACCGATCAGAGCGCGGGCAAGCTCGAGCCCGAGCGGCGCGCCGGCGGGCGGCGCAAGGAGGAGACCGAGCGCGCGCGATTGGCCGACCAGCTCATCGCCGCCGAGCAGGAGGAGCGCCGACGCATCTCGCTCTTCCTCCACGACGGCCCCGTGCAGTCGCTCTCGGGGATCACGCTGATGCTCGACGCGGCGCTGCACCAACTCGCAGCCGGAAACTCCGAAGAAGCGGTACCGGTGATCGAGTCGGCGCTCGAGCGCCAGCGCTCGACGATCAAGGAACTGCGCGACCTCTCCTTCAACCTCGAACCGGTCGTCCTGCGCGATCAGGGCTTCGAGCCGGCGGTGAACGCGCTGGCCGAGAACGTCGGCATCTCGAATGAGATTCACATCGAGCTCGAGACCGGTTTCGCCGACAGCCTGGCCGAGCGGGCACAGGTCGTCTTCTACCAGATCATCCGAGAGGCCTTCCACCAAGCGATTCGGCGCGGCCCGCCGACACGCGTGGCCGTGGCCGTGCACGAGCTTTCCGACGGCCGCGTCGAGCTGATCGTCGCCGACAACGCCCCGGGCGAGCGGCGGCGTGCGAGCTACGAGGTGATCGACGAGCGCGCCCGCATGCTCGGAGGCAAGGTCACCGTGCGCGCCGCGGAGGGAGGCGGCACGCTTGTGCGCGTGATCGTCCCGCCCTATGCGGCCGAGCGCTAAGAGCCTATCCCGTTAGGAAGGCGCGGCCGAAGTGGTCGAGGCGTGGATGCCAAGAGCTCGTTTCGGAATGAAGACCCGTCGACTGGGTGCGATCGGTGGATGCCAGACAAGGACGCAGGGAGTGCCCGTAGCGGGGCTACGGGTGCGACTGAGGACGCAGTATCGCGCCGCCGAGCGCGTCCAGGCGATGGAGTGCTTCGTTCTGAGACGAGCTCCAAAGGTCGCACGGGCCGCAAAGGCGCACTGGGAGTGCGTCGAGCGGTTCGGGTGGCCGCTGGTGCCGCGAAACGACCGCATTGGTCGTGCGGGCCTAGCGGAAAAGGCTCTATGGTTCGCGAGATGCCAGTGAAGCAACACCTCCTCTACGTCTGGACGCCTACCGGCTACGCGCTCGAGGAGCGCGCGGGCGAGCCCCCGGCGCTGGGCAGCGAGCTAGTCGTCGGCGAAACGCGCCTGCGCGTCTCGAAGATCGCCACCTCCCCACTTCCGAACGACCCGCAGCCCTGCGCCTATCTGCAGCCTGCCTAGCGACAGCCCGCGAGCACGTCCTTCATCGCGTCGCGCTCGGTCTGCGTGAGCCAGAGGTGGTACTTCGTCTTGACCGCGATCTGCTTGACGACGTAAGTGCAGTCGTAGGAGCGATTCGACGGAAGCCACTGCGAGGCGTCGGCGTCGCCCTTGGCCTCGTTTTGAGGCCCGTCGACGGCCAGGAGGACGACGGGGTCATTCGCGTACTGCTCTCTAAGCGCGGCGCTCCACCCTGCCGCTCCCGTTCGCCAGGCGTCCCCCAGGGCGACGAGGTGATCGATCTGAACGACCGAGGAGTTGGGACCGCGCAGGAAAGAGATGCTCTTGCCCGTGTAAGGATCGCGAAGTATCCCCCGCGCGACGACACAGGTCGAGCCCGGCTTGAGGACGATCTGCGTCAGGTCGCGACGGAGGATGTCGTCGCGCGTGTCGCAGTGGTTGTGGTCGACGTCTGCCCAGGCCGGGCCAAATTGGTCGCGCGAGTAGCCGACCATCGGCGCGAGCGGCTTGACCGAGAGCCGCGAGAGCTCCCCGGTAGCAATCCGCGCGGAGACACGAACGGACGCGGTCGAGGTACTGCGCGCGGTCGACGAGGACGAACCCTGCGAGCCACACCCGGCGGCGAGAAGGGCCAGCACGAAGAAAACTGCGAGCAGGCGGCGCACCGAGCACAGACTTTAGTCAAGCGATCGGTCGGACTGTCGCGGGCATGCCCCAACAGCCCGGGCGCCTCCGCTCGGTTGGTCAGCTCGGGGCGCTGTGCCCGTCGACGTAGGCGGTAACAAGCGCGTCGACAGCGTCCACACCCGTACCGTACGCGGTGTTGATACGGACGAAGGCCTGCCACTTGGCCGGCAGCGTGTCCTCGGGGAAGATCGCCTCGACCGGGCACTCCGGCTCGCACGCACCGCAGTCGATGCACTCTTCCGGGTCGATCACGAGGATGCGATCGGCCTCGTGGATGCAGTCAACCGGGCAGACGTCCACGCAGGCTTGATCCTTGACGTCGATACAGGGTTCGGCGATGACGTAGGTCACGCAACCAACTCTAGCGGCACGGTTGGCTGTTCGAGCGCGCTACAGGTCTTCATTGCAGTGTGAGCTCGGAGACCAGAGGCTCCACGTTTTCCACGAGTGTCGAGCGCTCGACAATGCGATCGAAGCCCGCCTCCTGAGCCGCGTGCAGACTCGAGGGATCGGCATGGTTCGAGTAGCCGAGAATCGGCACCGCCGGGTAGGCATCGGAGACCTCGTCGGGCTCGACGCGGGCGATATCGGCGATGACGAGATCGGGCTTCTCGACGCTCTCGGTCGTGATCAGGCGATGCCCCGCCAGGAGCTGGTGGAGCTTCCCAACGAAGAGAGGATCGACCCCGGTCAACAGGATCGTCGCCACGCCCGCAGGGTAACACGGCCGGGCGCTGCGAACAACGCACGCTTCTGTTCGCGCCTTGAGTCGAACTCTACTGCGGGATGATGAAGACCGGCGTCCCGACGTTCACGTGGTTGAACAGCCACTCGGCGTCGGGGATGTACATGCGGATGCAGCCGTGCGAGAGCGAGTAGCCGATCGACGAGGAGTTGGGCGTGCCGTGGATGCCGACGCCGGGCGTGGAAAGCCCCATCCAGCGCGTGCCGAGCGGGTTGCCCGGCCCGGGCGGAATCGGCTTCGCGCCCTTCGCCCAGGGTGAGTTGGGCGGGTACCACCAAGGATTAGTCCACTTTACGACGATCTCGAAGTGCCCTAGCGGAGTCGGGTAGACGGCCTGCCCGGTTGCAACGCCGAAGCGGCGCCAGAAGCGCGAGCCCTCGTACAGGTAGAGGCGGTTGGAGCCGCGGCGGATGACGATCACAGGGCCAACGCTCGCCTTGGTCACCTGCCTGGGGATCGTCTTCAGCGGAATGCTCAGGGCGAAGCGACGGTTCGCCTTGAGAGCGGCTCTGATCGCATTCATGGCCAAGGTCTTCCGAAGCTGCTGGCCCCGCGTTCCCTCCGTTACCCAGGGCCGCATGTGACGTAGGAACACGCGTGCGTTGACGGCAGGGTGATCGAAACGCTTGGCAAGAGAGTCCACGTACTCGCGCAGGAGCACGGGATCGACGCTGACGGTGAGCGCGATCTCCTCGCCCGGTTGAGCGGCCTCGGCCCGGAGAAGCGCAGCATTGATGCCGACGTCCGCCCCGACGGTAGCCGGGCTGAGCCCAACCTGCTTCTTTCCGATCCGAAGCGGCAACGACGACGAGAAGAAGGACTCGACCGTGGCCCCCGCCATTGCGATGTTCATCCCCGCCACTGCCACACCGCCGATCGTGACGCCGTCCGGGATTACGTATGGCGCCGTCGTCGTGGGCTCGGTAGTGGTGCCGGTGCCGGTGGTATCGGCGGTCTGTGCCGGCGCGGTGGTGGCGACCGCGAACGACGCGACCAGACCCGCGCATACCAGTAGTAGAGCCAGAAAGAAGTTGGTTGCTCGTCTTGATCTCATCAAACCACCAGGGTGTAGGGCCGCGGATCGTTCGTGATGATAGCGTCGATCTCTGCCCGGAACAGCCGCTGCCTAATCTCCACGTCATCCACAGTCCAGGCGAGTACGGCAACTCCGCGTGCGTGACAGGCTTGTACCAGGGCGCGGTTGATAACGCCGTGATGAAACGTTACGGCGGCGGCTCCCGTCTCGTCAAGCCAGGAGCCGAGGCGAAACGGCAGAAGCGCGCGGAGCCCCCTCAGAGCGACCGGGACAACCGGAGCCAAAGCCCGGCGCTCCGAGACGCGGCGCCTGTCGGCCGGATAGGAGAGACTGCGGACGATCTCGGGCGCAAGCCCACGCAGGCGAACGAGGACCGATCGTTCGAGCGAACAGAGCAGAGCCTGGTTCTCGAGGCCGTGTCGGCGTACGGCATCTACCAGAGCCCGCTCGCTACCGGCAGCCTTGATATCGATCAGGAACGGGAGCCCTTCGAGCTGGGCCGAGGCGAGCTCGAGCACCTCCTCGAACGTCGCCAGCTCGAGATCGAGGCGGCGCAGATCGGTGAGCGTGCGCTGCGCCGCCGGCCCGTGAGCCGCGCCGTGGCAGAGCTCGGCGAGATCGAGCGAGTGCCCGGCGACGAGCGCTCCGTCCGCGAGAGCGACCACGTCGACCTCGAAGGTGTCCGCGCCGTGATCGAGCGCCAGCCCGAGCGAGCGCAGAGTGTTCTCAGGTGCGAGCGCAGGCAGACCGCGGTGCCCGATCAGAAGCGGGCGACGATCGTCGCGTAGCAGCGGCTCGGTCATGGTGCGGTCGGCAGCGTCCGTTCCGCGTCGAGCGAGACGCCCTCTCTGGCCGCCTTGATGATCATGCGATCGACGACCCACTCGACCGGGGCGTGATCGTCGGTCCAGGGATCGTCCATCGGCGCCACTGCTTTGGCCTGGCCTTCGAGCAGGCGCAGGAGCGAGCGCAGGCGGGCGGGAGCGGCGGCCGCGGCGCGGGTGAGCGTGCCCGACGCGAGCGGGCGATCGAAGCCGATCACGAGCGCGTTGAAGTCGAGCGCCTGCCAGCGCAGCACCTGCGGAAAGACGCTGGCGAGTGTGCCCGCCGTCTTCTCGACCAGCTCGTGGTCGCGGGGAAGGGCGGCGACGTTGAGCGCGACGATGCCGCCCGGCCGTAGCCGCGAGCGGACGAGCTGGAAGAACTCGCGCGTCGCCAGGTAGAAGGGCACGTAGGGCTGCCTGTAAGCGTCGACGCAGATGATGTCGTAGAGCTGTTTGTGGCGTAGCAGGAAGGGACGAGCGTCCTGGTTATAGACGTGCAGGAGCGGGCCCGGCCGAAGGCCGAAGAAGCGCTCGCCGATGGCGCTCACCTTGGCGTCGATCTCGACACCGTCGATGCGTGCGGCGGGGTAGAAGCTGCGATAGGCGCGGGCGACTGTACCGCCGGCGTTGCCGAGGATCGCGACCCGCTGGACGGGATGGTCAACAAGCGGCGGCAGCGCGAGAAAGAGATCCCAGTAGCCGCCGGTGAGTACGCTGGCCGGGTCGTAGACGGAGTGCGCGACCACGCCCTCGTTCAGCTCCAGCACCCGTTCGCTTCCGTCCTGGACGACCTGGATGAACTGATAGGCCGATTCGCCCGAGTAGATCACGTCGCTTCCCGGCCTGATAGCTCCCGGCGGTAGCGCCAGCAGAGCGCCGATGCAGACGACGGGCACGAGCCCGCGGCGCCCGAGCACGAGCGCGCCGGTGACGGCCAGGAGCACAGATGTGGCAAGCAGCGTCCGCTGCGTTCCGATCAGCGGAATCGAAACGAGCGCGGGAACGAAGGTGCCGAGCAGGCTGCCCGCGGTAGAAAGCGCGAACACGGTGCCGGCCACACCGCCGGCCGCGCCCGGCCGCTCGAGCGAGAGCCTGATCGCGAACGGCGCGACCATCCCGAGTGCCACCACCGGAGGGGCGAAGAGGACGAGCGCCGCGAAGAAAGAGCCGACGACCGTACCGACGGCGAGCTGCCCGATCCCGTTCGCTCCCCTCTCCAGGAGCGGATGCGCGACGAAGGGAACGACCGCCACGAACAGCGCCGCCGCGAGCACGATCGCTCCGAGCAGACGAGGGCTCGGCCGCCGATCGGCGATCCGACCGCCGAGCCAGTAGCCGAGCGAGAGCGAGCCGAGAATGAGGCCGATGATGTTCGCCCAGACCATGGTCGAGTCGCCAAAGTAGGGCGCAAGCAGGCGCGAGGCGCAGATCTCGGTCGCCATCGAGCCCGTACCGGCAAGAAAGACGAAAACGTGTAGCAGCCGCCGGTCTAGAGCGGCGGGATCAGCGTCCGTTTGCGCCCGCGCGACCATCAGCGCGCCCGCACCACGACGACCGCGCAATCGTCCAGGAGCGGGCCGCCGGCGAAACGGCGGCAATCCTCGAGCACGGCATCGGCGAGCTCCCTGGCGCCGAGCCCGGAGTTGCGACGCAAGAACTTGTCGAGCCTGGGTGTCCCGTACAGCTCACGGCCCCGCCGCGCTTCGATCACCCCGTCGGTGTAGAGGACCACGGCGTCGCCGGGCGCATAGGGGATGCGTATCTCCTCATAACTCTGCTCGCCGATGATCCCGAGCGCGAGCCCGCCCACCGTCAACGGCTCGACGCGGCCGTCGGCACGCAGGAGCCTCGGCCGCGGATGACCGGCGCTGGCGCACGCGAGCTCGGTCCTTTCTGGATCGACCTTGAGATAGACCATGGTGACGAACTTGCCGGAGGCGACCTCTTCGAGCACCACCTCGTTGACGGCCGCCAGGAAGGCGCCCGGCTCCGGATACCGGCGCACGAGCGAGCGGAAGGTGAACTTCACCATCGCCATGTCGGCGGCGGCGTCGACGCCGTGCCCGGTCACATCGCCGAGAGCGATTGCCAGAGCCCCATCGTCGAGCAACATGAAGTCGTAAAGATCACCGCCGATCTCGAGCCGTGCCGAGGCGGCATAGGCGGCGCCGACGTCGAGACCCTCGATCTCGGGCTCGTAGTCGGGGAGGAGCGACCGCTGCATGGCGTCGGCGAACGCCTTCTGCTGCTCGTAGAGACGGGCGTTGTCGATAGCGAGAGCGGCCTGCCCAACAATCGCCAGCGCAGCCTGGATCGTCTCGTCGCGGATAGGCCGTTCCGGTTCGAGCGAGAGCAACAAAACGATCGCCAGTACCTCGTTGGGCGTGGCGACGGGAAGCGCGACCGCGGTCGAGCCGCGCTCCAGGAACGGCGCGAGCAGGTGGTAGGACTCGTCCGCGCCGACAGCCTCGGGCGTCAGCCGAAGAACGACCCCGTCGCGGAAGACTCGAGCTATCCCACCCGTCAGAGGCAGCGAACGGCCTAGAACCGCGGTAACCGGCTCTTCGAGAGCGGAGTCGGCAACGTGTAGCGCCCTCACCTCCATTGTCTCGCGACGCTCATCGAGCATGTAGAGCACTGCCACGTCCACTCCCACCAGCTCGGCGATCGTCTTCGCGGCGGCCTCCAGCGTCGTTTGCAGTGACAGGCTCTGGGCGAAAGCGCGCGACACCTCGTACAAAGCCCTGAGCTGCGCAACCGCCTGTTGCTCGGCCCGCAGCGAGTGCTCGAGCTCCGTGCCTAGACGGGTGGTGTGCTCGTGCAGGCGCGCGTGGTGAACGGCGACGGCAAGCTGGCTACTCAGCGCCTCGAGCAGTATCTGCTCGCTCTCGCCGGGGATGCGGTCACGGGGGAGGTAGAGAGCGAGCAGACCGATCGTCTCGCCACCGGCCTCGAGCGGGAAAGCTGACACGGCCTCCACCCCGGTCTCGATCAACACGTCTCGCAGTGACTCCAGGCGCTCGTCGGTGAGCGCTTCCCCGACGATCACACCACTCGGAGCCTGCCCCGACGCCTGCGCGAGCTCGAGCAGGCGCACCGCGAGCAGCTCGTGCGGCCCGTCGAGATCGCGCGCAACGGCCGTCTGCAGGCGCCCGTCATCGTTCAGGTAGACGGCGATTCGCTCGACGCCGAGTAGCGTGGCGATGCGCTCAACAGCGTTGTTGAGAGTCGGCTCGAGGGCGAGCACGGCGATGACCTGCCCGGCGAACGACAGCAACGCCTGGGTGCGGACCAGCTCCTGGCCGAGCTCGCGGCGCTTCTCGGCTTCCTCTAGGACAGCGCCGATCCGGCCTACCAGCCTCTCTAGGGCCGGTAGCTCGGACTCGCCGAACCGCCTCGATTCGCTAAATCTCGCCTCCAGCGCGCCACGCGGCGCAATCATCAGCGGGAGCGTGACCGTCACCGCTGCGGCCGACTGCTCGCGCAGAAGCTGACCGTGCTCCAGCGCTCTCTCGGCGCGTCCGCGGGCGGCAGCCAGCTCGGCCGCTGAGAGAGCAGCGGTCGTACCCAGCAGAGCCGTCTCGGCCCGCCCGCCGAGCCAGAGAATCACTTGCTCGGCGCCGATCGCCGCTGCGACGAGGCTGGCGAGACGCCGCGGCAAACCCTCGGGATCGAGAGTGGCGACGAGCGCCTCCACGAGCAGTTGCTCCACCGTCTCGAACGAGCGTCCAACATTCTCCGCAGACGCGATCGGGCCGAGCTTGCCGCTCCGCGATGACCCTGTTCCCGGCTCAAAGGCCGACGGTCTTGAACCGTCCATTCCCGTAAGTATCCCGCCCAGAGGTTGGACATACCCGCGGCAATGGCGGCAACCGATCTAAACTTAGATGCGTATTGATCGCTTCGGCCAGTACACACACCGCCCGCCGCAGCGCTTACCGGAGAGATCGCTAATGGGACACCCGGCAAAGAGAATGCGATTCGAGGGCGAGCCGCCGCCGATCGACCCCACTGCGATTCCACGGGCCTACGAGCGAGAACGTGCCCGCCGGCAGATACGCCGCGATCGTACGCGCGCGCGCAACCGCGCCCATCTACGCTTCTTCTTCACGATGCTGATCTTGGTGCTGGCGATCGGCGTGATCGCTCTGCTGATCTGGCAGGAGACGCAGACATTGTTCGGAATCTAAGAGCCCGTCTCAAATGAAGCACTCCACCGCCTAGTTCCGCACCTACCGATCGCACCCAGCCGACGGGTCGTCAATTGAAACGAGATCAAAGCACTCCGGTTGGGATAGGCAACGACGCAACGGTCGGGCGAGGTTCGCTTGAGCGCGACATCTAGCCGCCTCAATGCCCATACTCTCAGCGATGGAGACTCCCACTTCGTATCGAGACTCTCGCGGTAACCCGAGACCACCGCTCGCCCGCCCTTCACTGCGGCACCCCGACAGCTTTCTGCTCGTCTCCGATACGCTCACTTGGCTCTCCGGGCTGGTGCTCAGCCTCTCGACGTTCATGAGTTGGTACAGCGGACGCGCCGACAACTCGGGCGGCTTCAAACTCGTTCTCAGCGTTATCGGCTGGCACACAGGCCTGGTTGGCCAGCTCGTCTTCTTCCTTGGTTTCGCGGTGCTCGTCCTGTTCGCGCTGCGAGTGTTCGGGATAGCGCTGCCGGCGAGCTTGCCCGAAAGCCTGATCGTGATCGGGATCGGAGTCCTGGCGACGATCCTCGTACTCGTGCGGCTGATTTGGATCCCGGACAAGTTCCTTCCCGCCGATGGACGCGGAATCGGCATCTGGATCGCGCTACTGGCTGCGCTGGCGATCATCGCCGCGGGCCTGATCGAAGCAACCGAAGAGGTCTAACCCCTCTCGCTTCCTCGGCCGGCGGCTCCGTGCGGCGAGGCGCGGCTCGCCTTCCGGAGCCGCCTGACACCGCTGAGCGCACTTCGCTCTCCGAGCCCGTGTGTCCACACTGTGCTCTCCGGCGAAGCACATTCAGCGGCGCCCCGAGAAAGCGAGAGGCGATTCGATCTCATCCGGGCTTCGCCGGTAGTTCTTCCCGGCCGGTGAAGCCGGCCTCTGGAGCCGCCGGCCGAGAAAGCGAGACGCACTTGGTTAGAACCCGCCTAGCTCCTAGACGCCGGTCGACCAATCTCGCAAGAGCGACCAGCACGAGCCCGATCGCTGTCCCGAGCGTCGCGCCGCCGATCACATCGAGTGGGTAGTGCACACCCGCATAGACGCGTGAGAGCGCGATCAGCGTCGCCAGGGAGATCAGAACGGCGCGGGTACGGCAGCTGCGCGTGGCGGCGGCGAGAACGACGGCGCAGGCAAAGCTCGTGGCGGCGTGTCCCGAAGGGAAGGAGGAGCTGTGTGGCAGCGGCACGAGCGTCTCGATCTGAGGGAATGTCCGCGGCGGCCGCGGCCGCTCGACGGCGGCTCTCAGTCCTGCGGAGGCCAGATAGGCGATCAGGTCGGCCGCACCCACCCAGATGAGTAGAGACGGCCGGCGCCAGAGCAATGCGAAGACAAGTGCGAGCGCGAGCCATACGACGCCATAGTTGCCAAGCCAGGAGAGCGCCGCCGCGAGCGGGTCGAGCAGACCGAGGCGATGCGTCGCAATGGACCGCTCCAGCTTCTGGTCGAGGCCGATCAGAGTGGAAGTACCTGTCGCGCGCTTTCGACCAGACGGCGCGGGTCGAGCGGACGGCCGAAGAACTCCCTCGCGCCGAGCGAGTGGGCGAGCTGTTCGTCGGCTTCGTCGAGCGAGCTGAACATCAGCACGGGCGGTGTCCCCTCCCCGTGGCGCTCGCGCAGGCGCCGGAGCATCTCCCACCCATTCACCTGCGGCAGGTTGGCGTCGATCATGATCAGATCCGGCGATCGCGTCTCGACCAGACGCAGAGCCTCGTCGGCTTCTGCCGCCTCCTCGACGTGATAGCCCTCCGGCTCGAGACTGGCGCGAACGTATGCGCGCACGCCGGGCTCGTTGTCGACGATGAGGATGACCAGCCCGTTGTGGGATGGAAGAGCGCCAGGCCGCGAATGCTCGAGGAAGGCGTCCAGGTCGCTCTTACGAAAGCGCCGATGCCCACCCGGGGTCGTGAACGCCGGTACCCTCCCCGCGTCGCACCACTTTCTGATCGTGCTCTGGGCTACGCCGAGGTACTCTGCCGCACGGCCAAGAGTCAGCCACTCCGACCGTTCGTCCGAACGCCTCGCCTGGGGTTCATTCCGCTGAGGCATCTCCGGTCAAACCTTTCCAGTTAGCTCGATTTTCAATCGGCTCCGGTAGTTTTCGGGCCTTTCCGGCAGCAGCACGAGAAAGTGAGAAACCGAGCGGTCAGGGCCGCGCAACCGTGACGGTCACGATCCGGATCGTCTGCTCGCGTGTTTGCGTGCCTTTCGCACCCGACCCGTGGTTGAGAGCGACTCCTAGCGCCGTCCCGATCGCAAGAGCAGCGACGACCACGAGCAGAAGCAGAACCCGGCGCAGCCACGAAGATCGCGAGCGCGGAGAGCGGGCGCGCCGGGAAGCGTGGGGCTTTCTCGACGGGCTCATGGCGCGTAGTCGACCGCCGCACGGGCATACAGGCAGAAGGCCGCGTCGAGCACAATCGCCAGATCGCGCGGCCAGCCGCGGGCGGGAGCTCGCTCGGCCACCGTCTCGGTAGCCCAGCGCTCTGCGTCTCCGTACATCTCGGCGGCCTCGGCCATGGTGAAGGTCTGGCCGATCCGCCTTCTCAGCTCATCCGAGATCGTCTCGAGCTCTCGGTAGAGGCGATCGCGACTCGCCGGCTCGTCCGCCAGCGTCTGGAAACGTAGGTATCCCTCTCGCCATTGCTGGCGGGCAACTTCCACGTTCTCGGGCACGCCGGCGATCATAGTCGGCGACCCTTCGCGTCACCGGGGCGGACCGACGGCCCTGTCCTCGACCGGCATTTGGTGCGCGACCGGCAGCGAGCCGGCCAGAGCGGCTGCAGCTCAGCGGTGATCAGCTCGCCCAGCTTGTAGCCGGGGTTCGCGAGAGCGAAGGCGACGTGCGCATGTAGGCACTTGAGCCGGTCTCGGTTGCCGGATCCGGCTATCCCCAGCCCGAGCGAGGCGCCACCGTCGACGAAGGGCCCCAGCGACCGTGCCAG